>JANMYL010000265.1:0-15060 GCA_031382045.1 Akkermansiaceae bacterium | reverse complement strand
GCGGATTGAAACGGCAAGGCCAGCAAGCCGCCAGCCCTCCCGCAGCGTCGCCCCTCGCAAGGGGGGCGCGGATTGAAACGCCTTTTTTTGGCTTCGGATAGACTCGATGATTTGTCGCCCCTCGCAAGGGGGGCGCGTGTGCGACGACAATTAGACTTACCACCTGACGACAATTAAAATGACAATTAAAATTACCTCCTGATGAGGAGGTTTTTTGGGGTGAGGCGGCAGGCTGTTTGACGCCGGTCGGGGTGGCGGATGCTGGCCAGAATCTCAAGTTAGATATTTTCCCAGACGGTCTCTTAGACTTAAAAATACCACGCCAAGCCGCTGGCAAGCTTGAACTCGAAGGACTCGGAGGTCATTGGAACTTCGGTGCCGAAGGTCCAGGCGTACTGATTGTCTGCGCCCCAGACGCGGGTGGCACCCAGTTCGAGGCGATGCCGGTCGCTTTCGGCCAATAAGTCCCACCGAGGATTGTAGCTGAGATAGCCCGACCAGTCTTCGCTGATTTTGAAAGCCACGGGAAATTTCACTTCAATCGCACTCACATCACGGGCATCTTCGTTGTGTGGGGTGACGTTGTATTCGACGTTGATGCCCAGAGTGACGGCAGCGTTGTAATCCCAGCGCAGTGCGGCTATCGGACGAAGGATAAAGGCGTTGTCGCTGAGCAAGGAGTCGGTGGCGGTTTCAAAAACGGCATTCACGGCGAGGCCGTAGCGCAAAATAGGCGATAACCGGCCGACGACGCCCGAGCGCAGTTCGAGATCTCCGAGGCCGAAGGCATCGTCGGTGGTGGTTTCGCGCCATTTAAGCGGCAGCATGAACTGGAAACCGAGAGCATAGTCATCGCACAGGGGAATGCCCCAGCGAGTGGTGTTCTCGATTTTAAAAAGCTCTGAGTCGTCATCGTAGCTTTCGAAGATGAACTCGCCGAAATAACGACTGGAAATAAGCGTGGGATCGTAGCGCTCGAGCCAAGCACGGTTGGGCTCAAACAGGCGGCCATCGGGCGCGGCAGCGAAGGCTGGGCCGGAGACCACGACAAGGCAAATGCCTGTGGCGAGGGCGCGGGATCTGAATGGGGTTTTCATCTCGATGTGGAAGTTGATTCTCAAGCTGCTATCCGGCAGAGCATCGAGAGCGAACGGGATGAGCCGTTAGCGAGCTTCCACCGCTTTGATGCGGTCGCGTAGTCTGATGACACCTTGGTTCACACCGCTGCGGACTCCCACCCATGTAGTCGTGGCAGAAGCTTCACGCTTGGAGCCGATGCGATGATCAACCAGTGCCACCAGCCGTTCGCCAGTCACGGAGTCAAGAATCTCGCCCTCGAACGCCACGTTAGAGACGAAACTCGCTAATGCGGCAGAGCCCAGATTCCCGGACAAGGTGGCGCGAGGTGCTGTATGCACGACTGTCACGCCCTTGCCGGCTTGTGCGGCGCTGATCACATTGGTCAAGCCCGTGCGGAGGCGAAGGGTTTTGGGCCCAGGGGAGCTGACGATTTTAAAGTCCGTCATCTGACTGCGTAACGACTCGCTCAGGTAAGCGGCAAGCTGCTCCTTCACCGGGTCGATGATCACTCTGCCGTCCTCGTTAAGGTAGGCAGAGAGCTGCCCCGCCACCGCAGGACTCACACCCGGCGAGGCGATGACAGTCGTCACCGGATCGATGATCACACTGTCGTATTGCTTGAGATTTACACCGGGCTTGAGATAGGAGGAAACTGCATTTTCCGTGCCGTAGCCGGCGTCCAGTTGGGAGAAATTCGATAGAAATCTGGAAGGCGATTTACCGCCAGTGGCGCATGATGAAAGCGCGAGTGCGGCTCCTGCGGTAGCAAACATGCCAAGTCGTGTGATGATGTTCATGAGATTTGTTGATTGGTTTTTAAGATCAGCGGGCCAGCGACTCGCCCGCTCCGTGGTTTTTCTGTCACGCATCTGACCGGAGGTCAAGGTTCCGTCCTATTCATGCCTGCCGCCGCCGCGTTATACGCCCAGTTGTATGCTCCATCGCTTATTCCGCGCGGCGTCGTGTTCGATCAAATCTAAAAATTCCTACGTTGAGCCATACCACCGCGCAGAATGAGTGCGGTGGTTAGTTTTTTAGAATGATTCGGTGGCGAGCCTTGCCGGCGCGGAGATGGTCGATTGCGGCGTTCACGTCTTTCATCGAGAAGGTTTCGGTGATGGGCGCAATCTGGTGGCGGGCGCAGAAATCCAACATCTTGGCCAAGGTGGCCGGCGAGCCGAGTGGCGAGCCGGAGATCGACTTGCGTCCGCCGATCAGAGAAAACGCGGCGATTGGCACAGGCTCTAACACTGCGCCGACGAAGTGCAGCCGCCCATCCGGCGCGAGCGCTGCGATGAAGGAATCCCAGTCGAGCGCAACATTCGCGGTGACGAGGATGAAGTCGAATGAACCGGCCAATTTCGCGAGCGCCGCCTTGTCACGGGTGCCGACGACGTGGTGCGCGCCAAGCTTGCGAGCTTCGTCCGCCTTCGACTCACTGGAGGTGAAGGCGGTAACCTCGCAGCCCCATTTATTTAGAAATTGCAGGGCTAAGTGGCCCAGTCCTCCGATGCCGATCACGCCCACGCGGTCAGTCGGTTTTACACCGCAGTCAGTGATAGGCGCGAAAACCGTGATGCCACCGCAGAACAGAGGCCCAGCGCTGGCGGGATCGAGCGCAGCAGGCAGCTTGACCGCCCACTCCCAATCCGCCCGCACCCGGTCGGCAAATCCGCCGTGGCGACCGACAATCATCTGCTCGGAGCTGGAACAAAGATTGTGCCTGCCTGACAAGCAAGGCTGACAGGAAAGACAACTGCCCGAAAACCAACCCAACCCGACCCGGTCACCGACGGCCAAGCCCTTTGCCTGATCGCCTACTCTCTCGATAATGCCGATGACTTCGTGCCCGGGGACGAGCGGATAGGTCGCGTTTCCCCATTCGTTGTCCAACATCGAGAGATCAGAATGACAAACCCCGCAGGACTCGATTTTCACCTGCACCTGTTCTGACCGCATCTCTCCGGGATCGAAGGCGAATTCGGTAAGTTCCTGTCCTTGCTTTTTTGCTGCCCAACCGTGAAATATTTCAGTCATGCGGCCAAGATGGCGCGGAAAACTCTTAGCGCAAAGTCGGAATAGGTAGAATTCCTGCGCGACGGTTACGATTTTGTTTCAATATTGATGCACATTGGCTGCATGGGAAATTCGGAAATCCGCCACAAGCACTGGCTGGCTAAAAGAGACCGCGACGATTTGGAGAAATACTCCGTCTTCCCCACCAATCCTCCTTTCGCGGACCAACTCCTTCTCTGGATATTCCCTAACATCTTAAATTCACCGATTACAAAAGACTGAAAAAATGTTGAAATCCTTTTTGTTACCGCCATTTGCTAATTTAATTTTCTGACCTACTTGTTGGAAAAATTTGACCCAATCATCATGATTAATTTTCTACAACAGCAAATTGCGCGTCGCTTCCGAGCGGTATTGTGCGGTGACGCGAGCGGGAATCCACCGTGGATTGGCGCGGTCGCGGCGGGCAGTGGACCAGGTTTTTTTGCGCCCGGGGATGCTCCGTGGATTATCCATGGTGACATGGCCACACTGGTCGGCGGGGTGCGTGCCTTACTCATGCAGGCACTTCACCCGGCAACCCTTGCTGGCGTCCGTGATCACTCGCGATACAAGGCGGATCCGCTGGGGCGCCTAGCCGGGACTATCCAATGGCTCACCGTCACCACTTATGCCTCGCGCGAGTCGATTCTGCGTGAAGCCGCGCGCGTGCGCGGGATGCATGGTAAAGTGCGAGGCACCTACCGTGACTCGAGTGGCCAAGAACGCGAATACACTGCTTCAGATCCCGAGCTCCTGCGCTGGGTGCACATCGCCTTCATGGAGTCGTTCCTGCGATGCCATCAAGCGTATTCCCCGGTGCCAATTCCCGGCGGAGCGGATGCCTACATTCGTCTGTGGGCACGCTCGGTCGAGCCGATCGGGCTCGATGACGCACCTGGGGATGAGAATGCATTGCTCGAGGACATCCGACGGTTCGAGCCTCAACTCGCGGTGACAAATGACTGCCGTGAAGTGATAGAATGGCTTCGACATCCGCCATTGCCCTTATTTGCACGCATCGTTTACCGACTGCTGTTCCAAGCGGCCTATCTTACCCTACCTGCTTCCTACCAAAAAATGATTGGTCTGCGCGCCATGCCACGTTGGCTGGTGATTCCCACCACGCGCTGCCTCCTGCGCACTCTTCGCATCGCGATCGGTAAGGAGAATCCAATTCAGGATGCGGCTATCGCCCGTCTCAATCGTCAGTTGCCACTGAGTTCTTGAGATTTTCCATATCATTCCCTGTTATCGTAAGCTCATGTTTTAAATAAGCATTACACGGCAGAATCGCCCTTTTTTTTATTCATTCGGCAGCGATCACTGCAAAATTTCACTTCGTCCCACACACGCTCCCACTTCTTTCGCCACTTGAAGGGGCGGCCGCAGGTGACGCAGATTTTTTCCGGTAGGTTCTGTTTCTTCATGCTAGATAGTGGGGATTTTCTGTGAGGCAAGAATGCCTGATCACAAGAACGTGATTTTGAGGCAAAGAGCTTCCACCGAGTTTACGTTTTCCAGGGTTTAAGTTTTCAAGATTTATTCTATCAGTTTTCCAAATCGTGCAAATTCCGGTGGCACGGGTGTAAGTTGGCGCTAACCTGATTGTAAATGACACTGCATAACGCTTATCTCGGTTCGCTTGTCGCCGATGCTATTTCAATGCCGGGCCACTGGTACTATGACAGAGAAGCTCTCAAGCGCGACTACGGAGTTCTCGATCACTACCAAACGCCTCGAAACCCTCATCCAGGGAGTATTTTATGGCGTTCAGAATATCACGCGCTCAATGAAAAGGGCGACATTCTCAGGGACCAAGTTGTCTTTTGGGGGCAGCGCGACATCCACTATCATCAATTTCTTGAGGCTGGTGAAAATACCGTGAATTTCAGGCTAGCTACCGAACTTTACAATCAAGTCCGTCTCCGCAACGAATACGATGCCGAGCAATGGGCCCTTCATTATGTCGAATGCATGTTGACTCCCGGTTGGCATCGCGACACCTATCTTGAAGAATATCACCGCGGATTTTTTGGCCGATACGCACAGGATAAAAAAGTCACCAAGTGCGGGATCGCTGATGAACACATCGGCGGACTGGCTCAAATCCCAGCGCTACTTGCGGCACTGCCCGAGGATGCCGATTGGCGGTGCGCCACTCGCGAACATCTCGCACTCACGCACCGCCACAGCAATGTTCAACGAGCCGCCGATTGCCTGGCCCGACTGCTAAAATCTATAACTGCGGGCACACCGCTGCGTGAGGCTATCGCACGTGAAGCAGGCGATTGGTTTTCAACCCGCAAAGCCGAGCGCTGGGCGACCCGACCCGACGATGATATCATCGGCAGCATTTTGAGTCCCGCTTGCTACATTGATCAGGCATTTCCGGCGGCTCTCTATCTGGCATGGAAGTATCATGACCAGTTCGATGCCGGCGTCATCGCCAATGCCATGGTCGGTGGCGACAATTGCCACCGCGGTGCAGTTGTGGGCTCCATACTTGGAGCTGCCAATGGCATTGATGCCCTCTGGATCACCGGCTTAAAAGCATCCTGCGAAACATCCATTATATCTTAATATGAATGATACACTCTTTGTACTTCCGGCCCCCGCGTTTGCAGCCACCCGCAAGGATGCACTCCAGCGACTTGATGCATTCATTCCCGCCGCAGGCCGCTACGGGCGAGACCGGAATCATGTATTTCCCGGCCATACCAATGTTTCACGGCTTTCCCCGGCTATCCGGTGTCGGCTCATCCTCGAATCCGAATGTGTGGCAGCTCCCCTGACTCGCTACGCCAAGTCCACTGTCGAGAAGTTCACCCAAGAAATCTACTGGCGCCACTACTGGAAAAGCTGGTTATCTCTTCGTCCTCAAGTCTGGGCAGATTATCTCGATCAACTCGCAGCTCTCCAGAATGACCCAAACACGGAAGCCGCACGGGTACGCTGCGAAGCCGGTGAAAGCGCGATTGCCATCATGAATCACTTCGCCCGCGAACTGGTAGAGACTGGCTACCTCCACAACCACGTCCGCATGTGGTTCGCCGGCTGGTGGATTCACATCGAGCGGCTTCCTTGGCAACTCGGCGCAGATTTTTTCTTTTGCCACCTTCTAGATGCAGACCCAGCCTCCAACACCCTCTCATGGCGTTGGGTCGCAGGGCTTCAGACTCCCGGAAAAACTTATCTGCCTCGTCATAGCAATTTGGAAAAATACCTACCACCCGAAGTTCTCGCGATACATCACAAAGGACTGGAACTGCTACAAAATCCACAGGCTCTCATTCTTCCCGCCGAGAAACGACCCGCCATCACCCGCCTCTCACTTCCACCCACACCGCCGCTACGGGAAGGGCGAATCGGCATTTGGATTCACGAGGAAGATCTTCTCGTCGAGCAAAGCCCACTCGCTTCGCTGAAATCCATGGCCATCCTCGCCACCGGTGATGCCGCGACTTGGGCTAGTTTCCGTTATTCGAAATTGAAAACTGCTTGGCTCAAGACTGCGCTCACCGACGCAGCTGAGCGTGCAAGTTCAGCCCTCGGAGTCGAGGCCCACGTCTGTACAGATTCGTCTATCACCGAGACGCTTCTTCATTGGGCGACCGAGCATAAACTCAAACAGATCGCTGCCATGCGTCCAGAAATTGGACCGCTTCATGATCAACTTCACGATCTGCAGATCGAGTTAGCGAAATCCGACATCGATCTCGTTCTTTTCGACCGTCCCGAAGACTTAGCTTTCCGTCCGCTGGCCACCAGTGGGTTCTTTGGATTTTGGGAAAAGATGTCGTGATTCGGGTCATGCTTCAAGGAAATCACCAGAGCGATTGTCCAGTTAATCCCATTGAGAAAATGGATAGATAGCCAAATCACTTTGTATTCAAACTTATAGTTCCGCCGACTACCTTGATTCCTCTGCACCTTCTTTTTAAACCCAGCCACTGGCAATTCTAGGCGGAGGATGGACCGGATGCCATCGCGAATACCCGTTTCACCACACCGGCAATCATGGCAGCGGCCCTCCGTGTTAAGCCCAATGCAGTCATGACAAAAGAAGAGGCCTAAAAAATAGCGCGACGGCTAAATTTTTTCTCCTGAAAATGACGTAAGCCAATTTACTGCATGCGTAATCTTGCAAATGCCCTAAACTAATCTCCTGTGCATGCATCTCTGGTCTTTTTCTCCGCGATTTCCTTCCTCGGTTTTGGCTTGGCTTGCTTTTTTTGGCCTTCCATGCAGAGGGAATATGTGCGCTACGGAGTGTCTAAATTTCGGAACTTAGTCGGTGGACTCCAAATCGCTGGAGCTCTCGGTCTCCTCGTTGGATTTACCTTACCTCTCATCGGCCAGCTTGCCGCCGCCGGACTCGCTCTCCTGATGATTGCGGGTGTCGGTGTTCGAATTCACATCAAGGACAGCTTGGTTCAGACCCTTCCGGCGGCCATTTACTTCGGCCTCAATGCTTATCTGACGGTTGCCGGATTCTGCTAGTAAGCGCTCCTTCCGAACTTGAAGGTTTCCTGCCAGATATGGGGGCCCAAATAAACAAACTGACCACAATCGCAGGAATCAAAGTAGGGCAATTGCCAGAATTGCCAGAGCCATGACCAGCATCACAAGCGCAGGGACAGCAGCCTTAAGCGGATCTTTAACTTTCAGGTGCATACCGAAAGCGCCAAGCATCAATAGAATCAGAACGAGCGCGGCAGGTTGGACTAACGCCGGCATCCAAATGCCAACCAACAATGCCACCGCAACTCCTATTTTGAGCACGCCAGTCAACCACATAAACCAGGTTGGCAGGCCGTAGGCCTCAAATTCGCCGCGCATGCTCTCCGCGCCTTTTCCGCGATAAGTCGTCTTCTTACTGCAGCGCAAAAGCCACACATTCAAGAGTCCCAAGGCCACGATGATTTGCAGAACTTTTTGTAAAGTATCCATGTTAACTTGCGCCGTTTGGTCTGCGCTAGCAAAGATATACAGTGAATAAATGCTGAGGCCAATCAATTCTTCATCTTGTATCGACGACTGATCAAAAACAGATAAGTCTATCCTGATAGGTAAGGTGATTTGAAGACGGCATTCTGCAAGAATTTCGGACCACTGGGGTGCTTGTGGCGCGGGCAACGTGGTATAGATTGACATGGGAAAATTTGATTGAAAACTCGACTTCTAGGAAGAGCTGTGAAGCTGAAAGTTGAAGTTAAGACACTGACTTTTCCAAGTTGTGAAATTTCTGGAGGCCGGTGTCACAGGCATCATCGTTTGACCGCTTATGACACTCAGGAACTTACAGCTGAAGTATCGTCTGAAATTTAGCTAATGACAGCACGACGGCAGCTTTTCTACCTGTGTGTTAGGTTCTTCACCATAGAATTTAGCAGGTACAGTGCCATGCAGGCGCACGGCGAGCACCACGGCAGTAAGTAGCGCCAAGCCTCGGCGCAGGCGGCTCATCGAGAGAGGTGTTAATTTCGTGCGGATACGGTGGAATTGATGTTGTGCGAGCCATAGTAGCGGAACGGTGCCAAGGCCGAAGGCGAGCGTGAATTCGGCACCCTTGGCGGCGGATCCGGCGAGCAGGGCTGTGCCAAAAATTAGATAAAGCGGGCCGCAAGGAAGAAATGGTGTGAGCAGCCCCATAGCCGAGGCTCCGCCGTATGCGGAGAGCTTGCAGGCTTTGAATCGCGCGCGCGCAGTGAGGCGATTTAGGATGGCCGGGCGCGGGACTTTTTTGTCGAGCCCGAGGGCCATGATCAGTAAGACACCGACCATCACCCACGGCAGTAAGACAGCAGGCGAGTTAAAAAACCACTTAAGCGGTTGCTGCCCAAGCGCGCCACAGAGTGCGCCGATGAGGCCGTAGGAAGCGAGCCGTGTGCTGTGATAGAGCGAGGCGGCGGTGAGTCGCTCGCCCTCGGATTTTGCCAAGGTGCCGAGCCCGCACGCGATGGGGCCGCACATGCCGACGCAGTGGAAACTGGTCAGGAGTCCGGCAGCTAGGGCGGCGGCGGTGGTCATTGGCGTTTCACTTCGATTTGTTGCGGCGCAAATTTAACTGCCACGGAAATCAACATGGACCAAGCGGTGAGCAGGACAATAAAGGCGAACACGACATAGATCCAAGGGTTGCGGGAGACGAATCTGGTGATGGTTTTCATCTGCAGTTAGGGATTAATAAATTGCGGATGCGGGCCAAGAAAACGGGCGGTTTTTTCTAGAATGATGTCGCCAGGATTGGCATGAATCTCAATGAAGATATCGGTGCTGCCAGTGTAAGTGGCAAGTGGGGCGAACACCACGCAGGTGCGCGACATCTCGCCGTGCGGTGTGATGAAGAAGGATTGCTCAGCTCCACTGAGCTGATAACCGACCGGAGTTTTCTGACCTAGATGGATAGTGATAGTGGCAGTTTGGTTGCGCTTGTTGAAGACACGGACTTTGTAAATATTTCGTATGGAGTTAGCATCGCTGAAAAATCCAGCACCACCGGCGCGGGAAATCGTCGCTGTGAACGGCCGCGCTTTATTGGATGCGACGAGTGTCAATGCGCCCAACCCAAGCACAGCAAGCGCGCAATACATATAGAAGCGCGGGCGCAGGTAGCAGCGTTTTTTCCCGGCGAAGCCATTGAAAGAATCATAGCGGATGAGTCCCTTCGGCCGCTCAACCTTGGTCATGATATCGTCACAAGCATCAATGCAAGCGGTGCAACCGATGCATTCGAGTTGGAGGCCGTTGCGGATGTCAATGCCTGTCGGGCAGACTTGCACACAGCGGCGGCAGTCGATGCAGTCGCCCGTGGCTTTGCCCTTCGCGCCACGTGGCTCGCCGCGTTTTTTATCATAGCCGATGTTGATGGTATCATCGTCAGTCAGCGCACTCTGAAGACGGCCATACGGGCACATAATAATACAGAATTGTTCACGAAAATATCCGAAGCAAAACCACAACACGAGGGTGAGGAAAAGCACGATGCCGAAGGCGGTCGCGTGCTGAAGTGGGCCTTCCTGCATGAATCCATAAAGCCGCTCTAACGAAATAAAGTAGGAAATGAAAACATGCGCAATGGCAGCGGCGATGATGACGAAAAGTAGGTGCTTGATGCCGCGCTTGGCGATTTTTCCAGCAGTCCATGGTGCCTGCGCGAGCGCCCGACGTGCCGGGGCATCGCCCTCGATCCAGCGCTCGATGCGCCTGTAAACGTGATCCAGAAACACGGTGTAGGGACAAGCCCAGCCGCACCAAATACGACCTAGCAATGAGGTGATGAAAAATAGCGCAAATCCCATCCCGCTGATAGCAAAGAACAACACCCACAAATCTTGCGGCACGAGCGTGAGGCCAAAGAGATGGAACATCCGGTTTTCCACATCGAGAAGCACCGCTGGATTGCCGTTAATAGGGATCCACGGCAGCAGCACGTACACGGCGATGAGGAGCAGTCCGACAACGCGCCGCGCCAGCGTCCATCGGCCTTTCACGTCTGCTGGATGGAGAAAATAGCGCGAGCCATCGTCATTGATGGTGGTCATGGAGACCAGGTTCGGTGATTTGGGCGCAGCCATGAAATAGTCTGAAACAATGGCAGTCGCTTGCCCTCCCGGCTCCGCATCGCCTGTGCAAGACCACGCAGGAAATGCCCAGCAAGAAACGGCATCAAAAGCGGGTCAACGGCATTATGGAATGCTGCCAAAAAACACCAACCGCGAGAATACCAACCGCTTTCACCACATCCGTTTGATACAAGATGTGTCGGCTATTCTGCCTGCCTCAGATATCCGCGCTCTGACCCTGACTCGGGAGTTCGTGGGTGGTAAATCCATTGATTGGAGGGAGCAAAACCGATGGAAAAACACGTTTTAGAACCTTAGCAAATCTGATGAGCGTCTGGACGTTTTTACGTCATTTTAAGAATTACAACTATCAGCTCAATGGGCTAATTCCACCTCGCCAGGTTTTGAATCGAAAGACCGCCTTCATCAAAACACCTGATTGCAGCCACGGTCGTTTTTCTCGCTTGCTTCGGAAGCACGCTCGGCTTTTGTTTCGGCCAGCAATGACGGAATCTTTGATGCGACCCGTGGCAAGTCCCGTCCGGCTCGATGGACTGCTTCCTGTCCAAGTGGCTGGGCGTTTGCGTCATTTAGACGGCTTGGTATTCTTCGATACCGCCGGAAATCTCCCCTCCAGCAGCTCCCGCCCGATTTCGGTCATCGCGGCCAATCCAACGCAAATCCTGCGGGGAAATATCCATGTCCCAGCAGATTTCAAAATCCTCCACGCTGCCCTCGCAAACGGCCCGAGGCTCGCGGGCGATTACGGTTTCCCTGTCGGCGGACTCTGCGGGTGGGTCGAATACGAAGGTGACTTCGTATTCGGCGATTATCCGGAAATGCTTGTTTACAGCCACCGCGACGCCGCTTGGTGGGAAATTGGCAACCTCTCCAGCCAACTCTGCGACACCCAAGATACCAGCAGCTCCGCCCAAATTTCCTCCTTCACCCCGCTCACCAGCCGCAGGAAATTCACTTCCCACGTCGCCCGCATCAAGGAATGGATCGCCGCCGGCCACATTTATCAGGCGAATCTCTCGCAAGCCTTCGCCGCCACCGTTAGCGGCGACCTTTTCAGCCTCTACGAAACCCTACGCGACGCCTCGCCCGCGCCTTTGGCCGCCTACCTCAAGCTGGACGGCCGCGAAATCCTCAGCTCCTCGCCCGAGACTTTCCTCAAAATTTGCGGCCGCGGCATCGAGACCCGCCCGATCAAAGGCACTCGCCCGCGTTTCGCTGATCCTGACGAAGATCGCCGTTCCGCTTACGAGCTCCAGACTTCCCCCAAGGAGATCGCCGAGCTTGTCATGATCACCGACCTCCTCCGCAATGACCTCGGCCAAGTCTGTGAATTCGGCAGTGTCGAAGTCACCGCAATGCTGCAGCTCGAAACCCTCGCCCAAGTCCACCACCTCGTCTCCACCGTCATCGGCACCCTGCGTCCAGAGACCGATGCCCTCGCCGCCATCGCCGCCTGCTTCCCCGGCGGCAGCATCACGGGCGCACCGAAGAAACGTGCCATGGAAATCATCCGTGAGCTCGAACAAGCCTCGCGCGGCGTTTATTGCGGAGCCATCGGCTGGCTCGGCTACAACGGCGAGAGTTCCCTCAACATCGCCATCCGCACGCTCGTCCGCGACGGCGACCGCCTCGTCTATCAAGTCGGAGCTGGCATCGTCGCCGATTCTGATCCTGAGAAGGAATACGAGGAAACCCTCCACAAAGCCGTCGGCATTCGTCTCGCCATCGAGAGGTGGAAAGCCTCGGGAAAGTGAGCTCCTCACCTCATTTTCGCTCTCGGCAAGTTTCTATTCCGCGCTCGACGCCCCATGCTCATTTCGTTGAGCTGCCTCATGCCTCGTTTCGTCCGCATTTTTCTCTGGCTCGCCGTCTCGCTCCTCGGAGCCGTGGCCGTAGGCATCGCCGCCTTCCAGCGCGATGAGCCCGTCAACGCACTTTGGCTCGTCGTCGCGGGCGTCTGCACCTTCGCCGTCGCTTATCGATTTTACTCCGCTTGGCTCGTCGCCAAGGTTCTCACCATCGACGATCTCCGCGCGCCCGCTGCCGTCACTTGCAGTGATGGAAAAGACTTCGTGCCCACGCCCAAGTGGGTCGTCTTCGGCCACCACTTCGCCGCCATAGCCGGGCCAGGCCCGCTCGTGGGGCCGGTGCTCGCCGCACAATTCGGATATCTGCCAGGCACGCTCTGGCTACTTGTGGGGGCTACCCTCGGCGGCGGCGTGCATGATGCCGTCATCCTCTTCGCCTCGATGCGCCGCAACGGGAAATCCCTCGGGCAAATGCTCAAGGAAGAGCTCAACCCAGTCATCGGACTTATCGCCATGATCAGCTTGTTAGCTATTATGACCATTCTACTTGCCGTGCTCGGCCTCGTGGTGGTGAAGGCTCTGGCAGAAAGCCCGTGGGGACTTTTCACCATCGCCGCCACCATCCCGCTCGCCTTCGTCATGGGCGTCATGATCAAGAGCGGGAAAGTCAGCGTTACCGCCGCCTCAGTCTTCGGAGTCCTCGGCTTGTGCACCGCCGTTGTCGGTGGGAAATATCTATCACCCACCTGGACGGCAGCGCTCACTCTCAGCTCCACTCAGCTCGCGTGGGCGATCATGATTTACGGATTCGCCGCCAGCGTCCTACCAGTCTGGATGCTGCTCGCTCCGCGTGACTATCTCAGCACTTTCATGAAACTCGGCACCGTCGCTGTGTTAGGAATTTTCATTGTCATCCTCGCCCCACCGCTGCAGATGCCTGCCATCACGCCATTTGTAAACGGGGGCGGCTTCGTAGTCCCCGGGCCAGTGTTTCCCTTCGTCTGTATCACCATCGCCTGCGGTGCCGTCAGTGGCTTTCACTCGCTTATCGCCTCCGGCACCACACCCAAGTTACTTACCCGGGAGAAAGACATCCGCCTCATCGGCAACGGCGCTATGGTCGTGGAAATGCTCGTTGCGCTGATGGCCATCATCGCCGCCTGCGCGCTTCAGCCCGGCGAGTATTTCGCCATCAATTCACCCATCGATCCGAACAACCCCGCCGCCGTCACTGCGCAGATCGCGAAAATCAATTCTTACGGTCCCGAATACGCCGTCACCGAGGCCCACATGCGACAGCTCGCCAGTGACCTCGGTGAGCCGCACATGATCGGCAAAGTCGGCGGCGCACCCACCTTCGCCGTCGGTATGGCCCAGATGTTTGCCAAGGTCATTCCAGGGAAAACCGCACTCTCGCTGTGGTATCACTTCGCGATCATGTTTGAGGCGCTATTCATCCTCACCACCCTCGACGCCGGCACCCGCGTGGGCCGCTTCATTCTCCAAGATTTGCTCGGAAATATTTCTCCCAGACTCGGCAATACCCAGTCATGGCTCGGCAACATTCTTGCCACCAGCCTGCTCGTCTCCGCGTGGGGCTTCTTCCTATATCAAGGGGCACTCGATCCCGCAGGCATCGCCAAATCCCTCTGGCCCATCTTCGGCATTTCCAACCAACTTCTCGCAGTCATCGCCTTCTGCCTCGGCACCGTCATTCTTATCAAAATGGGTAAGGCCCGGTTCTGTTGGGTCACCGCTGTGCCGATGGTTTTCCTCACCGTCGTCACCTTCACGGCGGGCTATCTGAAACTTTTCTCCACTCACGCCGCCGGGTTCATTCCCGCCATCCGCACCCTAGAAACCCAAATCGCGGCAGGACTATCCGGTAAGGCGCTGCAAGCCGCCGAGACCTCGCTATTCAACGCCCGCATCGATGTCGTCATCACCGTCGCCTTCCTATTCTTCGTCGCCATCATCGTCCTCGGCACCGCCCGCGAGTGCTGGCTGCTTCTCACCAAGCGCAAAGCCAGTATCCTGCACGAAAGCGAATATATGCGCCACTCCGGCGACAGCCAAGTCCTCTCGACCGACCTCCTCTGAGCGAGCTCGTTAAGTCATTCAGACATCCGTGTAGATCGCCAAGGTGAGAGCCAGCTTCCCACACGAAGCGGTTAGCAGCATCAACCCCATCAAGCTGCTTCCTTGCAAATTCCCACCCCCCGCAGGAAACTCGCGGCATGCTTAAGCAACAACGCGCTGACCACGTCCGGCGACGGCTCCAGGAACTCTATCCAGAAACTCCGATTCCACTGGATCACACGGACTCCTACACCTTACTGATCGCCGTCCTCTTGTCCGCTCAATGCACTGACGTCCGCGTGAACCAAGTCACCCCCGCTCTATTCAAACTCGCGGACAACCCGCACTCCATGATGCGGGTGCCGGTCGCGGAAATCCAAGCGATCATCCGCCCCTGCGGTCTCTCCCCCAAGAAAGCAGCGGCTATTTCCGGGCTTTCGAAAATCCTC
>JANMYL010000254.1:0-10392 GCA_031382045.1 Akkermansiaceae bacterium | reverse complement strand
CGCTACACCCGCTAGGGCCGCTGGCCCCAATAATAACTCGTCCGCCGCGCGGTAGCGGCTCTGACAATCTAGCACAAAGCCTCGCAAGCCGATCAACACATACTGATCTTCATTGCCGATCGTCGCCCGCCGGAACGCGTGCAGGAAATCGTCACCGCCCGCGTCTTCAAGTGTTTCTCCGAGGATGGCAGCAAGAATTACATCTGCCGCCGCCGCCGCTCTCGGTCCTTCCAATAGGTCAAATTTTCCGCCAGTCATTCCAAGCTCGTATTGGAAACCGCGCACGATCTTAGAAAAAAAGCTGTCCATCGTCCCGAGCGTGAGCCGCGGCAAGGCCCGGACAACCCGCTCCAGCGATTCACAAAAATCCGCCTCCGGCAGTGATAAATCACGGCGCAGCTCCGCAGCTTTCGAGGCATCACTCGCTGCCGTAGCCAGCTTAGTCAGCACCGAGTCCGCGAATTCCCCGGCGGCCTTGCGAGTGAATGTCAGTGCCACGATTTTCTCTGGAGCCACACCCATCGCCACCAAACCGATCACCCGGTTTGCGAGTTGGAAAGTTTTCCCCGAGCCAGCGGAAGCAAGGATCAGCAAATTCTTATGGAGGATTTTCATGGCTGGCGTCAGCCTGTCCAGATCTGAGGAGATGGGAAATCACGAACTTACAGAGATCGCGTTTCCACCTTTCCATCTTTGACAATCTCTTGCTACCGCGACACTTTCTGGGCGGAGTCTTCCACAAATCAAATCAATATGGCCTACGATCTCATTGTCATCGGTGGCGGCCCTGCCGGCTACGTCGCCGCCATCCGCGCTGCCCAACTTGGAAAAAAAGTCGCTTGTGTCGAAGCAGACCGCGCCGGCGGCACCTGCCTCAACTGGGGCTGCATACCCACCAAGGCCCTGCTCAAAAACGCTGAGGTCTATCACATGCTCACCCACAAAGCCACTGAGTTTGGTTTGAAAATCGAAGGGCTTTCCTACGACTGGTCCGCCGTAGTGGGCCGCTCGCGCAAGGTCTCAGATCGCCTCGCTGGCGGCATCGAGTATCTCTTGAAAAAGAACGGCATCGACTACGTCCGTGGCCACGGCTCGATCGAAGGCACCGGCAAAGTCAGTGTCGTCTCTACCGATGGCTCTCACAAACTGCTCGAAACCAAAGACATCCTCATCGCCACCGGTTGCAAATCCCGCGGTCTTCCCGGCTTACCCTACAACGGGAAATCCGTGATCGGCTCCAAGGAGGCGATGAACTTGGCGCAACAACCGAAGGAAATGCTCATCATTGGCGCAGGCGCGATCGGTGTCGAATTCGCATACATTTACAACGCCTTCGGCACCAAGGTCACCCTCATTGAGATGGCTCCACGTATCCTCCCAGTTGAGGACGACGAAGTGGGCGACGCCCTGGAGAAATCTCTCACCAAGCAGGGTATCCGCTGCCTCACCAACACCAAAATCACCGCCATGGTGGACAAGGGCACCCACGTGGAACTCACCGTGGAAGGGCCCAAGGAAAACGGTACTCTCAGCGCCGAGGTTTGCCTAGTCGCCATCGGCATCGAGCCTGTGCTTCCCGGCGGCATTCAGCCCGAGCTCGACCGCGGCTACATCAAAGTCGGCGACCGCTACGAGACCTCCATCTCCGGAGTTTACGCCGCCGGCGACATCAACGGCCCGCCATGGCTCGCCCACGTCGCTTCATTTGAGGCCGTGCAATGTGTCGAAGGTTTGTATGTAGAAGGTCACAAGGTCCGCAAAGTCACCAACTTCCCCGGTTGCACCTATTGCCACCCGCAAGTTGCGTCCGTCGGAAAAACCGAGCGCGCGCTCAAAGCGGAAGGCATCGAATACACAGTTGGGAAAATCCCGTTCGTCGCCATTGGCAAAGCCATCGCTTCCGGTGAGCCAGACGGATTCGCCAAGCTGCTTTATGGCAAAAAATATGGTGAACTGCTGGGCGCGCACATCATCGGTGAAAATGCCACCGAGCTCATCGCCGAAATGGGCCTCGCCCTAGACCAAGAGCTCACCGGTGCGGAAATCCACGCCACCATCCACGCGCATCCGACGATGTCAGAAGTTATCCACGAAGCCACGCTCGCCGCAGAAGGCCACGCGATTCACTTCTAATTGGTTGTTGCAAGGAGGGTGGTCACTTCTGTCCACCCTCCAATAAACTTCCGTCACAGCGCAAACTCGTCACTGACATGAAGTGGCTATTTCCTGCTCTGCAATTAAAGCAGGAATGACTAAGGGTTCGTCCTAATGCCATATTGAATCAGGCAATCCCTTTTTTAAAATCCCGTAGGCTCCAAAACAAATCTCCCGCTGGAACCGCGCAACATCATTCGCCTAAAAAGCCTCGTCAGCCGCCACTCCTTATTAAACGCGCAACGCCCGCACAAGACTGGCTCGCACGGTTTTGCCATTCCCTTTCGGCCCGCCGCCGATCGCTTCGCTGTGGCTACTCGAACGGTAATTCGCTAGATCTTTTACCAATCCTGCACGCACTGGATTGAAGTCGATGTAAGCGGCGAGCGTCTTCGCCTCCACGCCGTCCTCCACAATCACGCTCATAAATCGATCCTCCCACAGCCGCCCGGTGCACGAATCCTCCCGGATGTGCCACTGCGTGTAGCGTTGCAGCACGCCTTTAATGATTTTGCATGCGGTAAGTTTAGCGCTGGTGAATCCGGCACACCCGCTGAGGTGGAACCTCCAGAAGACGATGAAAGTGGTTGCCCATCAATCAGTAAGGCGACACTCGGCATCCAAGAACTTCTCGTAAATCTGCATTAAAGCCCGGATTTTTCCTTTTCATCCGCCCCCAGCACCAATCCACCATCAATGAAATACAATAATAGAAAACCGGTATCCGCTCGGAATTGCTCCAACTCGCAAGCCATCTGCATTTCCTGATGCTGGGAGAGTGATGAAGAGCAAAATGAATACCGAAAAATATTTTATGAAAGTCCTGCCCTTTGTTTTTTGAGTATCGATAAAATTTATGTTAAGTCATAGAATGTAATCTACCTTATTTATTTCTATCCCGAATGCGCTTGGTGATAGCTGCTCTCTCTTTGCCGGTTGTTTTTTCCGATGTATCCATGAGCACACTCAACTCTTTAATTTTAGTGGGTAGCTTTTCGATCAGCTTCAAATCGCGGCCAAGGTTTTTTTCTAAGTGGTGCGGATTATCTTCTATATTTTTATCCACAGTAAGCACGACAGAAGCTTCACCACGCAACGCTTTGGAGTAAGGACAGGTTTGGTGAGCTGCTTCCATGATGCGCTGTGCTTGATCGGGATCGATGTCGGGAATGAGGGCATGGAGTTCTAAAGCTAGGCCGTAGCCACCTTCATCATCCTCTACCAAACTCACCATGGCACGCACGGTAGAATCTTGGATCGGAGTGCCGAGCATCTTAGCAGCATTGACCAAAGCTCCGTGGTAACAGGCGGAATAGGCAGCGGCAAATAGTAGTTCGGGATTTGGTCCGCGTGTCTCAATGCCAGGTTCCAGTGGGTTTCCCAATGTAACATCTAGCAGTCCATCGGGTGACTTAACCGTCCCTGATCGTCCTCCTTTGGAAATTGCTTGTGAGGTAAATAATTTTTTCATAAAAATATATTGTTAGATAATAGTGTGAATTATTTCTGACGCGAAGATACAATATCGTCACCTGGAGGCTTCCGACCTTGGCGCATTTCGATCACGGCTTTCATTAATATTAGGGCGGCGTTTTTCGCTTCTTCCATGAAAGCGGTGTCGCGATCCAGTGCGTCGTGACTGGTGGCGTAGGGTTCGTAGTAGCCGATAAAGCGATCAAAGACTGCGGCAGCGCCAGCGGGCACGAGCTCCATATCTGTTAGCCAGTCGTGTAGGTTGCGTCGTAGGCTTTCAATGCCGGTTGAGTCGCCGTGTGTGATGATTGAGAAAATTCGTCCTTTTAGATGCCTTGGATAGTCCCAGCCTTTGAGCTCGATCGCCTTGGCTTCATCGGCTTTCTTGCCATGGGTGCTAGTCGGATCTGGGTTGCCACCGTCCGCGCAGACGAGGCGGTCCATCATCAGCTTCAAGACGCTCGGTGCTTGATACCAATGGACAGGGGTCACGATCATCACTCCATGGGCTGCGACCCAGCGCGGATAGAGTTCATTCATCCAATCGTGGATTTGACCCATGTAGTGGTTAGGATAACATGAGCAAGGCCAGTGGCAGAGTGGCATGGCGGTAGAAACGCATGCTTTGCACGGGTGAATCTGTCGGCCGTATTCGGAGTTGATTTGGCTGAGATCAAGGAAGTCGACATCGAATTTTAGCTGATTTTCAATATAATCGCGCACTTCGGTGGTGATACGGAAGGTTTTTGCCATTTCACTAGGGCATGTCTCATCGGTGCGTGGTGAGGCGGAAATTAGAAGGATGCGTGACTTGCCGTCTTGATGCTCGAAGCGTTTTTGTGCTTCCTGAATTGCGGCACGTGTTTCTAACCATGCGAGTGGGAGTTCGTGCTCTGGATCGGCGAAACCCGGCCCGGCTTTCTGCGAGTACGGGCTTTTGCGGGAATCATCATAATTCTTCCATGCGATGCACGTTAGTCGTTCCACTTCTAGATGCGCGTCATTGAATGAGGGATCTGCAAACTGCGCGCGGTAACGGCGCTCGAACTCCGAGCGTGATAACTTGGTCGAGCCTTGACCAGTGCGGACTATGGATGTGCTTTCGCTCATTATATTAACTCCTTGTTCTCGCGAATGAACTGCCCGCCTCTAGCAATGCGTGACAGTAAATGGATGATGAATCTGCAAGGTGATCGGGTCGCTTTCATGGGATAACGTAGTGTGACTGCGTTCTAGAACGGACAAGTCCTACAGCTTAATCGTTAATTCTGCGATGGGGTGTTCTACTTCTAATTTATAAAGCCATATTCCTCGTAAATAGGGTCATAAATAAAGTCAGGTAACGCATTTCAACAATGTCATCAGTTTTTTGAACTCGGACTCTTGGCTTGGCATCCTTACTTACGGTAACCACCAGCCGACTCACGGAGTTTCCACCAGCAGGTGAAAATGTTTGTCCATAACACCCAAGCGTGAACCCGCCAACCGTGGCATTCGCACACTTTGCCCAACCAGAACAGGAATCCTTTCCGGTCATCGTCATTCTCAAAAAACCATCTTGCCATCCCCACAGGCCATCAATCGGTAAACCGCTCCCGGATATTGGTATCCAATCACACGAGGCATGCACAAACCGCAACAGAATGATCACTTTAGAAGATCAAATTGTTCAAATGCTTTACCTGACCTTATTTACTTCAGTGCAGGTCAGTCGACGAGATGGAATAGGGTGTGATTTAGATATCCCGGCGAGGATGCTCGATCAGCAACAGATTGTTGGTGGGCGATTTTGGGACGCCTACGTAGAGACAAACCTCATCAACCTATCGAAAACAATTATTACACTGCGGGGACTCACCCCGAGGTCACTGAATGCTCATCGCCGTCTGATGGAGCGTCTTGTTCAGCTTTCTGTTTATTGCTCCAGTTTTGGAGTTCGAGGATATTCCCTTCCGGGTCTTTGGCATAAACAACCGTGAGGATTCCGACTCCGATTATAGTCGTGGTTGATATTTCACCCACAACTCCACCACCGGCATTCCGAACAGCATTCAGCGCCGCTGTTACATCATCAACAAGGAACGCGAGGTGCCCAAAGCCGCATTCATTCACCACAGGATCTGGGCGCGCCAGAAGACTGTCATAGCTAAAAATCTCCAATGTAGGACCGTCTATGTCATAGCCCGGAAGGGAAAGATGCATTCCTGTCAAGTGGGGTCCTGACAGTGCCGTCAGACTCTCAAGCCACGCTCCCGAGAGGTCACGCTCAGGCAAACGCGGAATACAGCCGAATACATTCTCGTAGAACGCCACCAAGCTTCGCCAATCGCGTGCCGTGAGATTGGTGTGAACATATTTAGATTTGATGGACATATTTCTGAGCCGAACGTGAAAGAGCACGCGCCGCCACTAGCGGAGGTGAGCTTTGAGACAGCAGTTGAGGTTCATATTACGGGTGACGTTTACGACAGGGTGGCTAGTGGCGATTGCAATGTCTCGACTTGTTCGGCTAGGTCTTCATTCGCTTTGAGGCTGATATGTCGCATTCAACGTAGAATCAGCAGAATTCAGTATGCTAAAATCGGTGATCCCGAATAGATCACTGCTGCGATCAATGCACCATCCAGATTCTCCCTCGGGGTATTCCAGAACGCGAGTATGAGATATAGAAAGGCTGTAAGGGATATCAAACCAGTAATCAGGGTGACGACGAAAATCCAAGACGGAAGATAGGACCATGGACTCTTGCCTCCGCCATTTAGGGCTGCAGTGATGATGCACAGCCAAAATGCTGATGTTGTGATTATCAGAAGAACGCTGCCTTCCCGCTGGCTGATGTTCCTTGTCGTATTCATTTTCTGCCGAACATCTAGCTCATCCGCGTCGAGATGGAAGCCTAAAAATTAAACTGGATGAGTATCGCCGTCGAATCGAGTGTCTTCCATAAGAAGGCAGTCAATATAAAATTGAAGTTTACTTCAAGACGATGTCATTGGAGGCGGTTTTGATGAGTTGGCTGAGAATTGTTAGTTTGCGGAGGAACTCCCCCCCCGCCTCCCCTGGGGAAGGGAGGGGATTTAGGCACGAATGAACGCGGTCGAGCGGGCGTCCGCTCGGCAGGGTGTGGGGTCGGATGCTGCTATCTTGTTCGCGCAATAGGTGGCCTTTGGGAAGTATGCGAACGGTCATTCGCAATCTTCCCAAGCTGGCCGTGCAGACGCTCCATCGCAGTCATCCCGAATCTTCGAAGTTGTTTCATCTCAAGAAAAAATCGTTGGGTTCTGTATTAAGCAGCCTTGGCGGGTTCATCAATGGGGTCAGTCAATGGGGTCAGAGTAAACCGATTAACAATACGTGATCAACGTGTTAATCCGAGAGCTCTGACTCCATTTACTGACTATTTCAGGTTCCCGTACATTCGCAATTCGTTGGTTCTAAGCGCTAAAATAAAAACGCACAACGCGTAGAGCAGTTTCGCCGTGATTCCAGGGCTCGTTCAACAACCGATAGGTTTGAGGCTATCGCTCAAACCTATCTTTGGGGTTGGGCATCTTATTCTTTGATCTCGCGAAGTCTCGGGGAAATGACCTTCCGATTCATGAGTATGACCCGATGCGCTTCCGAACCGTTGGCTAGCGTTGAAACAAGATAGTATTCAACCTGCTGAATTCCATTCGCGGGTCCCTTCAAGAGTCGTAGCTCCGTCACAATCAGAGTCCGAAGTCCACCTTGAGGATCGATATCCTTAGTCGCTAGGTTGATCGCCTCGACGGCCGACAACGGCACGGTTCCGTAGACTGAAGACGGCCCTGGCAATGAAGTGAACAAATCACCATCAATGAAGAATTCTCGCTGGAATTTGATGTGCTTGGGCTCCCTTTGTGGTAACGGACTGACCGGGGTGGATACCGGTGTCGAGACCGGCGGTCCCGTGTGGAACAGAATCTCATCTCCGCGCAATGACGGCGCAGATCCGATTATCACAAAAATGGTTATGCGGAGCAAAGATAGAGCAGTTGTCATAAGAGTAATATTTTTTAGCCCAACGATGAGCGCGTGCACCCCTACCAGCGAGGGCGAACGTCGATCACGGGGTTTGGGTTGTAGTTAAGATAAATCATCGAAACTGAACGGCTGGTAGGGGTTGTCACGGCGCGGCTTGTTCTGCTCTTGGATTCCTTTGCTTCGTCTTCTCCTTCACCATTATCAGGATAATTCCGCCGACCAGAATCTTCCCTAAAAACTGTAGCGCATCTGGAAACACTCGCGATGTCATTACGCTTAGCGTTGGGTCTTGGGTGCGCTCTGTCGAAAATGAAAAAATGATCTGCGGCAGGGCTGAAAGCGCCAAAGCTATGAAGACAAAACCCGCTACTTGTAAAAGAGCGTATGAGGACACGGACAACTGAGCAGGCTTGCCGTCCAAGTCATCAATTGGGACGATGAGCTGTGCGAATCTCGGTGCTAGCCACCACAACATTCCCGCAAGTAAAATTGGGATCAAAGCCGACAGCAAAATCACGACCTGAACTGAACGAAAAATATCTGTCATCTCCTTGTCGGTGGATGGGGTATATATCTTCATTTGGTATTGAAATCCTACGTATTGGGAGATTCCGAGCTCAAGAGCTCGCCAAACGAGAAAAATCGCTACGACACGAAGAAGAATTTGGGCTAGATGTTGGGATTTCATTGAGATTTTTCTGCAGAACGTCTAGCTCATCTACGGCGGGGTTGGAAGCCCGAATTCAAAGAAGGACGTTGCCCGCCGTTGGATGGAGCGTCTTGTTGAACTAAGCCGCTGCGCGGCAGTCTGAAAGACGAGTTACTCGCGTGGCGGGGTAGGATCGAGAGTTGGAGGGTTGTGGGGTTGGCTGTCACTGTGGTGGGGCCTATGCAAAACAACAACAATACCAACCCCGACAACAACTCAAATCAAACCCCGAATCGCCGTCAGCTCCAAGCCAAAAAGCCGGACAATCGCACCGACGAGGCGGGCTACCAGAAGCTTCCGCATGGACTCCGGCCTTTCGGCGGATGCGCTCAGCGTGATCCGCTCGACTATAACTCACACCCGTATCCCTCCATGTTGCGCTTCGCGAAGCACCTCGCCCTGCATTTCGACGCGCCCCGCACCCGGCACTCGTATTACCGCCAGCTGCGTCTCATTCACGAGCAATGTGCCTGCGATCCCGCCGCCATCGACGAAGAGATACTGCGAGACTACTTCCTCCACGTCAAAACCGTCAAACGCTGGAAGTCCAAAACCATCCGCCAGGCCGCTGCGGCGGCGAAGCTCTTCTTCGTCGGAATGCTTGAGCATGAGGAGTGGAAAATTTTCTCCCAGATTCGCGCCAAGGACGACGGGAGTCTGCCCGCCGTCCTGAACCGGGAAAAAGTCATCCGCCTGCTCCGGCACATCCGTCTGCGTCGCTACCGCATTCCCGTGAAGCTCATCTATTGCTGCGGCCTGCGCCTATCAGAGTGCCTGTCGCTCACCATCCACGACATCGACGCCAAGAGCGGTAAATTATGGATCCGCAAGAGCAAGGGAAACAAGGATCGCATGGTGCCCATCTCCCAGACTCTTATCGAGGATCTGCGCCGCTACTGGAGCGTTCACCGCCACCCTGTGCTGCTCTTTCCCAACGTCGGCCGCGGCCCGTGTCCGCCCACCGATGTCGCGCGCCGCATGCATGAGGCCACCCGTCCGATGCCTGTGAGTTCCCTGCAACGGCTCGTCGTCGCGGCCCGCAAGGAGCTCAACATCCCCGTCTGCACCATGCACACCCTGCGCCATTGTTTTGCCACCCATCTGGTAGAAGCCGGTGCGAGCCTTCATGCGGTGCAGGCGCTGTTGGGCCACAGCGGCATCAACACCACCATGATCTATCTGCACCTCACCCACCGCAGTGAGCAGGACAGCCGCGCCTTGGTGGAAAAACTCTGCCTCGAACTGCCACGTTAGTTTCTGAAGTTAGATCCATGGCCGCCACCGTCACCGTCATCGACGCGCTGCGCCGCTTCCTGCCCGCCCATCTGCGTGATCACCGTCACGCCATAAGCAAGGCACAGCGGCGGGCCGTCTGGGCCATCACCCATTGCCGCAGAGCGGAAATGGGCGGGCATCTCCATGCCTGCGGCAAATGCCATGCCCGCGAGTTCCACTTCCATTCGTGCAACCACCGCTCCTGCCCCCAATGCGGCAAGAATGCCACCGCCGAGTGGGTGGACCGCCAGCTCGGCAAACGCGTCGGCGCGCCCTACTTCATGGTTACCTTCACCCTGCCCGAAGAGCTGCGTCCATTGTTCTTCACACCTCAGGCCAAGGAGATCTATCAACTTTTCTTCTCTGCCGCATCCACCGCGCTATCCGACACACTCGCCAATCCCAGATGGCTCGGTGCGAAGAGCAGCGGCTTCACCATGATCCTCCACACCTGGAACCAGCGGCTGCATTTCCACCCGCACCTCCACTGCATCGTGCCCGGTGCGGGCATCCATACTAACGGCCGCGTCGTCACTGTCAAAAACACCAACTTTCTTGTGCCGCAACCCGCGTTGCAAAGCGTCTTCCGTGCCCGTTTCCGCGACAGCCTTGCCAGTCTAACTCATGAACATCCGCTGCCCGCCATCGATCCCGCCGTCTGGCAAAAGGACTGGGGCGTCCACCTCCAGCCCTTCGGCAGCGGCGAGAACATTATCAAATACCTCGGCCGCTATGTCTGCCGCACTGCCATCGGCGACTCACGCCTCGTTTCCGTT
>JANMYL010000024.1:0-4546 GCA_031382045.1 Akkermansiaceae bacterium | reverse complement strand
CGATTTTGTCCAGTCAGTGCTTGGGCTTTCCAGAATGGGGTTTCCGGATTTTTTGCCACCGCCGTCTGCCCCAATAACTCCAGCGCCTCGGTGGAATTTCCGATTCGGATCAGGGTTTCGGCTAGGCGGATGATGATTGTGGATTTAGTCTCCGCGGTGAGCTCGGGGTCGGTGAGGCACTCGCGGAAATGGAGTTCCGCGACTTCCCACAAGCCGTCGCTCATGGCCTCATCCCCTTGTAGGGTGCGCGCGGCAAGCCCTTGGCCCAGCAGGGATGGTTGCTGGGCGAGTAAGAATAGTGGGAATAGTGGCCACAACTTCATCGGACGTGATCGAGGCTAAAAGGGGAAGTGCGCCTTTGCCAGCCCGGATGATTGAAAAACCGCCGATCGCCGGACCGGGAGGTGGCTATTTTTTTAAAGCCAGCAGTTTGCGGAGTTCGGCGAGGGGCAGATTCAGCATGGTGGATGCTTTTTTGAGATCGCCGTCGGTGCGCTCGAGTACCCGCGTCGCGATTTCTGCATTGAACCATTCTAGCAGGTTTTCGCCGGTGGGAGCGGCGTTGATCAGCTGGTCCATGGCGGCGGCGAAAGCGGCTGGCGATTTGCGCGGAGCGGAGGCGAGTGGGATGTCGGCAGGTAGGAGGATTTGCGACGAGGCGAGTGCGCAGGCGCGGGCGATGGTATTTTCTAACTCGCGGACATTGCCCGGCCAGTTGTGGGTTTGCAAGGTGGCGATGGCTTCTGCGGAGATGCGGATGCGAGCCATGCCGTTCTTGCGGGTGATGCGCTGGAGGAAATATTCGGCAAGAAGTGGAATGTCTTCCAGCCGCTCGCGCAGGGCGGGGATCTTGATTTCCACGACGTTGAGCCGGTAATACAGGTCTTCGCGGAAGCGGCCGGCTGCGACTTCTTCGGCTAGATTTTTGTGTGTGGCAGCCACGATCCGCACATCGGTGTTCAGAGTTTCGTTGGCCCCGACCCGGGAAAACGAGCCGTCTTGGAGGACACGCAGGAGTTTCACCTGGATGGAAAGTGGCATGTCGCCGATCTCGTCGAGGAAAAGTGTGCCGCCATCGGCCTGTTCGAAGCGTCCCGCGCGGCGGGCGATCGCCCCGGTAAACGAGCCTTTTTCGTGGCCGAAAAGTTCGCTTTCCAACAGGTTTTCAGGAATGGCACCGCAGTTGATCGTTATCATTTCCTTCTGCCGCCGCGGGCTGTATTCGTGCACGGCTTTTGCGACGAGCTCCTTGCCGGTGCCGCTCTCTCCGGCAATCAAAACCGGTGCGTCGGAGCGGGCGACGCGGCCGACGAGTTTAAAAACTTCCTGCAGCGCGCGCGAGATGCCGATCATTTTCACTCGCCCATCGTGTTTGGGCATTTCTGCAGCCGGTTGGCCGGCGCTACGGCGGTCGTCCTGCGTTTGCAGCGCAGATTCGACGACCGGACGGAGCTCGAAAGCAAGCGATTCCTTGCGCAGGACATCGTGCGCGCCTCGCTGGGTGGCCTCGATGATTTGGCCGGTGGTGGGAAAGCCTGCGGTGAGGATCACCAGTGTTTGCGGGCTTTGCTGGAGAATTCGCCCGAGTAATTCCATCCCGTCGAAGGGTTCCAACTCCATCGCTGCGACCACCACGCTGACTCGCGTTTTTTCGATCACTTTGACGGCGTTGGCGGCATTGTCACAACGGAGGACCCGCAAACCCTTAGCGGAAAGGTGTTTGGTGGCCCAGTCTAGGAAATCCAGATCGGGATCGACCAACAGCAGGGTGTCTTCTGAGGAATTTTCAAGCATCGAAAAAGGAATGGCAGTGAAGCAGGGTGGCGGGGGATGGCACGCATAAAATTCTCCGGAGCCATGGTTGCAACAACTTCGTCAAGACGTCCTGATCTGCCGAATTTTAGTAATTTCCGAGCATGGACTGTATGAGGCTAAACTCCAGTCACTTGGTGACATGTCGCAATGGCTCGGAGAAATGGGGGGTGCATTTTCTGCGTGTCGTCTGGGCGCAAAAAAAGCGAGGCTGCTGGCGCGGCCTCGCTTGGGGAAGAACAGGCAAGAATGCCTGTATCACTTGGAGTTAGAACGGGATGTCGTCGTCTTCTTGGAAGTCGTCGGGAGGAGCGGCGGATGCGCCTTGCGGCGGGCTGGAGCGTTGCTGCGGGGCAGCAGATGACTGTGATGGGCGCTCGGAGAAATTACTGCCGCCGCTGTTGCCACCGGCACCGGTGCCGCTGGAGAGAAATTGCATGTTCTCGCCGACGATACGCAATTTACTGCGCTTTTTACCAGTTTCTTTGTCGTCCCAACTATCAAGCTGAAGGCGGCCCTCAATGTAAACCGGGCGCCCCTTGGTCAGGTATTGTTGAGCGAGCTCCGCTTGCCGACCCCAGAGAGTGACTTCGACGAAGGTAGTTTCTTCCTGTTTCTGGCCTTGGTCATTATTCCAAACCCGGTTGATGGCCATGCTGATTTCGGAAACTGCGGTGCCTTTCGGGGTGTGGCGTAGCTCAGGATCTCGGGTGAGATTGCCAATGAGCATGACTTTATTGAGATTGGCCATAACAGGAGGTGTGAGGGCTTATTAGAAGTGCAGGCAGAAATGCCTGTGTCACGTTAGGCGACGCGGACGAAGTGTTGAAGGTGGACGTGGCTGTTGAGGCGCAGGCGGTTTTGGATCTTGGTGATCACTTCGGGTGAGCCTTGGAAGGTGTAATTCACGTAGTGGCCGGACTCGAGGTGGCGGGATTCGTAGGCGAACTGACGGCGACCGAGTTGGGCGACTTTGTCGAGTTTGGCGCCTTCGGCTTCAAGCTCTTTGGAAACGGAGGCGACGAGTTCGTCAACGGTGCCTTCGAGGGACTTGGTGTTAAGGACGATCAGGCCTTGGTATTTGCGACTCATCTGGTGCTGGGAGTGGATTGTTACGTGTATGAAAGCGATGCGCCGCGGTGGCGATGCCTTGGGAACGCGCAAGCTGCACGGCATCCATCGCAGTGGCAAGCATGTTTTCGAGATGCGGGCGCTCGTCGGGCGAAAATTTCCCGAGCACGTGGCCGGTCATTTCGCCGGGTTCGCTGGCACCGATGCCGAGTTTGAGGCGGGGAAATGCGTCGGTGCCGAGGTGCTGGATGATGGATTTAATGCCGTTGTGGCCGCCTGCGGAGCCTTTTTCCCGGAAGCGCAATGTGCCGAGTGGCAGAGCGACGTCGTCGTAGACGACTAGCATTTGCTCTGGCAGCCATTTGTGGAATGAGAGGATTTGTTGCACTGCGCGGCCGCTGAGGTTCATGAAGGTCTGCGGTTTGAAGAGGATTGTGCCGTCGCTGGGGATTTTCGCGAGGTGGCTCTGCCATTTTGGGGTGGACTGAAAGGTCGCTCCGGAGGCGGCGGCGAGGCGGTCAAGCACCATGAAGCCGACGTTGTGACGGGTTTGCTCATATTGCTTTCCGGGATTTCCGAGGCCGATAATGAGGGTGAAAGACATGGTAGAAGTGATTTGAGGTTCAAAATCAAAAAACGCCCGGACCGCTTGCGCGGACCGGGCGTTTTGGGAGAAACGGGATTCCGCTTACTTGGCAGGCGTGCCAGCTGCTGCTTCGGAAACGGCGGCGGCAGGTTTGCCAAGATGGGCGACGACGACTTCAGCCGCATGGGTGGCGCGGACGCCGGACGGGAAGGTGATGTCGCCGATGTGGAGCGAGTCGCCGACTTGTAGGTGAGTGATATCAACTTCAATGGTCTCCGGAAGGTCATTCGGAAGGCAGGTGATTTCGATAGCGTGGACGTATTGTTCGACAAGGCCACCTGCTTTGACGCCTACGGACTCACCGTTGAGGTGAGTTGGAATGTGGGCGGTGATGGCGGTGTTTTCGTCGATGGCGCGGAAGTCGGCGTGCAGCGTGATGCCAGAAAGCGAGTCGTGCTGGATGGATTGAAGGAAGGCGAGGCGGGTGCCGTGGCCTTCGATTTCCAAGTTGACGAGGATGTTTTCCGAGCTGCTATGGGCAAGGAGGTCAGCAAAGGTCTTGGCATTGACCTTGAGGTTGATGTTTTCGGTGCCTTTTCCGTAAATGACGGATGGAACCCAGCCTTCACGGCGCATTTGTTTGAGACGGCCGGTGCCGCTGCGGTTGCGTGGTGCTGCTTGGAGTGTGGTCTTCTTGGCCATGACGTGAGGTCGTTTTGTATGATTTGCCGCCGGGGATTACTGCACCCAGTGCGGGGAGGGCGGATGTAGCGGGGGAACCGGGACTTGTCAAAAATTTGTTTCGAGTTGGTCAGCGCTATATTACCTAGCTCTTAGATTTTTATTATTTTTGTTGGGAATCACCCCACGAGCGAGGACTTCCTCGTAGGTTCCGAGTCGCCAGTGTTCTTGAATCCACGTCGATCTTGCTGACGATGCTAACCGGCGGGATGTTGATCCGTCGGAAGTGTTAGCTTTTATCTTAGGCCCCTTTATCCCTTTGTACTTTGAAATAAGGAGGGTGGAGATTTCTGCCCACTAAGCCCGTGAGAGGAGCAGTAGCAGTGGTCTGCGAGC
>JANMYL010000217.1:0-5015 GCA_031382045.1 Akkermansiaceae bacterium | reverse complement strand
GCCGAAGTACTACGTGCTCGACATGTTTCCCTACCCAAGCGGCGCGGGCCTCCACGTAGGTCATCCGGAAGGCTACACCGCCACCGACATCATCGGCCGCTTCAAGCGGATGACGGGTCCTAACGTCTTGCATCCCATGGGTTATGATTCGTTCGGCCTCCCTGCAGAGCAATACGCTATCAAGACTGGCCAGCACCCAGCGGTCACCACCGCCGCAAATATCGAGAACTTCCGCCGGCAGCTGAAATCGCTCGGATTCGCTTACGATTGGGACCGAGAAATCGCGACAACCGACCCAGAATACGTGCGCTGGACCCAGTGGATTTTCCTCCAACTTTACGGCTCGTATTTCTGCGAGACAGAAAACAAGGCCAAGCCTATTTCTGAACTCGAAGCAAAAGGCTGGAGTCGCGACCAGATCGACGAAGTCCGGCTCGCCTTCGTGGCAAATACGCCCGTCTGGTGGTCGCCCGATCTTGGAACCGTGCTCGCCAATGAAGAAGTCGAGGAATGGAAATCCAAAGGTCACACGGTCGAGCGCCGCCCGCTGCGCCAATGGATGCTACGGATCACAAAATATTCCCAACGCCTCATCGACGAGCTCGACACACTGGATTGGCCGGAAGGCATCAAACTGCTCCAGAAAAACTGGATCGGCCGCAGCGAAGGCGCATCGGTGAAATTTCAGATTTCAGATTTCAAATTTGAAATTGAAGTCTTCACCACCCGGCCGGACACCTTGTACGGAGCGACTTACATGGTGCTCGCACCCGAGCATCCCTTCGTCCCCCAGATCACCACCGCCGAGCAAAAAACCGCAGTCGAGGCCTATCAAAAAGCCTGCTCCTCCAAGTCTGATATGGACCGAGGCGATCTCAACAAGGACAAATCCGGCGTCTTCACCGGGGCCTTCGCCACCAATCCGGTTAACAGCGAGAAGATCCCCGTCTGGATCGCCGATTACGTGATGATGGGCTACGGCACCGGTGCGATTATGGCCGTGCCCGCGCATGACGACAGGGATTGGGAATTCGCGAAGCGCTTTGATCTACCGATCATCCAAGTTGTAGCGGCGGTCTGTGACCGCCCGGCGTCAAATGAGGAAACCAGCGACGATCACAGAGCGTCGCTACATTCCGCTTTCACGGAAACTGGCACCGCCGTGAACTCCGGCTTCCTGGATGGCCTTCCCACTGCCGAGGCCAAAGCCAAAATGATCGACTGGCTGGAGGAAAAATCCCTCGGCCAGCGGCGCATCCAGTTCAAGCTCCGCGACTGGCTCTTCTCCCGCCAACGTTACTGGGGCGAGCCATTCCCGATCGTTTGGAAAGACGGCCACCACCACGCCATTCCCGAGTCCGAGCTGCCGCTGCTCGCACCACCGCTGGAAGATTATAAGCCCAGCGGCACCCCCGAGCCCATCCTCACCAAGGCCACCGAATGGGTCCAACTCCCTGACGGCTCTCTTCGCGAGACCAACACCATGCCACAGTGGGCCGGCTCGTGCTGGTATTATCTCCGTTATTGCGACCCGAAAAACACCGGGCGCTTCATTTCTCAAGAAGCGGAAAATTACTGGATCAGCGACAAACCTGGCATGGTAGATCTTTACGTGGGCGGCACCGAGCACGCCGTCCTCCATCTGCTTTACGCACGCTTCTGGCACAAAGTGCTTTATGACCTTGGCCACGTCCGCACGCCCGAGCCATTCCAAAGACTTGTCAATCAAGGGCTTATCCTGGGAGAAGACGGCCAGAAAATGTCCAAGTCACGTGGCAACGTGGTGAACCCGGACGACGTCGTTTCCGAATACGGAGCCGATGCGCTCCGACTTTATGAAATGTTCATGGGCCCACTTGAGCAAGTGAAGCCGTGGCAAATGAAAGGCGTAGAGGGCGTTTCGCGCTTCCTCGCCCGCGTCTGGCGCGTCGCGTTCGAAGAACTGGATGGCGAATGGAAACTCTCTCCAAAAATCCAAGACGTCGCGTGCCTCGACAAAACGCTCCTCCGCATCGTCCACGAAACGATCAAGAAAGTCGGCGAAGACATCGAGAAACTCAGTTTCAACACCGCGATTTCCCAAATGATGATCTGCACCAATGCCTTTACTCAGGCAGAAGTCGTGCCGCTCAGGGAATTCACGCAACTTCTCACAGTGCTCAATCCCTTCGCGCCGCACCTCGCCGAGGAGATCAATGCTCGCTTGGCTGCGGTTTCCAACCGCCAAGCCCCCATGCTGTCCGAAACCGAGTGGCCGGCGTACGAGCCAGAAGCACTCATCCGCAACGAAATCGAGCTCGTCGTCCAAGTGAACGGCAAGCTGCGCGACCGCTTCATGATTTCTAAGGATGCAGACGAGGAAGCTGTAAAAAACGCGGCCTTCGCTAGCGTTAAAGTAACCGAGCATCTTGAGGGCAAGGCCATCCGTAAGATCATCTTCATCCCTGGCAAGATCTTCAACATCGTCGCGAACTGAGAAATCAGGCGAACCTTGATAATTATCCGCGAATGCCCACGCCATCGTAACGACGGCGTGGGCATGTTGCCTGTTTAATCGAGATCTATCTTTTCGAGCGCTTTGTCGAGGTGTGTGAGGAAATCCGCTGTTTTTGGGAACTCAGAAGCAAAAAACCGGGTAAATTCCTTACCTTCTGATGTGAACAGAATGACCGTCGGGAAGCCTTCAATTTTGTATTTCTCCGCGAATGGTTGGTTTTTCTCTGCCATCGCCGGGTCGCCTTTTGGGAAGTCCAGCTCGACGAGGATGTGTTTTTTCGATGCGGCAGTGACAAACTCCTTGGTGGAAAACACATTCTTGCGCATCGCAATGCACGGGGGGCACCAATCCGAGCCCGTAAATTCGACAAGCACAGACTTTTTCTCGGTCTTGGCTTTTTCAAATGCCTTGTTGAGATCGGTGGTCCAGCCAGCTGGAGTGGAAGCGAAGGCGGTGGCGGTGAGGGCAGCTCCGCTGCTGACGGCAGCGAGCCAAGTGATTGCTTTCATACACTTAATAAATGCCACCGAGCACCGGATTATTCAAAAAATTTTCGCCAGTTCGACTTGGCCGGTTTAGCAAAGAGTCATGCAAGCACTGTCACGTCTGATTATCGCCACTCGTAACGCCCACAAAACCGCAGAGATTCGGGCGATGATCGGCGGGCAATTTGAAGTCTTGGACGCGACGGCTTTTCCGGATTTACCGGAGATCGAGGAAACCGGGACGAGTTTTCTCGAAAACGCACGCTTAAAAGCCGAGGGCATCAGCGCCCGTGTGGATGGCTGGGTTTTGTCCGATGATTCGGGTCTCGAGGTGGATGCACTCGGCGGCGCGCCCGGCGTCTGGTCGTCCAGTTATGGCGGAGAGGAGGGAAATCACGCAAAGAACAACGCTCGCCTATTGGCTGAAATGGCGGGAAAAATCGACCGCGGCGCTCGCTTTCGCTGCACCATGGTGCTCGCTCGCCACGGCGTGGAGCAGACAAATTTCTCGGGAACCATCGAGGGGCGGCTCGTCGATGAGCTGAGTGGCAGCGGCGGATTTGGCTACGACCCACTGTTCATCCCGGCGGGATACGAGCAGACTTTTGCAGAATTGGGCGACGCGGTCAAAAACACCCTCAGCCACCGTGCCCGTGCACTCGGACAAGTTATTTCCTACCTCGGCGAGCACGGGATAAAATAATTTACATTCCCTGATAATTTGGCAAATTTGCCGTCGTGAAAAACTTTCTCCTCGTCCTCGCAATCGGCCTGCCGTTCGTCAGTGGACTCGTTTCCTGCTCCAGCCAAGTCAAAGCGAGGCAGCCAGTTTCCTATCAATTTAAAAGTGGCCACACGGCGTTGCTCAAGGGCGGCCTAGCCTATGCACCTAAAAACGCCCCTGCCGCGGTGAAGAGGGCGATCGCTGCCGGAAATCGTCTGCAAGGCAAGCCCTACAAATGGGGCGGCGGCCACGCGCGGTTGCAAGATTCCGGTTACGATTGTTCCGGCACCGTGTCCTATGTCCTCCGCGAGGCTGGTCTCATGAAAGGCTGCATTCCATCACGAAGCTTTTTTAGCTACGGAAAAAAAGGCGCAGGCAAATGGATCACCATTTACACCCGCAAGGGCCATGTTTTTATGACTGTTGCGGGGTTGCGGCTTGATACTGGCGGCCCCGGCGGCGAGTCTGGTCCGCTTTGGAAACCAGAGACCCGCCAAGTGCGAGGTCACGTGATGCGCCACCCGGCCGGTTACTGAAGCGCGGCTGCCAGCTCTAGCAGCGATGGGAAAACCCGGTCCGCTGTTGAAAAGTCTAGCCCCAGCGTTACGCGATTCGGCACGGCCCAGACGCTCATACCGGCGGCCCTCGCCGACTTCACACCGTTGAGCGAATCCTCAATCACTAGGCATTCTTCTGGGCAAACTTCCAGCCGTTTAGCCGCCTCCAGATACAAATCCGGTGCTGGCTTGATTTGCGGCGCGTCTCCCCGGCAGACGACCGTCTCGAAATGATGTGCAATGGCCAATTTTCCCAACCAGCCATCCACCCAATGATGTGAAGAACTGGAAACCACCGCCCGCCTGCTCCCCGTGTCCGCGAGTTGCGCCAACAAGCCGACCACGCCTGGCATCGTCCCCTCGCCCGTTAGGTCGCTCATGATCCGCTCCTGCCGCCGCTCGTCGAGATCGTGCCAATCGAATGCAAGTCCCGAGAGTTCCTCCAAGTGAGTCTTCGGCGACCACGTGGCAAAATCCGAGCCGATGCAACGCGTGTAAATTTCCAGTGGTAAATCATGTCCGTTGTCCTCAAAAGTCCGGAGCCACGCCTGATAGATTGCCCACTCGGTGTCAAGGAGAACCCCTTCGAAATCAAAAAGAACCGCAGAAATCGCCATGCCGAGGAAATGGCGTTTGAAAACCCGATGAGCAAGCGCGGACCGTCATAACAGGCGTATTTGCACCGGGCGTGGTCGATTGTGAAACGATGGGCGCCATTCGCAGTCTGATTATCTCGTGAGATCGGCGTTAGG
>JANMYL010000212.1:0-8601 GCA_031382045.1 Akkermansiaceae bacterium | reverse complement strand
AGAAGAATTCGCCGTGGCAGGGAGAGGGTTTGGGTTTCAGTTCGAGCAACCCGTCTAAGAGTTATTCTCTTTACTGACCTTAAGGAAAACTGAAAGTTCAAGATACAGTGTACAAACCCATTAGATTTCCCTCCGTGGTATTTCACTAATGGAAGAGCTTTAGGCAAGCTCAAAGAAAGATTTGCTTGTTGTTATTTATCATTACTGCAAGCTTCTCAGTCAGATGAATGAAAACGTCATACGGGCGAGTGCTATTTTACTCGTCGCCGCTCCCTTGGCCGGTGCGGTGGATCAAAATAACAACCAGCAGAGTGATGTCTGGGAAATGTTGTTTCAGGCGACCAATCTGCCTGCCACTGGAGATTTAGATGCAGACGGCTGGAGCAATGCAGCGGAAAATAGTGCAGGCACCAACCCAAAATCCGCAACCTCACATCCCGGATTAGACATGGCGCTGGTCGCCAGGATGCCGACCTTCCGCTGGGTGGGTATCATGGGTAAACATTACGCCCTGCTCTCATCCAGCAACCTGACTTCATTTACACCGACAGGAGATGTCGCTGCCGGCACCGGTAGCGATATGAACTTCCAGCTTCCCCCCGCGGATGGGCAAAAATTTTTCCGGATGGCCATCAATGATAGAGATTCCGACGGAGATGGGGTCAATGATTGGGAAGAATTCTCGCTAAACTTCGATCCTTCACGCACCCATACGGATCGCGATTCACAAACCGATTCTCAAAGGGTCGTTTCTGGACTCTCTGCAACGAGCACCATCACCGTTTCCGTCTATGATGATAGCTGCAGTGAGCGTTGGCCGGACCCGGCGGTGTGCGTGATCCGCCGCGCTGGAGGGTTAAAGCCATTGACTGTCAATCTTACGTTAGGCGGCACCGCAGCGATTAATATCGACTATCAGAAATCTACTCCCGGTACGACAGTGACGTTTGCGGCAGGTCAGCGTGAGGCTTTCATCTCCATCTATCCAGTAGCAGATGCGGCAGATATGGAAGCAACGGAAACCGTCGTTCTGACAGTTACGGCGGGAGCGGGATATGCCATCGGCACGCCGAATTCGAGGACAGTTTCCATTTTAAATCAACCTGCCGGTAGCAATCCATCCGCCAAGGAAGCAGCTCGTTTTCTCATCCAAGCCGCGTTCGGACCAGATCAGGATGCAGCCAATGATGGGGATGATACGCCTGAGAATGTTGAGGAAGTGATGGTGACTGGATTTAGTAATTGGATCGATATCCAGCTCGCACGGCCTGTGGGCCATCTTGTTCCCATGGTCCAATGGCAGACCGAGCAGCAGCAGGCATTTATCAATAACCCCAACACCACAGACCCGGAAATTTATAATGACCGTAAACAGAATGCATGGTGGGGCCGGGCGATGGGCTTGCCGAAAATCCGCCCCGATGCGGCAACCACCCAGCTTCCGGATCCCTTGCGCCAGCGCGTAGGCTTCGCGCTCAGCCAGATCTATGTCCTCTCAGATCGTATGGAGCGCATCAGCTCACAGCCGGAAGGGATGGCGGATTTCTATGATATGCTCCTCGACCATAGCTTCGGAAATTTCAAGAACCTGCTACGGGACGTTTCACTTCACACCTGCATGGGGATCTATCTGAGCCACATGGGAAATAAGAAGGCGGACCCTGTAGCACGGACATTTCCGGATGAGAACTATGCCCGCGAGGTGATGCAGCTTTTCAGCATCGGACTATGGATGCTCAATCCCGATGGCAGCCGGCAGTTAGATAGTAATGGCCAACCGATCCCGACCTACACCAATGCGAAAATAACAGAAGTTGCTCGTGTCTTCACTGGCTTGACATTCGGCAAGACCAGCAATGGCAGTGACAATACAGATTTCGACGCGAATGGCGGCGACTATAACTCCGCAATGAAAGGATTCGATGAGCATCATGACCTCGCGTCGAAGTCTTTACTGCTAGGAGTCACCACCCCGCAACGGGTCGCAAATGGCGGAGCTGCCACCATGGCAGACGTGGAGGCGCTGATGGATAATCTATTCAATCACCCTAACGTTGGGCCGTTCCTCGGTCGTCAGCTGATCCAGCGGCTTGTGACTTCCAATCCCTCACCGGCCTACATTTCCAGAGTGACTGCCGCCTTCAATGCCGTCCCGCGCGGGGATCTCGGGCGAACCGTAAAAGCAATCCTGCTCGACCCAGAAGCCCGTGATGCGGCGAAACTCAATGATGTGACCTTCGGTAAAGTTCGCGAGCCATTCTTGCGGACGGTGAATGTCGCCAGAGCCTTCAATGCTTCTGCTCCGAATGGCTGGTATTATCTGGACTCCTTCGCCTCCGACCATGTGCAAGAGCCGATGAAGGCACCCAGCGTTTTTAATTTCTATCTACCCACCTACTCACCTCCTGGACTACTGGCGCAGGCCGGTTTGGTCTCACCGGAACTACAGATCATGAACGCCACTTCTGGCACGACCTCGCCTAACTATTTCTGGAGAATTTTAGGCGGTCTGCACCGCTGGGGTGCCAGCCCATCGAAAAACGTCACGCTTAATCTCGACCAAGAAATGCTCCTCAATGTCCCCGCCGCAGCCGTTAATGATCCTGGATCGGCCCTCCAGCCGCTCGATCCGGATACACTAATTCGGCGTCTCGACCTTGTGCTCACCGGCGGCACCCTCACGCCCGAAAGTTTCCAGATCATCCGCGAGGCGCTCCATCGTATCGGCCCAAGCAGCGGGTGGGATTGGCCGAAGAATCGGCTCAAGCTTGCCATCTATCTCGTCGTTTCAAGCCCCGAATTCGCCGTGCAACGATGACTCTTCTAGTAGAAAACTTCTATAAAAAGTGCATGCCACCGCAATCTTAAACTCAACCCTGCATTCACCTCATGAAACGTCGTTCATTTCTTGGTTCCTCCAGTTGCGCTGCCGTCAGCTCCATCCCCTTGCTTAACACGCTCATCAATCTCCGGCTTGCAGGCAGCATCGCCAATGCTGCACCGCCACTCGCCGCGGAATACCGGGCGATTGTTTGCCTATTCCTCAGTGGGGGAAACGATAGCTATAACTTACTCACGCCCTTCAGCGGACCCTCCGCCACCCATGCGGACTCCTACCAGGAATATGCGAATAGTCGTGGCAATCTCACGTTGAGCAAGGACCCGTCGTCGTCGCAACACCTTCACGAAATCCACCCGCTCAACACCCCTGGCCGGACCTTCGGCGTCCATCCATCGATGCCCAATCTTGCGGCGCGTTTCGCGGCAGGGGATGCGGCATTCGTCGCAAACGTAGGCACACTCATCGAGCCAGTTCAGAACCGCAGCCAAGTGATCGCTGCAGCCAAGCATTTGCCGTTAGGTCTGTATTCTCATTCCGATCAGATCGAGCAATGGCAAACCAGCGTTCCGCATAGCCGCTCTGGCATCGGCTGGGCTGGGAAAATGATGGATATCATCAAGGACATTAACCCCAACCAAGCTGTATCCATGAACATCTCCATGGATGGCAGTAATGTCTTCCAAAGCGGTATCACCGGTGCCGAATATGCCGTCAATCCGGGGAATGTTTATCAGCCTGAAGGAGGGGCTGTCGCGCTAGAAGGTTACGCGCAAGACTATCTAGCGGACGAGGGATTTACCAATGCAGCCAGTGCAGCCGTAGATGGTCTGCTTGCTAAAAATTATAGCAACTTACTCCAGCAGACCTATCAGCAAAAACGCCGCACAGCACAGGAAGCCTATTCGTTGTATCATGGCGCGACTGCCGGAACCTTACCGGGAAATATCGTCTTTCCTAACACTGCGCTCGGTCGTCAGCTCCGGCAAGTTTGCAAGACGATCATGGGCCGCACCGCCCTAGGTGCAGTACGGCAGACATTCTTCGTTAATCGCGGTGGCTGGGACCACCACAGCGACACACTCACGCTCCAGCTCGGGATGTTGGAAGAGGTCGATGACGCAATCGCCGCGTTCTGGGCGCAGCTTGTCGCGCTCGGCGTCGAGAATCAGATCACACTTTTCTCTGGCTCAGATTTCGGCCGGACTCTGACGAGCAATGACCAAGGCTCCGACCACGCGTGGGGTGGAAATCACTTCGTCATGGGCGGCAGCGTCGTTGGAAGGAAAATTTACGGTCAATACCCAAGTCTCGCGCTAAACCCGGAGAGTGGAGTGGAAATAAACCCGCTCGACACGGGCCGCGGCCGCTTGATTCCGACCACCAGTTGCGACCAATACTTCGCCGAACTCGCACTCTGGTTAGGCGTCCCGCAATCCAGCTTACCTTTCATCCTGCCGAACATCGGTAACTTCTACGCAGCTAATAGTGTCACGCCTCCGCTAGGGTTCTTGGGGTAACAGCTCACCTTGACGCTAAGGACGATGCTGCTTTACAGGTGATGGTTTGTTCTCGAGGCCATTCTGGAGATCCGTGTTTACGTCGCGTAGGCGTCTCCATGTGTCTGCTTAAGTTAGTCGGCTGCTGGCTAATTTTTGAAATGCGTTACCCAGCCCCTTTGATTTTGTTAAACCGTGAGCATTGACGCAATTGACTTCCTTGCCTTGCGCCCCACCTAGAATAAATCATTTTATACTGCGAAGGTTTAAAACCAGAAAACCCAAAGCCCCATCTGTCAATTCGAGTCGATTGGCAGTGCAAATTCTTTGATCCAAGAGCAACCGCTAGTGAACGGGCATGCAAGCAGGTGAAGCGCCCAGATTAAGATGAGGTTTTGTTCCTCTGCATTATTAATGCCCCATCTTTCTGTCATATTCCTGCGGGATTGTCGAAGATCTTAGCCTGAGGATCAGCCGGTGCATGAGAAAAACCGATGGTTACCCCAGTTTCGATTTGCTGTAAATATCTCTATACCATACACTTGAAAATTAATCCAAGTTTAAGTCCACTTACAGATTTCAAGAAGAGGCAATTTTAAGTTAACTTCACCTGCAGTCCCACAGCTTTTTTGTAAAATGATAACCACTCCACTCAAACCCTTTATCGTGCTGGCGATCCTTGCCACATCTGGCTTGCCCGCTTCGGCATTGAACCTGCGGGTTTTCAATGCTGCCAACCATTTGCGGATAAACGAATTTCCCACGAATCCGACTGTGAATCCCACCTTCTTGAATCCCGGAGGTGCCGCGTCCGGTCTGCTCGATCTTTCCGGTGTGGGCTGGAGTCTAGAGGACTCTACCAAGCAGCTCACACTCGTCTCACCCCGCCATTTTGTGGGTGCGAATCATTTCCGCCCCTCAATCGGCTCAACGGTTCAATTCCTCGCGAAGGACAATTCTTTGCACACACTCACGATTCTAACGATTAGCTCGATCCCAAACGCGAACAACTCGCCGAGCGATCTGTATCTGGGTGAATTCACGACCGATATGCCTGCAACTGCGGCTGTGCTTCCATTGCCATATTTGAATTTGACCACTGAAGCCGCTTATGTCGGCCGGGCTTTGGTAGTCGCTGGTCAAGCCGCGCGCGGAGGTCGCGGGACGATCGGCAGCGTGAGCGATTTCGGCGGCGATCCCATCACCGGCGGGGCAGGAATCGCCACCCGGGCGTTTACATTCAGCTATGCGCAAGCGGGTTTGCCGGACGATGCTTTCGCACAAGCTGGGGATTCAGGCAGTCCTTCATTCGTGGTGACCGCTGGCAAGGCTGCACTCGTCGGCACTCACACGGCGGTTCTCAGCGCCTCCGGGACGACCACCACCTACGACACGCTGGTTCCGCACTACGCCCCAGAACTGAATTTACGGATGGAAGCCACCGGAGTCCACCTGCGGAAAATCGATCCACCGAGCATGTCATTCTCGGCGTCGGGCGCACCCACATCTCCGTCCGTTAGGGCTGCAAACCCATTTGTGTTGCGCTTGACTGTGACCAATGGAGCCGCGGTGGCGGACAACGTGACTGCGAGTTTGAATGTGCCGCCGGGTTTCCTCATTTCCAGTATCCAGGCTCCAGGATGGTTCGCGACCGGCCCATCCACCCTCCGCCGCGGCGGCCTGGCTGTGGGCGAGAGCGTGCAGTTCGACGTCTCGATGATCTCCGCTCCAGCCGACGGCACATTCTCGGCAACGCTTAATCTGAAGTCGGATGGCTCAGTGCCACAGTCATTCCCACTTCAACTCACCATTCTTCCCTCGTTCGCTGGCTGGGCGCACGGCTTACAGGACGCAACGCCGGGTGGCGACAGTGATGGCGACGGAATTTCAAATCTCATCGAATATGCGACAGGGGGGAACAACCAGAGCAGTTCTGTCTATTTCCCCAGCACCGAATTACCATTGCTGCCTGTCTTTGCCACCGTCCCACAAACCTTGTCATTCATTCGTCGCACCGATGCCGCGGCGCGGGGACTTAGCTATTTCGTGGAGACATCCACCACCCTCGCCGCCGGAAGCTGGCAGACACTGAGCGAAATCCCGATTTCCGTGACGGCCGGCCCAGCCCAAGGATTTGAGAAAGCGAAAGCTACGCTTCCCGCCACTGGCGCTGAAAAGTCGTTCTACCGACTTCGCGTCGGACTCGCCGAGTGAGGCGAAACTTCTAAATTGACTGAGCCAAAATCGAACCCGGGATGAGGTATTTCTGACCAAGTCCTCGGTAGATTCTCGTTATGAACTGCGCATAGTCCAAGGTGGTTCCCTTGCGGTAGTGAAAGGGGTAGGCGCCGAGTTAACTTTTACTCTCAGCTTTTTTTAGGCACTATTCGCTCGCCTCACCGGACGGGTTTTCGGCGACCGAATTTAGTGGGATGATTCGCCTGTTCACGATGCGAATTTTCCACGGAGTTGCATCTCCAAGCTGGACGTTTCTATCAGCTTCTCATGGTGATCCTGCCAAGCGCACCACGAGGTATTGGTAACACTCTTCTTCAACGGCCTTTCAACCGATTTTTGAGAATTTTGAAAGAATATCTCCCACGCCGGGGATGGCGTCGATACAGGCTTGGAATCCGCTGTTGTAAGATTCTCTGACCGACTGTGTTCGAGGAGATCCTGTTTCATGAGGATCAGGCGTTCCGGGCATTGTTAGGATGTTTCCAAACTTGGCTCGCAGATTATATTGGAAGGCGAGATGATGTAAGCTGGCATCAACTGACGGCTTTATAATCACCGGAATTCCACCTCCAGCCCCTTGACCAGCACTTCGAGCACTTTCTGATGGGCGGTGTCGAACTCTTGGGTTTTAACATGCGGGTGGCTTCGCGGTGGTGGTAGCGGTAGGCGACGGACTTGCTGAATTTCGAAAATATCCCGGATGATTTATCTTTTGAGTTTGTGATAAAAAAGACCATTTTTAATCCGTGATTTTCACGGATTCTGTCGCCTTCAGTCCCAAGGTTTACGAAATCCTTACCGAAAATGAACCCATCAGCCTCGAGCACTTGCTGGTCATGGCTCCCGATACCGAAGACCTGATTCCCGGATTCAAAGGGCTCCGAAAAATCCGGGTCGCCAGCGGCGACAAGGGCAAACGCGGAGGATCGCGGGTGATCTACTATTGTTATGTCATCCCGTAGAAAATCCATTTCTGCCGCATCTACGAAAAGTCCAGCCAAGCCAACCTCTCCACAGCCAAAGTCCAACAAATCCTCACCGAACTCGATTCATGAAAAAATCTGAAATCCAGGTAATCATCCGCGAGGTTCACGCCGTCGAGCGTGGGGAAATCGCTCCAGCAAGGGTGCGGCAAGTCACCCTCCTTCCCGGTGGCGCGATGAGCCGGGTGAAACTCGACCCAGAAACCTATAGTCTCAAACAAGCCCGCGCTTGGAAGGCCAAGACCGAAGCCGCCAAAGTCCGCAACGAACTCGATCTCACCCAGCAAGAATTCGCCGCCATGCTCGGCGTCTCCCTCGCCACCATCCGCAAATGGGAACGCGGCACCGGTAAACCCATCGGCGCGGCGAAGACCTTGCTAGCGGTGGCAAGACTGCACCCCGAGACAATTCGCGACGCGCTGCCGGTTGGAAGATGAGAGCCGTTTTATGATCAATCAATGACGATGTACTAAATTAACTGAATTCCCAGCTGAGTGGTGATTTACGTCAAAACAGCAATCGTATGTTTAAATGCAGCATCCGTCCAAATACGAATTTCTGCCAGCAGCCCCTCACTTACATTCTCTGAAAAATCAATGATCCGGCACCGGTCGATGAACAACCCTCCACGATTGCTGACCTCGTGCCAGCGCGTGCGATTGGCTGCTTCTGCAACACAAAATGCTCTCAGGGGTGTCAGAACAGTTCCTCTGTCTCTTGTCCATGTTTTGAGAAACGCTTCTGGACTTAGATCTCCGAGGCTGTCTCTCCAAGAACTGCCTGTTTTGCATTGAGTGAAAACAATAAGCTTGCCGGGTTTGCCATCTGTGAATGGAACCCAGCTTACTACATCCAGTTTAGCATCTCTTGCGTAAGAGCGGCCGCCATCAGCGCTCTGATAGCCACCACCTTCACCCAACCGTTCACAAAGGCCCTGAACTTTAGCAGGAAAACCTCCTGATTCAGCGGTTCCAAATACTTCGGAGGAGGCACGGCTTCCACCTAGGTAATTTTTCATTACTTGAGCGGCCAGCTTTTCGAG
>JANMYL010000199.1:0-4931 GCA_031382045.1 Akkermansiaceae bacterium | reverse complement strand
AATCGGCCGCGCCGAATACAGTGCCTACGGACTCATCACTATGAAGGAAGGCGACATGGCGACCCCGTTCCTCTACAACGGCCAAGCCGGAGTCCAAACCGACGCAAACGGCCTTCTCAACATGCGGGCCAGATACTACAGCCCGTATCTCATGCGATTCCTAATCGCGGATCCGATTGGCTTCAGCGGCGGTAGCAACTGGTTTGCATATGCAGATGGAAATCCAATTAGCCTAAGCGATCCGTTTGGGCTGTGTGCGGAAAGAGCTGGGCAATTTGCTAGTGATTTCGGGCAAGGTCTCGCCGATTACACGTGGTCCGATATGGGAGAGGACATCGGCGGACTCATTAGGGAGGTGAACTACAACATGCCCTTGGAGGCTTTGGGGCCGAATCCGGCAATGTTCTTTGAAGGCTTAGTGTTGAAGAGCGCTCAAGCTGCAAATAACTCAACGAGGGTCGGGCGCTGGATGGGTGAGGCAGAACATGTGGCTATGATGGAGACGAAGATGGTTCAACAGAGCCTGAGTGGAACCACCCACGTTGCAAGCCCGGCAAGTCCACTTGCATACCAAGCTCAAGCGAGGACGGGATCGCTGTATGTGGAATTCAATGTCCCTTCATCCTCTCTCAAAGCAACTCAAGAGGGATGGGCGAAAATTCTAAGTCCAAGCACCTTGGAAGGACGGCTGGCAGCACAAAAAGGGTTGCAAGTTCCCCAGCTTCCACCTGCCACCAATATTCAACATACAGCCACCAAATTTCGATGAACTACGATCCGTTTTCCAAGCTAGAACAATTTGTTGATGCTCTATCTCAGCGCGGCATCGTGATAGATTTGCAGATAAACGATTCTGAAGAAAAACCATCGCGTCTCGTAGATGCTCAAGGCAAAGCTACGATTGGAAGAATCACAGTTTGGTCAAGCGACGAGTGGGAGTTCGAAACTATCTCTATTGAATCGGAGGAAACCACATTCACTAAATATTTGAATCAGCCAGAGGATTTAGTGCTATCTGAAACTATGGCCATCTGGGAATCGCACATGCAGACCTGAAATGTATCACTTCATAAGACTATTACTGGCGCTGCTCTGCTGTTGCGGATCGGCTTACGGAGCAATGGACGAATTTGTCTCCTCCACCTTTGCTGCAAATATAATAGACTCTGCTGCGGTTCGGTTCAGTCAGAGCAGCATCCGTCGCAATTTCAGTGCGGGAGGTACGATTGACGATCTAGCTGCAGGACTTCGTAACGGGAGCGTCAATCCGACCAGCATTCCACCCGTCCGACTTGTCGAAAGAGGGGGAAGCATGTCTACGTTGGATAACCATCGTTTGTTGAGTTTTCAGCAGGCTGAAGTGCCAATCCCATACCGCATGGCCACGCCGCAAGAAGCGGCCGCAGAAGCATGGAAATTTACGACTACAAACGGAGGCACTTCAATTCGTGTAAGAGGACAATAAACTATGACGCTCACAGAACACATAAACTCGATACGCTCGCGTGAAGACTTCGTCGGATTCGCGAAAGCTCTAAGCAAAGACCTACACGACAACCCTGAATCTTGGGAAAACGCGACCTTGGAACGATTCCTTGAAGCAGTCGGCGCATGGGTCGAAGACATGGACGGTTACTACATCAACCAAGGCAAACCCGTTCCCTTACAACCAGACTGGAAAGTGATAGGTGACATCCTGATGGCGGCAAAAATGTATGAGTAAATCATGAATCAACTACTCGTTTGTCTGCTGACGCTGCTTTTTTCGCTGAGCGGCCCGGCAATGGGGGGATACAGCGATTTTGGCCGCTGGAGCATTGCCGCAAATACAGCAGGCCGAGGTCATGTAATTGTCGGAGAAACGATGAGCCGTGTGACGGAAGCAGCCAGAGGGGTTCCCGGTGCTAAGATTTTGAACGACATGCCAGCATTCACAGGCACTGCCGATCAGGTCACAAGTTCGATGATGCAGTATAATCGAAAATGGATTCTCGATCAGATGCGCAGTGGCAGGCCGATTATGGACATCGGCACTGATGCAACACGAAAGACGCAAGCATTTTCTACCAGATGGAGCAGAATATGATGCAAAACTATCAGAAGCTCCATCCCGGCAGTCTCAAAATCAGCAAGCAATGAACGATCAAGATTTCAGTCGAATAATAGATCAGGCTTTTATTCCATTCTTACAAGAACTTGGTTTTGTCGCTCAACCAAAAGCAATCAGCGGTCGTGCTTACATGGTCGAATTCATTGGGAAATCATGGACACTTTCCGTTTCATTTGAGCCGGGAGATAATTATTTCTCCATCGTGTTATTGAACAACAAAGAGAGAGGACTTGCTGCGATGGATGATCGACAAAAAAGTCCAAGACTCAGTGATCTGAATGCCCGCTACATGGGGCAGATCACTCTTGCCGAGAGAGAAGTAAACGAGGCTTTTTTCACGTCCATAGTGGTTACGGATTCTTTTGAAAGGCAGCTTTTGAAGGTCGCAAAAGATCTGCGGCTTGTATTGCCGAAATACCTCGCGGTTTGAAAACCACTCTCAGGTTTGCGCTAGCAACTTTCTCCCGGAAGATCGTCGCTCCGCACCCTTTATCCATCCCAACGTGCTGTCACGGGTGCTGCTAGGCTGCGGGTTCATGTGATGTGTGCGGTGTAATGCTGCATCTCGGTCCGGGTGCCTCCCAGCAAAGCTGGGTCCCTCCTCGGATGTTCCCTCGGGGAATAGCCTCGGCAGCATTACTCGCCGCAGTCACAGTTCTCTTCGGCCTTTCGTGCGCTGACCTAGATCACCCGCTACTCCGAAGAAGTCCGCCCCGTAAGTTGTCATCTGATGCGCCAGAACTGTGCCATCCACATCCTCGAAGGCGGCGCTGACATCCAATACAACTAGCAACTCCTCGGCCACCAGAACTTCAAAATCACCGCCGTTTACACCCAAGTCAGCATCGAGCAGCTCAAGGCCGTTCACTTCCTCACCCACCCGGCGGAAAATCCCCAGGACAAAGCCAGCTTCTAAATCAAGTCGCAAGAGTTCATCCTTACTTTTTAGCCGGGAGAAAAGCCGCTAACCCTGAGCGCGATGCATCGTTCTCAAACCCAGTCCGTCAAACTTGGGCCGCTCCTTGCGGTCCTCGGGCTGCTGTTGGCGGCGTGGCTCACCTCATGCCAAAGGCTTCCGCCTCCTGCTTGTCGCAGGATTACAGCGACCTATTTGCCGTTAGCGCCGAGCCCCTCAGCCTCGACGAGCATCTGGAATCCGAGTCGGTTGGGCTCTCCTATGCAGATGGGAATCCCATCTGCCTTAACGATCCGTTTGGGCTGTGTGCGAAGAGTGGAGGGTCTTGGGGATCGGCCAAAATAACTGCCGCTTACACATTCAATTCGTTACTCTCTCCAGTGCAGGATTTCGTGCAAAGCAGCTCCGATGAGCTGGGATGGATGTGGAACGATGTTGCAGGAGGAGCATTTTGACCAAACCCTGTTATGTTATTCGCAGGCTTAGGAAACGCGGTGAAAGATGCTCAAATGTATGCCAGGGCGGTTTTCGCTGCCAATGAAGTAAATCTTGCCGTAAATGCAACAGTGACATTGGGACCCGCCACCGGGACTGGTTCTCAAGGCGAAGGGGTGCTGCTACTTTTAGGAGGTGGTTCCTACATCCAAGCCGTTACACAAGAAGCAATGACTCTTTATAGAGCTTACGCTGGGACTTCTCTTCCGAAAAGAGGATGACACAATTGATACCGTAAAATTTTTGAAAGCGACGTCGTTGATTTGTCTGGTCGAATGAATTTCCCGTTAGATTAACAGGCTCTTGGTTTCAGGATGCGACAGCGTATTTGACCGAGAAGGGCTTCACGCTAGAGCAGTTAGTAATTTTTTGTGAATTCCGCCGAAGCCCCCGTTGCTGAGGACAGCGATGACGTCGCCGGGCTTGGCGTGTTCCTTGACCTTATCGATGATGGTTTCGATGTCGGGTAGATAGAAACCTTTACCGCCGAGGCGGGCGATATCGGCGGAGAGTTGGTCGGGATCGAGACGGTCATTTTCCGGGATTTTATGGAGGTCGGGGATGGCGGCGACGATGGCGAAATCTGCAGCGGCGAGGGCTTCTGCAAGTTCTATTTGGAAAATGGCACGGCGAGTCGTGTTGGAGCGTGGTTCAAATAAAATCCACAGCCGCGACTCTGGATGGCGCTGGCGCAAACTTTGCACGGCGAGGCGGATGGCGGTGGGGTGATGGGCGAAGTCATCGATGATTTTGATACCGCAGACTTCGCCCTTTAGCTCTTGTCGGCGGGCGACACCGTCGAAGGATTCGAGCCCGGCCCGGATTTCATCTTGAGTGAGGCCAGCGAAGGTGGCGACTGCGATGGCCATGGCGGCGTTGCGGACATTGAACTCGCCGGTCATGCGGGTGGAGTAGGGGACTTTGCCGAGGGTGAAGGAGCTACGGTCGGGCTGATAGTTGATATTTTCGATCCGCAACGTGCAGTTCTCGCCGAGGCCGACGGTGGTGACGGGACAGGGCGCGTTTTTCGCGACGTCGAGGCAGTTTGACTCGTCGCCGTTGATGTAGGCTACGCCGTTGCGGGGGACGATGTTGAGCAGGCGGCGAAAGGTAAGTTTAATTTCGTCCAGATTATTATAGATGTCTGCGTGGTCGAATTCGACGTTGTTGATGACGACGCACTCTGGCAGGTAGTGGAGGAATTTTGAGCGTTTGTCGAAGAAGGCGGTGTCGTATTCGTCGCCTTCGAGGACATTGAATTCTGAGTCAGTGAAATGTGCGCCACCGCCGAGATTTTTTGGCAGTCCGCCAATCATGTAGCCGGGATCGCGGCCAGCGTTGACGAGGATCCATGCGAGCATGGAAGAAGTGGTGGTCTTGCCGTGGGTGCCTGAGACGACGAAGTTGCGT
>JANMYL010000146.1:0-7240 GCA_031382045.1 Akkermansiaceae bacterium | reverse complement strand
AAATGGTACCAGTCCTAGATTATTTAATATCAAGTCTATAATCTAGGACTGACCCTATTGACGCGATAGCGGCCGTCGCGGAAAGTGCCAAGGAGCTTGGTGATTTCGTCGCGGGTGAGGATGTGGGGCAGCGGCTCTTCGCGCTTGATGTGGATCTTTTTCCAAATGTCCCAGTCGAGGCCGAGGTGGTCGCGGTAGAGGGTGCGCAGGCCGCAGACGGCTTGATTGAGGGTGGAGGGGGCGAGCTTGCGTTCGTTCTAAAGGTGGATCAGGAAGTCGAGCACGCGGTGCGGGGGAAGCGTGGGGAGATCCTGATCGGGGAAGTGACGGCTTAGGTGGAGAACCCAGCGGTCGTAGGTGTCACGGCTGTTCTCGGAGAGACCTTTGAGCTGGACGAAACGGGTGAAGTCTTGATACCAAGGAGTCGATGTGAGTGCGTTTATCTTTTTTTTCATAAGCGAGATCAGACTAACGGCTAATGTCACCCCTTGCAACGTCGCATCATGCAATCGCCGCGCAGCGGCTCTGTTCAACAAGACGCTCCATCCGACGGCGACAAGCATCCAGTTTGTTTTTCAGGCTTCCATGTCGCCGCGGATGAGCTAGACGTTCGCTAGAGAACATGTCGACCCCGACCGCTTACATCTACTTTGGCATCCACGGCGACTTCGATCCTCACGAATTTTCCGGCCGTATTCCGTTTTCGCCAGACAAATCTGTCGCCAAGCACACGAGTAATCCCAAGCGGAAGATTCCCAAGACGTCCATTTTGCATTACGCGGAACTGGAGACGTTTTCAGCCCTTATAGACATCTACAACCTTGCCGAGAGATCCGTGGATATTCTAGAACCACATCTAGAATATTTTGCCTCGGCAATCCGAGACTTCGATGCTCAAGCAACTTTTCAGGTGGTTTTGTATTTTCCGATTTCCCAAGATGTTTCCACTCCAATCTTTGGCTTTTCGAAGAGGGTTGTGTCTTTCATCGCCGCCACAGGAGCTTCAATTGACATCGACACCTACAGATCATAACAACAAGAAAGCGAACAATAAAGGGTGCTGCGAAGTCGCAGCGATAGCGAAGACTTCGTCTGCGCCGTTTAGTTGAACAAGCCCGGAGCGACGTGTGACGCGCTCCTTATCTATATCGGTATAAACATGCGACGCGGTATGCGTTTTGTGTTTGCTGCTTTTCTGCCAGATGCGGCTGTTTGAGCCAGCAGATCATCATCGTGAGGCTGAATCGCACGGTGTTTGGCATGAATCCGACGGGATTCACCGGTGTGGAATCAAGTGGATTTGCGCAAGAAGCCGCCAAACACTTGTGATTTCCACCTGACGGACACAGCTCGCCCCGGCAAGGTCCATGGGATTGGAAAATGCTGCCTTTCATCGGGGTGGTGTGATGCGTGTGGATCATGCGCAGGATCGTCTAATCGGAGGTGGCGCGCGGCTGGAACTCCATGCGGGCAACAGGCGCAGCAGTTTTTTCATCGGCTCACCGCAGCACCGGCAGGCGACGACATGGGGTGGCTTTACGGGAGGTGCTGGCAGCGCGCCGATGAGCAGCGGCCGTCCGGTGTGGAAGGCGATACGCTCGCGTTTGGCTTTGGCCGCAGGGTGGCAGAAGCCGTAGTAGCGGACGGCCCGCAGGCCGCGCGGTAGGACGTGACGGAGATATCTTTTTACGGACTCCGTACCTTCGAGCTTTTCGATGCGTTGGGCGCCGCCGTTGGCGCGGTCTTTCCAGCGGAAACTAACATGAGTTTCGCTAACGGAAACTACGCGCGAGTCGCCGATCGCGTGGGACCGTAGGCGCATCCGCCGAAAGGCCGGAGTCCATGCGGAAGCTTCTGGTAGCCCGCCTCGTCGGTGCGATTGTACGGCTTTTTGGCTTGGAGCTTGCGGCGAATCGAGGTTTGATTTGAGCTGTTGTCGGGATTGGTATTGTTGTTGTTTTGCATAAGCCCCACAACAGTGACAGCCAGCCCCGCAACCCTCCAACTCTCGATCCCACCCCGCCACGCGAGCAACTCGTCTTTCAGACTGCCGCGCAGCGGCTTAGTTCAACAAGACGCTCGTGGCAACCGGCGATAACGTTCTTCTTTGAATTCGAGCTTCCATTTCGCCGTGGATGGCCTAAGGATTCATAAATATATTTTAATCATTTGCAGTTCATGGACACGATTAGGAAGTTTGCACGATTTTACCTACTAAGCATAGATGGAGTAATTCGACTGCTAGGAACCTATCTGATCACAGGATTGATGATTGCAGCATTGAGCGTCGTGCTGAACTCGCTCAATTGGCTGCTTTTTGGGAGCTTCTCGACTGGGCCACTTCATGTATGGGTTGGATTGATCGCAATACCGCCTCTGTTGCGTCTGGGTATTTTGGCAGGAGGGTTTTCGATACCGCCGCTGTTGAACCGATCTGACAGACATCCTTCATCACAAGACAAGGCGAAAAAGACGCTCCATCCAACGGCGGGTAACGCTCCAGTTTGAATTCGAGCTTCCATCCCTGCCGTGGATAAGCTAGATGTTCACCGAGATCAAACACACACTATATCCGACAGCCCATGAACATGCCCAGTTTAACTGCTGTACTCGCAGATGTGTGGCCGATGATTGTCGGTGGCGCAATCGGTTCAGCGTTTGCATATTTGATTCCCCAGCGCTCCCCGAATGCGGCTCGGATTCGCAAGCAGCTTGGACGTAGTGTTGATGCTTACTCAAGCCTTTCCACTGTCCAGCTTGATAAGGCGCTCGTAGCTGCAGCAGTTGAGGCCAAGAGTGGCGTTCGAGTGTTAAGGCCTATCCTGTGTATCACGTTTCTTTTCGTTTTCGCGGGTATGGCGGCTCAGATTTATCGAGACTGTTTTCCTCAAGCTCCGCTTTGGCAGAGCTACTGTGTCGCAAGTCTTGTAGCAGGATTGATGACTTGGCCTATGCAGCGGCTTGAATGTCGAGCGATCGTCTCCACACTTCGTCAGATTTTACCGAATCAATCATGAGCAGCGTCCACAATCAAACCAACGGCGAACAAGACGCATTGGCGACCTGTGATAAGTCGCCTTGTTGGTTTTCAGACTGCACACTCGCCGTCGGATGGTCTTTGACGTTAGGAAGAAAATATGCGTTATTTCATCATTTCAACATTACTTCTCCTAGTAGGTTGCGAGGAGCAACTCCAGCATTCATACGATAGTGCGATGGAGTCATCAGCGGAGGAGAAGTTGCGTGCGCTCCATGAATTTACCCACGTATCGGTTTCCCCTGCCCTACCTAATACCTTTGTTACGGAATCGATTGCTGCGGAACTTGCAAATCAGATCGAGAAGTCACTCGTTAAGTTCGCTGAGACAGACAGTTGTGCTGAAGGGTTTGAGTACATAGAGGAAGTTAGCTTCACCTGGTTGAATATTTCCGGCATTCATACTCGTCGTGCAGAATTTGGAGACATCTTCTTTTTTCCACGACTAGACTTAGATGAGGAAGATCGCAGCTGGGTAAGCGGAGTGGCACTAAAGCGAGGGAGCAATATCGCATATCAGTGGAAGCTCGAAGGACGCAACTCCGAACAATAAAGGGTGCTACGAAGTCGCAGCGATAGCGAAGACTTCGTCTGCGTCGTTTAACTGAAACAAAATGCTAGTGGCAACCGGCGATAAGGTATTTCTTGAATTAGAGCTACCATTTTGCTAGTGCCAAAGCTAGACGTTCGGCAGAAACCACATGCGATGAAATGCCCCAAATGTAGCGACGAAATGATTGAAGGAGATACACATATTGGTGGCGGAGGCGGAATTTTAGCATTCCTTCTGACGGGCCAGGTTTCACTTCGCAACCTCACCTTCAAGGCGGCACAATGGCGTAATCATGTGATGCAGGAGACTTCAGATGTGTTGCCAGCACATTACTGTAATAACTGTGGTGCGTTGACTGTCGAGACCACTAGATACGGGTTGTCTACGCTGGAAAAAAATAAGCCGAATAAGCCGACAATAAAGGGTGCTGCGAAGTCGCAGCGATAACGGAGACTTCGTCTGCGCCGTTTAGTTGAACAAGCTCGGAGCGGCGTGTGACGCGGTGGTTGTCGGATGAGGAATTGCTGAAGCGACTGTCGGCGACTGTGGGCGATTTACGGCGATTTACGGCGATTTACGGCGAGGCTTTCGTGACCGGAGTGGAGAAAGAATTGATGGATGCGAGGACAGCAGTTTACTCGAACAAAGGTGGAATGGGTGGGTCGCTGGCGGCGATCCACAAGCGATTCACCTACCGCATGCAGGATTTGGGCGAATTCATGAAGGGCTTGCTGCAACGCTTTACTCAGTGGTTCAACCGAGCGCATACACGCACGGGGACGCTGTGGGAGGATCGCTTCAAGAACGTGATCGTGGAAGACGGCGTGGCGGCGAGAACGATTTCGGCTTACATCGACTTGAATCCGGTGCGTGCTGGGATGTTGAAGGATCAGGCGGACTACCGCTGGAGCAGCTATGGCGAAGCGTTGGGTGGCGGAAAGAAGGGAAATGGTAAAAGGGCCCGGGAATGCGCGGGAAGGCGGGGAAGGCTTGGTGCGAGCGTATTTTTGCGATCAGGGTGCGGGATTTGATGTGGGGAAATGGGAGGAAGTTTCGCGATTGTATCGGTGTTTGATCGGGCTAGTGGTTAGTCGGAAACCCGGGAGGGCAGGGAATCAGCGACGGTCGCAGACCGCCGCTACAGTGACTGAGAACGCGAGCGCGCTGCCGAGGAAAAGTGCGGACTTACCCACTGGCTGCGCTTGGAGTATTAGCGTGGCGGCGACAATGGTGTTGCCGTTTTTTGTTATTCCGAGGCTGTGTCGGCTATGTTCGACCAGAGCAAAAAGAAACGCACCGAATAGATCGAGGGGATTTTTAAGATGCTGAAAGGGCTGGATCAGTTGTGATAACAGTTCCCTAGTTTCATTATAATACCGGTAACTATTATAATCTTAAAATCCGCTATAGAGTAGGCCTCGCCGCGGTATTGACTCCTGCATGATGCGAGGCGATCCCGCAGAGCATCGGCAGTGAGGATGTGCCGGATAAGAGTTGCTTGATTTTCAATCGAGCTGGATTGGGCGGCTTTTTGGTATCAATTTGACCCATCGGATGGGTTGTGCGTTAGAATAGTTGAAATGCCTGATTTTACGGGCTTCTGCTGCTTTTGCGCACGCTGGATTGGCCATGTGTAGAATGCTCAATGGCGTTCTGGCTGCTCAGTCGGATTTTGAGGCCGTGCTATCGACGTTAGTGAAGATCTCTGTCAGGTATTCTGCAGTGAGCAGGGCCGGTGTGATGTGCGGCTCCTTGCCAGGGACGAGCAGGATATTTACCGGAATGGCGCTGCGGCCCATTTCTTTAAGCTTGGCGTCGATGGCGGGGCTAGGGTTGGTCTTGTCCGCCCTGAGGAGGGCAATACCTTTTTTCTTGATCAAATCGATCACGGGTTGGGGGTATGCGCGGCTCTTGTTGAGCTGGCAGGTGAGGCACCACTTGGCGGTGTAATCGACAAAAACCGGCTTACCTTGGGCGAGCAGGCGGTCTTCTTCTGCTTGAGACCAAGTGCCCCATTCGGCTAATATTTTAGCCTGCCCGGCGGCGACTTCCGGTTGTGGGGCTGGCCAAGGCCAAGCCAGGAGAATGCCTCCGGTGCAGAGAAGCGCGGCCAAGATTTTGGCCGTGATGCGGGTGGAAAAGCTCCTGACGGGCTGATTCCAGCGACCATAGATCCAAGCCGCGGTGGCGACGGCACTGAGTCCGAGCATGACCCAGAGGCCTTTTTGTCCTTCGTTGAGGTCGAAGACTTGGGCGCTGTAAACCCAGAGGAAAATAGCCGCAGTGGCGAACAGGAGAAACGACATTCCCTGTTTGAACGACTCCATCCACGGTCCTGGGCGCGGCAGTTTTTCGACGAAGGCGGGAAATATAGAGAGCACAAGATACGGCAGAGCCAAGCCGATGGCCATGAAGGTGAATGCGGTGAAAAAAGGCAGCGCGGGTAAGGTCACGGCGACCCCGATGGCGACTGCTAGAAATGGGCCGGAACAGGGCGTGGCGATCAGCGTGGCTAATACTCCGGAGAAGAAGGTGCCGGCGATGCCTTGTTTTTGGACCAAATTTCCACCGATCCCGGTGGCGGAAGTGCCAATTTCAAAGACACCGAACAAGTTCATACCCAAGAGCAGCATAATGAGGATCGTCCCAAGGGTGACGCGTGGATCTTGCAGTTGGTTGCCCCAACTGGTGATTCCTCCCAGAAAAAGTGCGAGAGAAAGTGCCCAAAAGGAGAGCAGCACACCGGCGGCAAAGACTAATCCGTGGAGGGCAATTTTTTTTCGGTCATGCCCGGCCTGTTGGACGAAGCCCATGATTTTGAGCCCGATGACGGGAAACACGCATGGCATGAGATTGAGGATTAGCCCGCCTAGGAACATGCCGCCGAAGATTTTGAGAAATGCTGAAAGCGGCAGGGATTTAGGAACTGTGGGGATGCTGGTGCTGGTGGCGGCGGGAGTTCCGATCATTGTCTCTGGAATCAGAATTGGTCGCGTACCGAGAAGAATGCCGGAAAAGGAATTTCCCTGTGGGATGTCGTTGTCGAAGGCGTCCTTGGTCGCGCGGGGCAGGCGGATCAGCCACGCATCGCCCTCGCGCTGGATCGAGCCGCCGGAGCTGGCGGATTTGACGAAGGGTTGGTCTGAAATAAAATCCGTGGGAGCGGTTTCCAGGGATTCCACGCGGAGTAGGATTTGGTTTCCGTCCGGCTGTGCGGAGATTTTGGCGTCGGTGAGTTTTGCAGGTTGGCTGGCACGCGCTTTTTCGAACAACGCGGCGTTTGCAGGATTTTTTTCCGTCGCGGCCGCCACAGGAAGATCGAGAGTGAAGGATTTCTGTTCGTTGAGGCATCTTTCTTCACAAATCTGCCAGGATGCGTCGGCAGTGAGCGTGATGGTTTTGCCAGCTTGAAGGGAGGCCGGCGCGGTGATTTCAACGAGGAACACCGGGTTGCCAGGATAGACGAAGCTTTTCCCGAAGTAGCTGTCCTTGACCTCGGGAGTCGGCCACTGGATCGGGCCGACAGAGAAACCTGGCGGGAGGGCCCACTTGATGGCCAAGGGTTGTTCGATGCCACCGCTATTTTGATAGTAGCTATGCCATTTTCCGGGGTGCTCCAGCGTGAGGGCAAGGGTGAAGGGCTTACCGGG
>JANMYL010000090.1:0-10358 GCA_031382045.1 Akkermansiaceae bacterium | reverse complement strand
AAAACCACCACCGCCCTCAACCTCTCCGCCGCCCTCGCGCTGCGTGGCCAACGGGTGCTACTCATCGATCTCGACCCACAGGCAAACTGCACCAGCGGCCTAGGCATCGAGCCGCCGGATGGCTGCAGTATGTATCCCGTCCTACTCGGCGACACCACTGTAGCCCAACAAATCGTGCCCACCGGCCGCGAAAATCTCTCCATGATCCCCTCGGAAATGGACCTGGCCGGCGTGGAAATAGAGCTCGCCCGCAGCGATGACCACCTCACTCGCCTGCGAAATATCCTCCAAGCACTCAAACCAAACGATCTCTTCGAATACTGCATCCTCGACACCCCGCCCTCGCTCGGCGTGCTCATGACCTCCGCGCTCGCCGCCGCGGATGAAATTCTCATCCCGCTCCAGTGCGAGTGGTTCGGCCTCGAAGGCTTGGCAAAGATCGTCCATGTTATCGACCAGATCCGTGGCTCAGATGCCAATCCCGGAATCAAACTCGAAGGCATCGTGATGACGATGTATGACGGCCGCACCCTGCTCTCACGGCAAGTCGTCGAAGAAGTGTCCAAATTTTTTCCAGATCAGATGTATCGCACCATGATCCCGCGGACGATCCGCATCGGTGAAGCACCCAGCCACGGCAAAACCATCTTCGAGCACGACCCCAGCGGCCTCGGAGCCCAAGCTTACGGTGCGATGGCAGACGAATTCCTCAGCCGCCACGCCGCCTTGTAGCGTCGCTCTGCGAGCGTCGATGCTGCTGAAGTGCGCGAAGCTTCTTCATCGTTTTTCTCTCTCACATCTCTGCCTCGCGGCCAGTTAGCAACGGTCACAGACGCGCCGCTACATTCTCCGAATGCGTGGCCTTGTAGCGTCGCTCTGCGAGCGTCGATGCTGTTGAAGTGCGCGAAGCTTCTTTTCTTCATCGCTTTTCTCTCTCACATCCCAGCCACAAGACCAGTTAGCGACGGTCACAGACGCGCCTGCCACATTCTGCGAATGCGCCGCCTTCCTCTCCCACACCTCCGCCTCGCGGCCAGCCAGCAAAAGCCACTGACCACCGCCACATTCTGCCAAAATGTTTTTTCCTTTTGCCCACCACCGTTTGCGAGTGTTTTCTGAGCTCGCTCATGAACATCGGCATCGCCCAAATCAACTCGGTCATCGGGGACTTCCCCGGCAACGTGAAACGCATCCTCGCAGCCTACCGCGAGTGCCTGGAAGCCGGCGCAGAAATCGTGATCACGCCCGAGCTTTCGCTCGTTGGCTACCCGCCGCGAGACTTGGTTTTTAAATCCCATTTCGTCCCGAAATGCCTGCAAGCGCTCGACTACCTGGCCGGGGAAATCCGCGAGGTGCCGCTGCTCGTCGGCTACGTGGACCACCACCATCCGACGCGACCGGGTAAGCCATTCCGCAACGCCGCCGCCTGGCTGGAGAACGGAGAAATTCAGCACCGCGTCTGGAAAACTCTCCTGCCCACTTACGATGTTTTCGACGAGCGCCGCTATTTCGAACCCGGTGATTCCTGCGAGCCGATTCTTTGGAATGGCCGCCGCATCGGCGTGACGATCTGCGAAGATATCTGGACGGAGGATTACTTGCAGCGCCCGTTTTACGACCGCGATCCTGTCGATGAACTCGCCGCAAAAGGCATCGACCTGCTGCTCAATCTCAGCGCCTCGCCGTTCCACCTCGGCAAGCCGCTCCTCCGCCGCGCGATGATCGGCGGCATCGCCCGCAAGGCAAAAGTCCCACTCGTCTATTGCAACGCCGTCGGTGCTAACGACCAACTCGTTTTCGACGGCCACTCGCTGGTCACCGACGCCAACGGCCGCATCGCCAGCCAGCTAACGGGATTCAAAGAAACTTGCGCCGTGGTCAATCCATTTTCCGCTGTGGAAGACGATGCCCCGCTCGACTCGTGCGACGCAGCGGACCTCTACAACGCCCTCGTCCTGGGCGTCCGCGACTACGTCACGAAATGCGGGTTTTCCAGCGTCTGCCTTGGTCTCAGCGGTGGGATCGACTCCGCGCTCACCGCCGTCATCGCCGCCGAAGCGCTCGGCCCAGAAAACGTCCGCGGCCTCACAATGCCCAGCCCCTACTCCTCGCGCGGCAGCGTGGACGACTCGTTCGCGCTGGCGAAAAATCTCGGTATCCGCTGCGACGAGGTGCCGATCAAAAATGCTTTTGAAGCCATCAAGGCGACGATGCAGCCGGTATTCGAGGGGAAACCCGAAGACGTCACCGAGGAAAACATGCAAGCCCGCCTCCGCGGACTCCTGCTCATGGCGCTTTCCAACAAAGAGAACCACCTCCTCCTCACCACCGGCAACAAGAGCGAACTCGCCGTGGGTTATTGCACGATTTACGGCGACATGTGCGGCGGCCTCGCAGTCATCTCCGACCTACCAAAATGCCGGGTTTACGAAGTCTCGCGCTGGATCAACCGCGAGCGGGAAATCATCCCTTGGAACACCCTCGACAAGCCACCAAGCGCCGAGCTCCGCCCGGACCAAAAGGACCAAGACACGCTCCCGCCCTACGAAATCCTCGACGCCATCCTCGAACTTTACGTAGAAAACCAGCTCTCCGCCGACGAGATCATTTCCCGAGGCTACGAGGAAGCCACCGTCCGCTGGGTGCAGCGCCGCGTGGACCTCAACGAGTGGAAACGCCACCAAGCCGCACCCGGCCTGCGCGTGACATCCAAGGCATTCGGAATCGGCCGCCGGATGCCCATCGTGCAAAGATTCGTTGGCTAAAATTTCTGCAAATGACGCTCCCAGACACCCGCAAAACCCTCGGACCGGGTCCGGACGAGAACCCGCGCCCCCGTCGCGCAGTTTTCTTCCTCGCTTGCCTCGTGGCACTCCTCACCGGACTTGGCGGCGGCACTTGGATCTACCTAAAAAACGAGGATAACAAGAAACAGCAGCGCCAGACGCGCATGGAATTCCTCGCAAACCAAGGCTCGATCATGGTCGAAAATCGCCGCTGGCAAGATGCGGCCAGCGCGTTTACCGAGATTGAGACCATCGATCCCAGCTCCACCCTCGTGCAGCGCGGCCGCCACAGCATCGAGGTCGGCATGGTGGAAGAACAAACCCAGTTCATCGGCTACTGGAACGGTCAGGCCACTGCCGAACTCGAAGCCGGACGCCTCGACGAAGCCGCCTCCGCCGCCCGCCAAGTGCTTGCAAAATTTCCCACGGAAAAGGACACCACCTCCCTGCTAGAGCAAGTCGCCACCGCCCGCGCCAATCAGTCCCGCAGCGCCGCCATCGCCTCCGCCCGCCAAGCACTCGATCAGCGGCGGTGGGCCGACGCCACCGCCACCGCGCAAGGAATTCTGACCAAAACGCCCCACGACCCGGACGCAAAATCGATCCTCGCCGCCGCCACCGCCGCGGTGGAAAAGATCGCCGCAGATCAAGCGAAGGCTGCCGGACTTTTGCAAATGGCCGTGGCCCGCGATCAAGGGCAGTTCGACCAACAAGCGCTCGACTGGCTCCGCGAAGCCAACTCACTCACTCCCGGAAATCCGGAAATCGCCTCGCGGCTGGAGAAACTTTCCAGCTACACCCGCACCCTCCACGTCCCCGGCGACTTCGCCACGCCCGCAGAAGCACTCGCCAACGCGCGCGACCGCGACCGCATCGTCCTCGGCATCGCGACCTGGAAAGGACCGCTCGTCATCAACGCCGCCGTCGAGCTCCAAGGTGCCGGATTCGCAGAAACCATCGTCGAGTGCGCCCCAGAGAACGGCAGCGCGATTTCAATCGGACCCGATGCCAAAGGCGCGCGGATCAGCGGCATCACCTTCCGCCACGAATCCTTCGCCCCCGGCAGCGAACGCTTTTCCGCTGCCCTTGTGCGCGGCGGGCAGGTTACTTTTGCGGATTGCCGCTTCACGGATGCAAGCGGCCACGGCCTCGCCGTCATCGAGGGCGGCAAGGTCATGGTCAGTCGCAGCCGGTTCTCCAATAACGGCTGGAACGGAGTGTCCGCGACCGGCCAAGGCTGCACGCTTGAGGTCCGGGATTGTGAGTCACTCGAAAATTTCGAGCACGGCATCGAGTCATGGAATGGAGCCGCCGCCACTCTCATCAATAACCGCTGCGAAGGCAACAGCCGCAACGGCATCCACGCTGACAACGGGCGCGCCTCTGCCATCATCGAGGGCAACCAACTCATCGCCAACCGCGAGTTTGGCCTCGTGTTCGATTCTGCCGGGAGTGGGAAAATTTCCGCCAACATCGCCCGCGCCAATCTCCTCGGTGGCCTCGTCATCCGTGCCGCCGCCAGTATTCCTGTCACTTCCAACCAAGCTACCCACAACCTCGGTCCCGGCTTGATTTTAGAAAAAGGACTCTCCGCCGCCTCTTACACTGAAAACTCCATTTCTCAAAACCAAGGTCAGCAAACCTTGACGAACATCGATCTCAGCACCGGTGATCACACCGCCCCAGAAGCCCAAAAAGCCCCCCGCACCTCGATCATCGTCGAGCCCGAACGCACCAAACCGCGCTGATTTTTTTGTATCTCGCGGATTTGTTCGCCGATCCGAGTTGATCCGACTTGCCCTAAGTCCGAGACCGGGGCATGGAGGCGAGGTGAAGCGCGACCTATCAGCCGACCCGGCATGGCAGGAACAGGATCTGGGGCTGCCGCTTCCGGATTCTCCTCACGCATGCTCGGTTTGCTTGCCGACTTGGGACTCGATCCTTGGTTACGAAGAAGGCCGCGAGAAAATCGTGAAACGCATGCGCACCGGCTATCCCCGGTTTTTCAAACACCCCGCGGTGGAGCGACTTTTCGCAGCCGCCAGAGCCGAAGTCGCCAGCGAACAGGAAGACGTCATCGTCCTGCCCACCCGCGCTTCCGTGCAACGGGCGCACCGCTGGGTCGAGCGCCGTGCGCAGACCGCCGTCCGGATCGCCAGCTTCCACGGCCTGCAAGTGCTCGTGGTCCCTACCAAGGCCAAGCGCGAAGCGGATGAATATTGGCGCTTCGCAGGCGAAGTCGTCAGCAGCAGGCAGGCGCAAGATTTCCTAGACGGAAATTTGCGTGAAGGGTCGAAGTCGCATCTACTTTCCCGCTCGCTAGCCAAGTTCAGCGGTGCAGCACCCGAGGATACTTTCATTTTCACCAGTGGCATGGCCGCCATCACCGCCGTCCTGCGTGCCCTGCCCGGCATGCATGACGGGAAGAAGACTCTGCAATTGGAGTTTCCCTACGTGGACAGCTTGAAAGTCCAGGAACTCTTCGGCCACGGGGTCGTCTATCTGAATGACGCCACCGGAGAATCCTTCGACGAGGCCTTGATGCGTATCCGCCAGGGCGAGTTCGCCGGAGTTTTCACCGAGGTTCCCAGCAATCCTCTTTTACGCACCATCGACCTCCATCGCGTGGCAAAAGCCTGCGAAGACAGCGGCACACCATTCGTCATCGATGACTCCGCCGCCGGCCCCTTGAACGTGGATGCCCTGCGCTTCGCCGATGTGGTGACGGGTAGCCTCACGAAATGGATTTCCGGGAAAGGCGACGTCATGGCCGGAATGGCCACCGTCCGCGCCGATTCGCCGGTCGCCAATGCCTTACGCGAATCCTTAACAGCAGACTCGACCGAGAGCGCGCCCTTGTACATCGGGGATGCCGAGGTTCTACTCTCCAATCTCAAAGGCTACGCCAAGCGGATGGGGACCGTAAATGCCAATGGCCAAGCGCTCGCCGCATGGCTTGCTAATCATCCCGCCGTCGCGGAGGTCTGGCATCCCTCGCTGACTTGCAGGGCAAACTACGAGTCAGTGATGCACAAGGGTGCTGGCTACGGCGGCTTGCTCTCCTTCGTTTTAAAGACCCAGAAAAAGACCCCCAAAGTCTATGACACCCTGCGCCTGAGCAAGGGTCCGAGCTTCGGCACGCCATTCACTCTGGTGTGCCCTTACACCCTACTCGCCCACTATCACGAACTCGAGTGGGCGGAGGGCTGCGGCGTCTCGCCTAATTTGTTGCGCGTCTCCTGCGGCCTCGAACCCATCGAAACGATCATCGCCGCCTTCGATGAGGCCTTCACCCACGCCTGAGCCAGTTTCCAAGCAATCACGGAAAATAGGAATTCATAAGCAGCCGCGTGAAGTTCTCGACCAGCCTCCCGCTAAATTTTGCAATTTTGTCGGATGGACCCGCAGCACCAAGGAAAACAATTCCATGTCGTGGGTTGCACGGTCTATTCTCCCGGTTAAGGTCAGTTGTTTTTCACGTCCCCGCATGATCGGTCTCGCGCTCAAAATGCTCTTCGGCGACACGGCCAAATACCTGATGCTTGTCGCAGGCTTGTTCTTCGCCACCTTCCTCATCGTCCAACAAGCCTCCGTTTTCTGCGGCTTGATGCGCTGGACCACAGCCACGCTTAAAAACGTCGCCGCGCCCATCTTCGTCGTCGAGGAGCGCGTCGAACAAGTCAACGAAACCAACCCGATGCGCGATACCGACGTCGCCCGCGTCCGCTCGGTGTCCGCCGTCCGCTGGGCCATGCCACTCTACTCAGGTATTCAGCGCGTCCGCCTCGAAGACGGCAGTTTCAAAACTGTCCAGCTCATCGGCGTTGACGCCGCCTCCCTCGCCGGCGCACCCGGCCGGATGGTGGAAGGAAATCTCGAAGACCTCCGACTCCCGAACACTGTCGTCATCGACGAGCTCGCCACCGTCCGCCTCTCCTCAAATCCCAGCGACCCGTCGCAAAAAATCAAAATTGGTGATGAGTTCGAGATCAACGACGTCGAGGCCCGCGTCGTCGGTATTTGCAAAGCGATGCGCTCGTTCACCGGCGGTCCCTACATCTGGACCACTTACGAGCGCGCACTCCAGTACACGCCCCAGTCGCGTAAAATGCTCACCGCCGTCATCGCCGCTCCCGTGGAAGGCATGACCTCCGAACAAGCAGCCGCGGAAATCGAAAAAACAACCGGCCTGCGTGCCTACGTGAATAAAGGCTTCGGCACCAACCCGCGCGACGAAGTCACCTCCAAGGGTAAAAAATACGGAGATTTCAACACCTCCACCGTTTGGTGGTATGTGAAAAATACCGGCATCCCGATTTCCTTCGGCACCACCGTGGTCATCGGATTCATCGTCGGCCTCGCCATCGCCTGCCAGACATTCTACGCCTTCGTGCTGGATAATTTAAAACACCTCGGCGCACTCAAAGCCATGGGCATGTCGAATTTCCGCCTCAGCATCATGCTCCTTTTCCAAGCACTCACCGTCGGCATCATCGGCTTCGGGCTTGGTCTATTAGCCACCTCCGCCTTCGCCATGGGAGCCATCGAGAACGGCCAACCTCCGTTCTACATGCCCTGGCAGATTCCCGTCGCCGCATTCCTGACTATCCAGCTCATTTGCATACTCGCAGCACTCATGGGCATCATCCGCCTCAGTCTTTACGAACCCGCCATGGTCTTCCGTGCCTGATTCCTCTCCATCCCATGACATCGTGGTCGATGTCCGAGCCGTCGAAAAAAGTTTCGGCCAAGGCTCGGGCCGCATCCACGTGCTCAAGCAAGTGAACCTGCAAGCTCGCAACGGTGAAATTACGATGCTCGTCGGCCCCTCCGGTTGCGGGAAAACCACGCTACTCAGCGCCATCGCCGGCACACTCCGTGTCGAAAGCGGCGAAATCAACGTCCTAGGTAACTCCCTGGAAAAAATGTCAGGCCACGCGCTCACCCGCTTCCGTGCGAAAAACATCGGCTTCATTTTCCAACAATTCAATCTCATCCCCACCCTGACCGTCGCGGAAAATGTCGGCATTCCCCTGCTCATCCAAGGCATTTCCAGTGGCAAGGCACTCACTCGCTCGCGCGAAATCCTCGAAAAAGTTGGCCTCGGCTCCCGCTGGAAAGAACGACCTAACAAACTCTCCGGCGGCGAGCAGCAACGCGTCGCCATCGCCCGTGCCCTCGTCCACGAGCCGCCGCTTGTCATCTGCGACGAGCCGACCGCCGCGCTCGACGCCCAGAACGGCGAGATCGTCCTCGAACTCTTCCGTCAAGTCGCCCGCTCGCCCGAGCGCGCCGTCATCATCGTCACCCACGACAACCGGATCTTCTCCTACGCCGACCGTATCGCTCGCATGGACGACGGAGAAATCGTCGAGGTCAATGAACAGCTCCACTCCGAGCAACCTCATTTTATCCACGAACACGCCCAGTGAATCAGCTCATGAATTTCTTCTCAAAACTCCTCCGCTACGGCTCCATCGCGGCCGCCCTTTTCGGCGTCGTCGCCATCGTCCTAGTCTCTCGCACCCAAGCTGAGCGCCAGATGCCGCCACCGGGCGACCCGCCCATCATGCCACCGCTGAAGCCCTATCCGGAAGCCATCGCCGCCACCGGTATCCTAGAAGCACTCAGTGAAAATGTCGCCATCGGCGTCCCGCTTCCCGGCTTGGTTACCGAGGTTTTCGTCAAGGTCAACGACGCGGTGAAAAAGAACCAGCCACTGCTCAAGCTGGACGACCGCGACCTCCGCGCCGAGCAGCTTTCCACCCAAGCCCAGCAGGAAATTTCCCGCGCGCAGATTGCCGTCAGCCAAGCTCAGCTCGCCAAGTTAGAATCTCAGCTTGCCCGCCTCCAAGCCGTCACCGACAGCCGCGCCGTCAGCCTCGACGAGTTTGAAAACCGCAAGCAAGACGTCGCGGTTTCCCAAGCCCAGCTCGCCGCCGCCCGTGCCCAGCTCGCCGCCGCAGAGACCTCGCTCCAGCGCATCTCACTGCTCATCGAGCGCCTCACCGTCCTTGCCCCACGCGACGCCTCCATCATCCAGCTCAACATCCGTGCCGGCGAATACGCCGCCACCTCGCCCAAGACGCCCGCCATGATCCTCGGCGACACCAATAAACTCCAGGTCCGCGCCGACATCGACGAACAGAACGCCACCCGCATCCGCCAAGGCCAGACGGCTTACGGATATCTAAAGGGCGACCCCACCGTCACCTTCCCACTCGAATTCATCCGCATCGAGCCCTACGTCATCCCCAAGGTCTCGCTCACCGGATCCAGCACCGAGCGCGTGGACACGCGCGTCCTGCAAGTGATCTACTCACTCAACCGCCCGACCGAGCCGCCGCTTTACGTCGGCCAGCAGGTTGATGTTTTCATCCAAGCCCCCGACCGTCCCAAGAAACCATGAAATTTCCCGCGCTCATCCTGCCCGCCGCGTTGCTCCTCGGAGCTTGCACTGTCGGACCGGATTTCCAACTCCCCGGAATGACCGGCGGCTCGAAATGGAAACAATCCCAAGCCACCGCCGCCACCCGCCTGCCGGATCACTGGTGGCGTCTTTTCAACGACCGCGAACTCACCCGCCTCGTCGATCGCGCACTCGCCGCGAACAACGACCTCGCCGCCGCGAAGGCCCGCGTCGACACGTCGCGTGCTCTCGTCGGAGTGGACCGCGCCAAACTTTTCCCCACCCTCGATCTATCCGGACGCGGCGGCATCTCCCGCAGCTCCGGCGATGCCTTGCGCGGAAATATCCCGGCCGGCCCAACCATCGAGCTGGAATCTCAGAATTACCGCAGCACCTTCGACCTCGCCTACGACCCCGATCTCTGGGGGAGAAATAAACGCTCCCTCGAAGCATCTTCCGCCCAAGCCGCCGCCAGCGAGGCCTTGCTAGACTCCCAGCGACTCGGCGTCGCCACCGAAGTCTCCCGCCAGTATTTCCTACTCCGCGGCCTCGATGCCCAAGACGCCGTGCTGCAAAACACCCTGAAAAGCCGCCAAGAAGCGCTCGAAATCCAAACCTCAAAATTAAACGCAGGCCTCACCGACGGTCTCGCCTCCAGCCGCGCACGCACCGAAGTGGAACTCGCCGAGAACGACCTCGCCATCGTCCAGCGCCAACGCGGCTCCGCCGAGCACGCGCTCGCCGTCCTTTGTGGCGCACCTCCCTCCGGCTTCTCCGTCGCCCGCCGCGCCGCCTACAGCCCCCTGCCCGAAATCCGCGCCGGACTCCCTGCCGAGGTCCTCAACCGCCGCCCGGACGTCCGCGCCGCCGAGCAAGAACTCCGCGCCGCCAATGCCCGCATCGGCATCGCAGAGGCAGCATTCTATCCAAACTTCAGCCTCAGTGCCGGCGGTGGATTCGAATCCATCGACATCAAGCGCTTCCTCGACTGGGAAAACCGGGTGCTCTCCCTCGGTGCCGGAGTCGCCGCACCACTCATCGACGGCGGCACCAACAAAGCAAACTATCAGGCCGCCCGCAGCCGCTACGACGAGGCATTGGCCAAATATCGCCAGACACTGCTCATCGCACTCCGCGAAGTAGAAGACGCGCTCATCGATCTC
>JANMYL010000058.1:0-16064 GCA_031382045.1 Akkermansiaceae bacterium | reverse complement strand
GCTGGTGGCACATGTCGCACTTTCTGACGATTCCGCGTTTTTTCGAATACTTCGGGACGTCGTAGGGACATTTGAGAATGCAGTAGGAGCAGCCGATGCATTGGTCGTCAAGGTGGCGGACGATGCCGGTGTCCGCGTCTTTTTCGTAAGCGCCGACGGGGCAGCCATTCATGCAAGCAGGATCCTCGCAGTGGTGGCAGGCGGTGGTGACAGTTTGCTGCCAGCCGGGAGCGATCAAAACTCCGGTGTCGCGCCAAGTTTCCTCGTCATCGAGACCGTTGAGCGAGTGGCAGGCGGAAACACAGGCTTTGCAGCCGGTGCAGCGGTCTAGCGAGACCTCGAAGGCGTATTGCTCGCCCGAACCGGGCTTGGTGAGCGGGATCAGGCTGCGGTAGTGGGGTGCGAGATCCGGTAGGCGGTCGTGGATTTCTGCAAAGCGGGCGGCGGGAGTCTGAAGTGTGGATTGCTCGGCGAGCAGTTGGTCGATGAGAGTTAGGGGCTCCGCGGCTGGGGAGCGTTTGATCGAAGGCAGCCGCTGTAAAGTCGAAGGCATCTGGCTTTCAGTCGGTGAAAAGCACTTGTAGGCCTCCGGTGTCGTGGCGATTGACGAAGGATTGGAATGTCTCAACGGCGGATTCGCGCTTGCTCAGATAGACGCGGAGCATGTGCTCTATGGTAGGTTTTAGTTCATCGAAAGCCATGGCTTGATAAATTTGGCGGCCGCAGTTGGCGCGGTTGCCGAAGCCACCGCCGACGAAGACATTGTAGGCGGGGCGACCATCGGAGGTTTTTGCGCCGAGCAGACCGATGTCTCCCATATAGTGTTGTGCGCAGGAGTGGGGGCAGCCGGTGAAGTGAATATTGACTGGTTGATCTAGCGTGATGTGTTTTTCCAAGTGGCGAGTGAGTTCCAGCGCGTGGCTTTTGGTGTCGGTGGCGGCGTATTTGCAGAATCGACTGCCGGTGCAGGCGATGATGCCGCTGGCGACGTTGGATTGCTTCCAGTCGAGGCCCATCTTGACGACGGCTTTTTTAAAACTCTCAAGATAGGCGGCGGGGATGTTAGGGATGACGATGTTCTGCCAAACGGTGAGGCGGATTTCACCGGATGCGTAGTTTTCTGCAAGGTCGGCGAGACGTGCCATTTGCTTGGGCGTGATCTGGCCGGCGGGCAAGGCGATGCCGAGATAGTATTGGCCTTCCTGTTTCTGCGGGTAGGCGCCGATGTGGCTGTGCGGCACTTCTTCCTCGGCATACTTGATGACGGCGGGATCGAGTTGCACGCGGGTGATCAGCGTGCCCAGTAAGGATTCTGTTTCCGCGATGTATTGTTCGAGCGTCCAAGTCTCGAGCAGGTGCTTGAGACGGGATTTCTTACGATTGGTGCGGTCGCCATGACGGATGAAAACACGGACCATCGCGAGTACGACGCGTATGATGTCGTGGGGTAAGACTTGGATTCCGCAATCGCGTGCAAAGGCTTTGTGACCGGTGGCACCACCGAGTGCGATGCGGAAGGCAACGCCATCCGGGGTTTGAATTGCTTTGACGCCGATGTCGTTGGTGTCTTGGACGGAGCCGATGAGGCCACCGCCATCGAAGGCGATGTTGAACTTACGCGGAAGGTTATAGAAATCCCGGTGGTGGAGAATTTCATCGGCTAGAGCGCGGAGATAGGGCGTGCAGTCGATGAGCTCGATGGGATCGAAGCCAGCGGTGGGATTCCCAGTAAGGTTGCGGATGTTGTCTGCCCCAGCACCTTGAGTGTGGAGTCCAGTGGCTTGGACGCGGCGCAAGAATGGCACGGTGTTCTCCGGGCTGATAAGGCGGATCTGGAGGTTAGCGCGAGTGGTGACTTGGATGTAGCCGGAGGTAATTTCCTTGGAAATCGCGGCGAGTTCGCGGAGCTGATGGGAAGTCATTTGGCCGCCCGGAATGCGTAAGCGGGCCATGTAGCTGTTCTCTATGGGGGAGAGAAAAAACAGTCCATGCCACTTGAAACGGAAGGCGTCTTCCTTGTCGGGAGCTGATTTACCGCGCGCGTTTTCGGCGATGCGGTAGTAGGAATCCAGCGGGTGTTCCTCGCGCTTGATGCGTTCTTCGGCGGTGAGTTCGGCAGGGTCTTCTTCGGTGGGTGGTGCGGCTATAGCAGCACCGGGGATACCTTCCGGGAAAAGATCCGCGAAGACGAATGCGCGCTCTCGGACGCCTGCGAAGAATCCGTCGAGGTAATGTTTTTGTTCCTCGTTGAAAGCCTCCTTCTCAAGGAGGGGCTTGAGGATGTTAGTATCAATAGACATCACGCTGGTATCTCTTTTCGGATTTAAGTTGGTTGACGAAGGCTTGTGCGGCTTCTTCGGAGATGCCGCCTTGTTCGCGGACAATTTGAAGAAGGGCAGCATCGACGTCTTTGGCCATGCGCTTGGCATCGCCGCAGACATAGATGTGGGCGCCGTTTTCAAGCCATTCCCAAAGTCTAGCGGCATTTTCGAGCATGCGGTTCTGGACGTAGATTTTCTCAGGCTGATCGCGGGAAAATGCGGTGTCGAGGTGGGTAAGGACGCCCTCGCTGAACAGGGTTTCGAGTTCATCTCGATAGAGGAAATCAGTGGCGACGTGTTGATCTCCGAAGAAAAGCCAGTTTTTGCTATCGGGCGCGGTGGCCCGGCGCTCTTCGAGGAAAGCCCGGAAGGGGGCGATGCCGGTGCCGGGCCCGACCATAATAACAGGACGGGTCGTGTCAGTGGGCAGGCGGAAGCCGGGAGATTTATGAATGAAGACGGGGACGCCGCTGTCCGCGCGCTCGGCGAGGAAGGTGGAACAAACACCTTTGCACGGACGTCCGTCGAGTTCGTAGCGGACGATGCCGACGGTGAGGTGGACTTCTCCGGGATGGGCCTTGGGGCTTGAAGAAATCGAGTAAAGTCGGTGCTGGAGCGAGCGTAGGGGGGACACGAGATCTTGGGCGCTGATCCCTGATGCTGGAAATGCGGAGTTGAAGGTTGATAGGTCGAGGCGGGTGGTCAGAGCTTGGCGTAGTCCCATCGTGGAGCCGTCTTTCAATTGAACGGGTTCGTCACTTGCTAGCCCGGCGGCGGTTAGAATTTCAGCAACGATGTCTGGGCAGTTCACAGGCACCACACCGAGCGCATCGCCGGCTTCGTATTCGAGGCCGCTGCCTTCGAGAACAATCTCAAAGTGGCGGGTTTCCTTGGCTGAGCCATCACCAGTTAGGCGGAGGTTACTTTTTAGAACGGCTTGGAAGGGGTTGTTTTTGCTATAAGCTGCGGTTTGAGTTTTCTCGGAATCAATTGCGGATGATTCGGCTGAATCCGGTGCGAGGGTTTCCATTAGGTTGGCAAACCACTTGTGGCCGAGGGCTTCGTCATCCACATCGCAATCGACTCGTGGCTGGATGCGTTTTGCGCCAAGGGCAGCGAGACGTTCATCGAAGAGCACTCCGGCTTTGCAGAATTCAGTGTAATTTCGGTCTCCAAGTGCGAGGACGGAGAATGAGAGGTTTTCCAAATTTGGGGCGCTGTCGGAGTTGAGGGCATCCCAGAAGGTTTGGGCATTATCTGGCATTTCGCCATCGCCGTAGGTGCTGGTAATGATACAGGTGCGGGATTGGTTGGCGAGGTCCGCCGGGGTGCTTGCGTCCAGACTGAGTGCGCTTGCTTCGAAGCCGCGGAGCTTCGCATCTTTGGTAAATTTTTTCGCAAGTCCCTCAGCTCCACCTGTTTGGGTGCCCCAGAGGAAAAGAATGGGACCGAGCGAGGGGAGAGACGCTTCTGTAGTGGCGGATTGGGAACGCCCGCTAAATAGCCCGGCGAGGTAGCCGTTGATCCATTGGCGCTGGGTTGCGTCGAATGGCGCGTTATGAGGAATTTGCGGACAAATAGAGTTCACAAATTCAGATATTAGCACCCTTCATGCCAGATTGACTGACTGATGGATTGAGTTCATTGATTTTAGTGATTGAGAGGGTGAAAGCCATTCATGATGGCTTGCCGCAGATCACTCAACGAGCAAGCCGGATTGCCAGAGCGAACGAGAGCACTGCGAAAAACATCGCTGCTATTTTCCAGAAAAGAACCGGATTGCGCTCAATCAGTGGCATGTGCTCCGGGTGCCAAGGCCGCACTTTTTGTGGGTTGGATAAATCAAATAACAACTCACTGTAATGAGCATATCGGTGTTCTGGTTTGATCGCGCAGGCGCGCAGAATCACGGTTTCTAGCCAAGGTGGGATCAGAGGATTGATCGAGGCGGGTGCTTTCGGATCGCGGAATACAGGGGATTGAAAACGTTCAATTTCGCCATAGGGCAAACTGCCAGTGATAGCTTGGTAAATCGTGACGCCGATGGAGAAAATTTCTGTGCATTCGCTGATCGGTGCGTTGTTGAACCGCTCTGGCGCAAGAAAACTTGGAGTGCCGGCGCGCGAGTGGTGGGAGAAAACCTCGCAGCTTGATCCCAGATCAATGAGCTTGAAGAAGACAGAATCGTAGGCGGAACCCATGAGAATATTCTCTGGCTTCATGTCGCCGTGGACTAGGTCGTGACGCAGTAAACGAATGCAGGCGTTCGCGAGGAAATTGCCTAGCTGGACGGCTTCATCCACTTGGAGTCGGCGCTGCTTGAGCACTGAAGCGAGGCCCGGTGCGTCCACAAACTCCATGATATAATAGAGCATAGTCCGCTGCGGGTTTTCCCATGCCTTGACGAAGGGCGGCTCTTCTGAAAATCGGATCGCATTCCAGGTTTCCTTCAGAAACGCCTGCTTGATCGGTGGCTGGTCCGTCGCTTCGCGCGGGGCGAATTTCATCACTTGACGGCAGCCTTCACGCTCCGCCAGCCAGCATCGATCATTCGCGCCGAATGAGCGCAGCAAGACCCATCCATCGTGTCTTTGGCCGGTCGCAAGTTTGTCAGGCGCGAGCAATTGGTGGTCCTCGCGCCGCTCCGTCCAGCCTAGCGATTCGATTTCAATACGGATGGCTGCACAATCATCGCGTGATTCCTCAGGAGAAATATCGCGTGCTTGTTTGGCGATGTGACGTGCGGAAATTTTAGCAGTGAGGCTTTCGTGAATTTCCTCATCAGACAGATGATGGTGGATTCCGTCAGAGCACAAGAACATCACATCTCCCTCTTCCAGAGATATTCTGAATGTGGTGGGATTGAGCGACTCAGCGGCACCCAGTGCGCGGGTGAGTTTCAGGGGGAAGCTGGGATCCACATCGTCGTGGGTGAGCTGGATGAGCTTCCCCGCCCGGAGGTGGTAAATCCGCGAATCCCCGATACTGAGATGAGTGAGAAACCCCTCGTCATAGAGGGCAATAGCGAGAGTAGAAACCATTTCTGGTCGGCCAAAGCGGGCATTGGATTCATTCCATAGCGTCCGATTGAGCAGGCGTACAGTCTCGCGCAGTGCCTTACCTGGAGTCCAACTCAGGGGGTGGCTGCGGTAGTGGGTGGCGACCAGAGAAACTGCTTTTTCCGCAGCTTCTCGTGCAGCTGGAGCGGTGCCGGCTCCATCTGCTAAGGCCGCAAGAAATCCGCTATTCCATGAAGTGACAGAGACGGCATCCGAGGACGGGCGCCCCTCGTCTCTGGGCAAGGCATGCGCGGTATGACGGATTTTCAAGACCTGGAGTTCTATAAGCGATTAGATCCTTGCGTCCGCCATGGCTCCCCAAGTTGTACGCCAGCGGGTTTTTACCAAGGCAAGGCCGCTTACTGCAATGAAACAAAGCACGGAGAATCCAACAAACCCAAGCGAGCACGAGCCGAATATTTGCTTCGAGAGCCCCAGCGAACTCGCCAGATAGAATCCACCGATACCTCCGCCGCAGCCGACCAATCCGGTCATCACTCCCATATCCTTGCCGAAGCGTTGGGGTAGAAGTTGGAAAATCGCGCCATTGCACATCCCAAGCGCGGCACTCACGCCAATGAAGAGACCGACGTTCAGCCAAAACGTATGAATTCCTGCCGCGACGAGTAGCAAGCTTCCCGCCACGCAGTAAAGAATCAGCATCGAGCGGATGCCACCGACGCGATCTGAGATGGCCCCGCCGATCGGCCGTGCAAGGGCGCCTACACAGGTACAAGCTGCCGCGAAATCTCCAGCCTGAACTGCCGACAACCCAAATTCAGAACGGAAGTAGAGGCAGTAATAACTGGCAAGTCCCACGAATCCGCCAAAGGAAACTGTGTAATAAAAACAGAACCAGTGCGCGTCCTGCTCTTTCAGCAATCGCACGTAGTCTGAAAATTTCTTCTTCACGACCACACCCGGGGCGTCTTTCGAAAAGATCGTGTAAGCAGCAAATGTTAGTATTGCAGGGATCAATGCGAATCCGAATACAGCCTGCCAGCCATAGACCGCTGCCAAGCGCGGCGCGATTAAACTATCCAACACCACGCCTATATTTCCCGCGCCAGCTAGGCCAAGGACGATGCCTTGCATATTCGGAGGATACCACCGCCCCGCTTGCGGCAGAGCCACGGCGAAGGAGGCACCTGCGATGCCAAGTGTGAATCCAAAGATCAATGTGGCCTCGAAGTCCTTGAGTCCGAAAATCCACCCGCAGGCAAGCGCGGCCATCACCAGCAGCTGCGCGATGATCCCGGTGGTTTTCGCGCCTATGCGATCGACCAGTAAACCGAGTGCCAGTCGCAGCAATGCGCCACCGAGAATGGGCACGGCCACCATCATGCCCTTCTGGCCGGATGTTAGCTTCAAGCTTTCAGCGATTTGAGGACCAAGAGCGCCGAGAAGCGTCCAGACCATGAAGGAGAAATCGAAATAAAGGAAGGCGGTGAGCAGAGTCGGCCAGTGACCGGAAGATTTGAGATCGCTGAGTTTCATGTGGAGGTGAGAAGGACTAAGCACCCGATGGGCCAATTTCTTGAAATTGTATGAAGCATAATAATTTTCTAATCATCTATCACATGAATTCAAATCATTGAGCCAAGGTCATGCAGAGAGTCCGCCACTTGTAGCGGCGAGGTAGATATCTTGCCGGAAAATGCGAGAGAGTGAGCCACAAGTGATATCCGGTAGAGTCCCGATGTCGCGAAGTCCCGCGAGCACCCACAGCGCCTTTTCAACAGTGGGAGAATTGACAGTCTCACCATGAAAGACGTTGAAAGAACTGCTACTATTGAAAGAGAAGCGGTTGATTTCAAGATGGCTTTCTAGACTGTTTTGCAACACTTCCGGAGATGCACCGGTGTAGTTTTTCATCGCCAGAATGGAAACTAGATCTGAGCGGAAAGCTGGATCCTGGCAGATCCGGCAGGCCTCCAAAAGAGCGGCGACAAGCGCCACGGTTTCATCCCTATGCTCGTGCTGGAATCTCCCAGCAACCAACAAAACCTTCTCTGGATGACCCGGCGACAGTTCCGCAGACGTTGCCGGACACCAGCCGTCACCCGTTAGAATGGATTCAGAATTCCACGGCTCGCCCACGCAATAGCCATCGATATGGCCGGCTTTAAGCAGTCGCGGCATCAATGATGGTGGTAGAAAGAGAATCTCGGAGTCATCTGGGTAGTTCAATCCAAGGCTGCGAAACCAGCGGTGAAGAAGAATGTGATGTGACGAAAACCGATGAGGCACCGCCAAGGTAAACGGGCGGTCTTTTTTCCACGAGTGAGTCAGATAGTGCTTCAGGTTCTCCCCTTTACCGCCGATGTCGGAGGCTTTTAGACTGCTGGATATGGTAATCGCGTTGCCATTGAGATTCAAAACGAGTGGCACAACGACTTCACAACGCAGGTCGGTGAATCCCAATCCGAGTGACAGCGCGATGCCAGCTATTGATTGTGCCGCATCCAAATCCCCGTAGTAAACCTTATCGCGAATGCTGGCCCAGCCGAGTTCGCGTGACAATTTTACGTTCAAGCCATAACGCTCGAAAATTCCTGTTTCATTCGCAACGGCTATCGGCGCGCAATCACTCAAGGGCACGAATCCAAGCCGCAGCGGGGAGCGCGAATTGTTTCGATGCAAGGCCGGACCATTCATGCGGCTGTATCAGCGCGTAGAATGCCAATCTCACAACTTTGCATGAGCCCTGCCAATTTGTGTGTTAATTTTCACGCGGCCGGGTCGCCATGGACGAATTGGGGATATGTAAATCACGGTGATTCGATTGGCGCGGATAGCTCAGATTCCATGGCGAGAAGTGCGATAGGATTTCACCCGCCCACTCGTCGTCTGGAAACCGTTGATTTTAGATGGCCGGGATTGACTCAATCCCGAATCCGCCGAAATACTCTCTCGGTCTAAATAATCATCAATTTATGGAAAATGTCATCATCATCGGCACCGGCTGCGCAGGATACACTGCGGCCATTTACACCGCTCGCGCTAATCTCACGCCGCTCCTTATTTCCGGCACTCAGCCTGGCGGCCAGCTTACAACCACCACCGAGGTGGAGAATTTTCCAGGTCACCCAGATGGAATCATGGGGCCCGATTTGATGATGAAAATGCAGGCGCAGGCCGAGAAATTCGGTGCTAAGATCGCTTGGGCAAGTGTTGAATCGATTGAGCGCCGCGCGGATGGGACCTTCTTGTTGAAAGCGGGATCTGAGAGTTTCGAGGCCAAGACAGTCATCATCGCCACCGGAGCCGCGCCCCGGCACTTGGGCATTCCCGGCGAGCAAAAACTCATCGGCCACGGTCTCACTTCGTGTGCAACTTGTGACGGCGCATTTTACCGCGATGTCCCGGTCTGCGTCATCGGCGGTGGCGACAGCGCCACTGAAGAAGCTGGTTTTTTGACTCGTTTCGCCAGCAAGGTTTACCTCATTCACCGCCGCGACGTGCTTCGCGCTTCAAAAATCATGGCCGACCGCGCCCTTGCCAATCCAAAAATTGAGCCCATCTGGAATTCAACAGTCAGTCAGTATCTCACTGACGAAAAGGGCGAAATGCGCGCCGTGATGCTCAAGAATTTGATCAATGGCGAAGAAAAGGAACTCGAAGTCGCCTGCGTGTTCGTGGCCATTGGGCACGTGCCGAACAGCGCCTTTCTCGGCGACCTCGTGGACAAGGACGAGAACGGTTACATTCTCCAGAATCCGGGTCGGACCTCTACCAAAACCCCGGGTCTTTTTGCCGCCGGCGATGTGGCGGATCACTACTACCGGCAAGCCATCACTGCCGCGGGTCAAGGTTGCGCGGCGGCGCTTGAGGCTGAGCGCTATCTCAGTGATCACGAGTAACCCGTTTCGGATGAATCGGAGCGTGGTAAATTTTTTAACTTTGATGAAATTTCACCAAGTTTGCATTCATCATATCAACTGAATTTGATTCATGTCTAGCGGGCAGAGGTTCAGGAGCCTGTAAAACGAGAAATCTGCTTATAATAGAAATTTTACTAACAAAAATATCACTTTCTTAAAAAATACGAGATGCCTAGTTTGTTTTTTAATAATTTGATTAAGGATTTTCTATATTTGGAAAGTAGAGATTTTTAAACCGGGGATGGGGGGTGTGTTTGCGCAGCCGCTCGCGGAATCTGATATTGCTGGAAGGCAGTATAAAAGTTACACACATCAACCGCTGAGTGGATGTAAATTCCATTTTTGACCTGTGTCGCAGTATCGGCAGCATCAGTATATCTTGAACATTGATCCATGAGTCCGGCACTACGATTACTAACAATTTCCTCGGTATGGCTTTTGCTCGCGGTGGTAGTCGTGGCGGTGCCGTCGCTGGCTGGACCGTGGTTGTGGCTTGGTGGGGCAGGGACGTGTGTGGTTCTAATCGACGCGCTCGTCATTCGGTTCGCGAAGCCGTTGGATTTGCAGCGGCGCCTGCCCGGACGTTTTGCTTCTGGGGAGCCGGGGGATGTGCGCTTAGTTTTACGAAATGAAAGCGGTCGCTCGGCCAAGGTGGAAATTTTTGACGGAATTCCGCAGGGCGCGGTGGCACCGACATTGCCGTGGTGCGGTGAGGTGCCGCCTAACCGGGAAATCAAGGTATTTCATCCGGTCACTTTGTCCACCCGGGGCGAGGCGGTGTTCGGTCCGGTGGAGGTGCGGCGGTTTTCGCCCATGGGATTCTGGACTAGGAAAACTCGCCACCTGTCGGCTGAGTGCGTGAAGGTCTATCCGAATTATGAGCCAGTGATTCGTTTCGCATTGCTCGCCATGCAGCACCGCGAGAATCCGATGGGTATCGTGCGGCGATCGCGCACGGGATCAAGCCGGGATTTCCATCAGCTTCGCGATTACCGTGACGGCGATCCGCTGGGGCAAATCGACTGGAAGGCTTCTTCCCGGCGGCAGGTGCTGATCAGCCGGGACTATCAGGAGCAGCGCAATCAATCGGTTGTTTTCTTGCTCGATACCGGGCGACGGATGCGCGCGCTCGACGGCGGGGTGCCTCAGTTTGACCACATTCTGAATGCCATGCTTCTGGTCTCGCATGTGGCATTGCGCCAGGGCGATCAAGTTGCGGTGAAATCCTTCGGTGGGACCGACCGCTGGCTACCGCCAGTGAAGGGCTCGCACGCGATGCCAGTTTTGTTGAACCATCTTTATGACTACCAGACCACTGCCTCGCCGAGCGATTTCAGTGGGGCAGTGGAGCAGTTGATGATTCGCCAGCGCCGGCGCTCGCTGGTAATTCTGCTCACTAACCTGCGGGGCGAAGATGGCAAGGAGCTCATTCCCGCTTTGCAGGTGTTGAAATCCCGGCACCTCGTCCTGTTGGCCAGTATGCGCGAGCGGGTGGTGGAGGACGCCATTTCCGAGCCAGTGGAATCCTTTTCCTCAGCGCTGAAATTTCTAGCGGCAGACCGCTATGTGCATGAGCGCTTGGAAATTCTGGCCAACTTGCGGGCGGTGGGTGTTCTGACACTCGACACCACAGCTGGTGAATTTGCGGTGGCGCTGGCAAATTGTTATTTTGACATCAAGGCGGCGGGGCGCATTTGATGCATGTAAACTATATAAGAATGCGAATGATTTTTAGCATTCTTATCTTTATAAAAATTAGTATATAACTCCCTTCACAGGGGCCCTCAGTTTTTTGTTTTCAAAGATCCTGTTCGATGGCTTTGAGCGTGAGGAATAGTTCCTGCCAGCGCTTGAGGCGCGGCTCGATGGCTTGCTTCTCGCTGACAAGGTGAGTCCTAACGGCGTTGAGAGAGGAGGCATAGTCGCGGAAGACGACGCGGAGGGCTTCTTCGTAATCTGAGCGCAGAGTGCTAGCAAAGCCGCTGCAAGTATCTAGTAGGCGATATTGAAACTCTGCGATGATGGCACGTCGAGTGACCCAAGTGGTGAGGATGCCTCCGCTCAGAAACAGTGCGGCGAGGCTGCAAAAAACCAGCGGCAACCACGGGATGTCTAGTGCACCGCAGGCGGCCCCGGCAGTGGTGAGCAGCAGCGTCATGAAGACAAACGACTTGAGTGCGAGGTTGCGACGGCGGAGGTCTTTGTCCAGCTGGTTGCGGACCTTGAGATTTCCGATGCCTTGGCGTGCGGCGTGACCGAGGCGCTGGACGAAGCGCGTTTTCGCTGCGGCGAGTGTGGCGTCCAGGGGATCGGCACTGCCCAGATCCACTGCCATCGCTTCTCTCACTCGCTCGCCGAGTTCGTTCCAATGGCAGCGGCAGAATTCGACGACTTCGAGGCTGTCTTTTTCTGCGACCACCTCGACGGCGGCTTGCAGGCGCTCGACGAAAATTGCTTCGATCGTAGGTCCGGTGCGGTCACCTACAAAGAGCCGGAAAAACGAGGGAATCACACCGAGTCGCCGCCGGAGACGCTTGGAAATCCAGACCGCTTCAGTTTCGAAAACTTCTGCGACGCTTGCTAGATGGCGTGGCAGACGGATGACGAAGCGCTCGCGTATGTCGTCGATTTCGCGCTCGATAGTGTCGAGGAAACGGCCGTGGCAGTTCAGTGCGTGGCTTTGGTTTTCGATGTGGTCTTCCACGGCGCGGAGGGCGGCGGCGGCTTGGCGGCGCCAGGCTTCGATGGCGTTTTGGCAGCCGGCAGATTCGAAGACATTTTTGGCAATGAAGTTTTCCAGCTCCGCATAACCGCTGGCTTTTAAGAGCTCGGTGGCCACGGGGGTAGTACGCTTGGCCTCGCAGGCCAGTTTACCGGAGACGGCGAATACCGGTAACACGCGGCCGGTGCGTTTCATCGAAAGATCTGCCATGTGGCCGAGGATGACGCGAATGTCTGTGGCGTCGCGGAGATCTGCCTGTTGGATGATGAGAACCACCTGTCGGAGGGTCTCCGGGGAAAGTTCTGAGATGAAATTCCAAGTGGCGGCACCCCACGGGTTGGTGACTGGAAAGACGAAGAATATCAGGTCTGCAGTGGGCAGGAAGTGGGCGGTGATCGGCAGGTGGTCGCGGGCGACAGAGTTGGTACCGGGCGTGTCGATCAGGGTGAAGTCGCGGAGAAATTCCAACGGGCGTTGGCGTTGCTGGTGAAGCGGGGAAATCTCGATGTCGCGTGAGAGATTTCCATGCTGATAGCAAATGACGCGGTCGGTTTCTGGCAGAGCGTTGACGCGGCAGAGGTCGTGGCCGAAGAGGCCGTTGAGAAGAGTTGATTTACCGGCGTTGATCTCGCCGGAGACGACGAAGAGCAAGGGCTGGCCGAGGCCATTTTCTATCTCCTCGAGCGGTAGGCTGCCCTTGAGGTCGGTCTTCGTTTCAAAGGCAAGACTGGCGATGCCGCGCATCACCTGTGAAAGCCGTTCGCGGGTGGCGAAGTAGCGCTCGCCGAACATCACTGTGGCTCAGTGAGTGGAAGGAGTCACGGCTGCTTGGGCGGTCGTGATGTCGGTTTTCATCGCCAGCAATTGCGAAACGGTGACGAACTTGAAGCCCCGGCGAAGCAGCCCATCAAGGGTGGCGGGCATGGCATCGACCGTTTGGGAATGAAGATCGTGGGCGAGGACGATGCCGCCGGCGGTGGTGCCACTGAGAATCCGGGAGGTGACGACGCTGGGTCCGGGGCGTTTCCAGTCCAGTGGATCGACAGACCAAAGGATGGTGGGATAACCGAATTCTGCGTGGACAAGCTCGCGTTGGCGCTGGAGCAGACCGCCGTAGGGAGGTCGCATCGTGCGGGGGCGGACACCGGCGGCGCGAGAGATGGAGTCTTGGCAGCGGCTGAGTTCAGAGCGGAGTTCGGAGTCGCTGAGTTTACTTAACAACCGGTGGGTGTGGGTGTGGTTGCCTATTTCATGGCCCTCGGCGACGGTGCGACGGACGATTTGTGGGTAGAGTTCCACGCTGCGGCCGATGACGTAGAAGGTAGCCTTGATATTGCGGGCGCGGAGCATGTCGAGCAGGCGCGGGGTGTTTTGCGGGTGAGGCCCGTCGTCGAAGGTAATGGCAATGTAGTTCCCGGAAACCATGACGCGGGTGAAGGTGATGCCTGCGCCTTTGGAGAAATCTGAACCGAGTGTCATGTCGGGATTGCGCGGCACTGGGCCTTGGATGGATGGTGTGCGGTAGCCGGCATTGGCACTTGTTTTGACTGGGGCGGCGGCTTCTGGTTTCAAGGGAGCTGCGGCGGAACAACTGGTGAGCGAGGCGGCCAGTAGCATAAACCCACGGCGGGAAAATTTGGAGCAATCCGCTTGATCGACTGAATCGGCTTCAAGCGATGCATTGAGAACCTTATAGCCAAGGGTGTGCAGAGGATTGTCCATGGTAGCAAATGTGAAAGAGAAGATTCGGAAAAGTTATGGATTTGAGAAATGATGTCACGCCTCGTTTTTCTGGAATGTGGTGCCCTGATTGAGTGCATGAAGGATTTCTCTGCCAGAAAAATGGAAATGATACGAGTGTCGGAGGGTCTGGCCGAGGAAGTTTTTAGCGATTTCGACGGCGCCAGGAAGTGACTCGTCATGGGCAAGGGCGGCGGTGATAGCTGCGGAAAGCGTGCAGCCAGTTCCGTGTGAGCCGGCTACGGGAATCCGCGCGGCTGTGAATCGATGCACTTCGCCGTCATCCACTAGCAGGTCCACGCACTCCGGACTATCGAGGTGCCCGCCTTTGAGAAGAACGGCGCAGCCAAACATTTCTGATAGTCGGCGGGCTGCGGGCTCCAGTTCGGATTCGTCTGCGATTCGCTCACCGAGCAAGGTCTCAGCTTCGGGTAGATTCGGGGTGATGACGCGTGCAAGTGGTAACAATAATTCACGATAGGCGGTAATGGCATTCGCTTCGAGCAAAGGCGCCCCTGTCGAGGCGATCATGACTGGATCAACGACGATTTGTGCTAGCGGATAATTCTGCAAAATTTCCGCCACAGCAGTGACATGGGCTGCGGAAAATAGCATGCCAGTCTTGATGGCGGCCACCGGGAAGGTTTCTAGTAGCAGGGAAATCTGGTCGCGCACAATGTCCACGGGCACCGGATGCACGGCTCGCACGATGTTAGCCGTCTCAGAGACTACGCAGGTCACTGCAGTAAGTCCGTGGACGCTGAAGTGCTGGAATGTTTTTAAATCTGCCTGAATTCCGGCCCCCGCCGAACAATCCGAGCCTGCGATGGTCAATGCGACGGGCAACGTGTGAGTCATGTCCGGTGATAGCGGGTGGGAAAATCCTCGCAATCTTCTTTGATCCTCAAAAGTGAATTGGAACGACAGATGGATGCGCCAAATTTCTGGGCCAATAGACAGGACAATCCACTCATGATCCCCAGCAAACCCAGAAAGCTATATCTCCCAAATCCAAGGCCTGGCTGCCCTGCGCTGCGCTGGTCTGCCGACCTGTCGATGAATTCACCGACGACTGCTTAAACTCCACAGCACCAAAATAATTGCCAAATTCGGTCTATGCAATCAGATCCGGAAAATGGAGGTGGCGGATACCCTCCACAGCTTTATAAAAAAATTCGTCGCCTCGGACATTAATCTCTTCCCCTCCGAATCCCGAGAATCATCGTAAATCAGCCTTTCATGCTCGCGGCCGAAGGGCTTCAATCCTCCCCGTTTACTTGATCACAAAATCATCATGACTCCGACTCTGGAAAATTCTATACCCATAAACTCAGCCATGAAGGCGAGGATTGTTTGGGGCAGGATCTGATTCCGCCTCGCTTTTACTCTCTTCTATGACTCGCGACAAAATCACTCTCTCTCAGCTCGAATCCTTTCTTTTTAAATCCGCCGACATTTTGCGCGGGAAGATGGACGCCTCGGAGTTCAAGGAATTTATTTTCGGGATGCTCTTCCTCAAGCGCCTGTCCGACGAGTTCGAGCTGAAACGGGCCTCCATCCGCAAGGACTTCTCTCACCTCAGCCCCGAGCTGCTGGCGGAACTCCTCGAAGACAAGGCCACCTACGGCGAGACCTTCTTCGTCCCGGTCCGTGCTCGATGGCATGAATCTTGGATTGACGAAAATGGCGACGTCGTCCCGGCCCTCAAGGACCTTAAGCACGACATCGGCAGCATGCTCAATAAGGCTATTGCCGCCGTGGAAGATGAAAACGACGCGCTCAACGGGGTGCTGAAAAACAACATCGACTTCAACGCCGTCAAAGGGAAAACCAAGATTCCTAACGAGAAGTGGAAGGACCTGCTGGACCACTTCAATCAGCCCGGCTTCGTGCTGGTGAACGACAACTTCGAGTTCCCCGACCTGCTCGGCGCGGCCTACGAATACCTGATCAAGTTCTTTGCCGATAGCGCGGGCAAGAAGGGCGGCGAGTTCTACACCCCCGGCGAGGTCGTGCGTCTGCTGGTGCAGGTCGTCAAGCCTCGCGCCGGCCACGAGGTGGACGATCCCACCATGGGTTCCGGTGGCTTCCTGATCCAGAGCCACCAATACGTCGAGGAATAGGGTGAAAACCCGAACGACCTCGCCCTCTTCGGCCAAGACTCCAATGGCACCGTCTGGTCGATCTGCGTGATGAACATGATCCTTCATAACATCACCCGCTTCACCATCGAGAATGGTGACACGCTGGAAGACCCGCTCATTCTCGACCATGGCGTCCCGCGCAAGTTTGACCGCATCCTCGCCAATCCGCCGTTTTCGCAGAACTACAGCCGCGC
>JANMYL010000051.1:0-1764 GCA_031382045.1 Akkermansiaceae bacterium | reverse complement strand
TCAATCTGCTGAGCGGGCTGCTCTAAGCCATGCCTCAAACTCTTTTCCACAAACCAAGTTTGCCACATCGCCCGCTTTAGGGAACGGTCCGCTTTTATGAAAATGCACCGCATCCTCGCCGAGGCCGCCTCCACCATCGCTAAGTCCGTCTTCCGCGAGCACAAGGTTCTTGATCACGAACTCGCCGCTGCCTTCGAGGAAAACCCAAAATGGGGCAAGCGCGACCGCAGTTTTATTGCCGAGACCGTCTTCGAAGTTGCCCGCTGGCGGCGCGCCCTGAGCTTCCTAGTCGATAGCGAGGAAACCACAGCACTTTGTGCCGCCCAGTGGGTCCGTATGGGTTATGAAATCCCGGAGTGGTGGGCCTACAATGGCAAGTCCGCCGAAGAAATGAAAGCCCGAGAAGCCGAACTCGCCGCCCAACCCCGTGCCGTCCGCGAGTCCATCCCCGATTGGCTTGACGCTCTCGGTGCTGCCGAACTCGGCGCTGCTTGGGATGCCGAACTTGCAGCCCTGAATCAGCGCGCTTCCATCTTTCTCCGCGTGAATACTCTCCGCACCACCCGCCCTGAAGCCATCGCATGGCTCGCTAGCTTCCACATCGTGGCCACCGAAGTCCCCAATCTGCCGGACGCTCTCGTCCTCGCCCCTGGCAAATCCTTGCCCAAATCTCTCCGTCTCGACGGTCGCGTGGAAATCCAGGACGCCGGTTCGCAGATGATCGCCCCGCTCGTTGATCCCCAACCCGGCGAGCGCATTATCGACGCCTGCTCCGGGGCTGGGGGCAAGTCGCTCCATCTTGCGGCGCTCATGAAAGCCGAAGGACGCGTCTTCGGCATGGACATCGATTCGAAAAAACTCGTCGAGCTCGACCGCCGCGCCAAGCGTGCAAACGCCAATAAATGCGTCAAATCCAAGGAAATCACCGCCGCCACCACCACCGATTTCGCGGAGGTCGCGGACCGACTGCTCATCGACGCGCCGTGCTCCGGTCTCGGGACTCTCAAGCGCCAGCCCGACCTCAAATGGCGGCTCAAGCCCGCTGCCATCGACCGCCTCCGCAGCATCCAAGCCGAACTGTTGGACAAATACACCGCCATGCTCAAGCCCGGCGGTCGTCTTGTTTATGCAACTTGTTCGATCCTTCCATCGGAAAATCGCGCCGCCATCGATAAGCTCTTGGAAAAAGGCGAGTTTACCCTGCTCAAAGAAAACCCCGTCTCGCCCGCCGCCACCGGTTACGATGGATTTTATGCAGCCGCGCTGGTGAAAAACGCCTGATATCGATTTATTCGCTTCATCATGCAACGAATCGAGAGCTTCGAATTTTAGTGCCTATTTGAAATTCTCTTTGGTGATGAGGCTCTGTCGAATCCGGGATGAAACATCTGCGATGGGGTTTTATCTGATTCCAGAAAGACTTCTCAAAGTCGCATTCCGGCGATTAAAGGTCGTAAATCCTCACGGCATTTCCATGAAGAATCGCTTCGGCATCATCGGGTGATAGCGGTGATACAAACCCACGGACCATCTCGGCCCAAGTTTGATAAGAATCAATCCGCAGCAAACACACCGGCCAATCGGTGCCGAACATGAGGCGGTCCGGGCCGAAGAGGGCGAGCGTTTCTTCGAAATAGGCTCGCAGCGTGGCTTCGTCGATTTCTGGGTCGAGCACCTCGGTGACCATGCCGGAAATTTTTACTCCGAGGATGTTGTCGCGCTTGGCGAGTTCGGCCATGCCAGTTTTCCACGCGGGATCGATTT
>JANMYL010000046.1:0-24664 GCA_031382045.1 Akkermansiaceae bacterium | reverse complement strand
CCGTTCTCGCCCAGCATCGGGACCGGTGCCAGACGGGGCTGGTTGAATAGTGCAAGGTCGGTGGCGCCGCTATCTCCAAGGTGGCCGGAACCCCATCCGGCCACCGACCAGTCCGCCAGGACCGCGTAGCCCAGTTCGCCGCCGGCGAAGATTCTATGTCGGACACAGAAAACGGCTGCTCTGTATCACGACTACGACAGATGCACGGCCGATCGTTTTATCGAGGAGATTTCTCCGCAGACAGCTTGCGGGGGCTACTTGGAAATCCCGAAATGGAATCTTCCCGGCATTCAAAAACTCCTCTCCCACGTCGATGCGGAAGATCGCTTCCACACCTTCAACATGGGCATCGGCTGGGTGGCAATCGTCGCCGAAGCGGATGTCGAGGTGGCGCTCCAAGCGGGCGACGGCGGCACGGTTCTGGGCCGGATGGTGCCGGAAGAAGGTGTCCGCGTTTGCGTCATCGGCGAGTGACACTTAATTTTCCCCAAGCATGAGCGACTTCCTCACCCACGAATGCGGAATCGCCGCAGTGCGACTCCGCAAGCCGCTGGCTTATTATTACGACCGCTACGGCACCTGTCTGTGGGGGCTAAATAAACTGTTTCTCTTGATGGAAAAGCAGCGCAACCGTGGCCAAGACGGCACCGGGATCGGCTGTGTGAAAATCGACATGCCAATAGGCCAGTCCTACGTCCACCGCCGCCGCGGCGTGGAAAAGGACGCACTGTCAGAGATTTTCCGCAAGGAGACCAAAGATTTCTACAAAATGTCCCGCAAGGGGCTGATGAATGCAAAAGATCCCGAGAGTGTGAAAAAGCACTTCGATTTTGGTGGGGAAATCCTCATCGGTCATTTACGCTACGGGACTTCTGGTGAGTTTGATGCCGGTTGCTGCCACCCGTATTTACGCCGCAGCAATTGGCCGACGCGCACGCTGATGGTGATGGGGAATTTCAACATGACCAACGCCGGCGCGCTCAATGAGGTTCTCATCGACCGCGGCCAGCACCCAGTTTTCGGCACTGACACACAGACGGTGCTTGAGGAAATCGGCTACCACCTCGACGAGGCGCACACCGATCTTTACCGACACCTGCGAGATGCGGGAGTGCCAGGTGCGGAAATTCCGGCGATGATTTCTGCAGGCTTGGATGTGCCCAGACTCGTCGCGGAATCAGCCGCGGCGTGGGATGGAGGCTACGCAATTTGCGGGGTGATTGGAAACGGCGACATGTTCGTCATGCGCGATCCGCACGGCATCCGGCCATGCCACATGTTGGTGACGGACGAGGTCATCGCCTTCTCATCCGAGCGAGTGCCGCTGATGACCGTGTTTGAAGCAGACGCTGGCGACGTGAAAGCAGTCGATCCTGGCTCGATGATCACCATCAAGTCAGACGGAACGATCTCGGATTCCGCTTTCGCGCCGCCGCAGCGTTATACGCCATGCTCGTTCGAGAAGATCTATTTCTCCCGGGGGAATGACCCTCAAATTTACCGCGAGCGCAAAGCAATGGGTGCGGCGCTGGTCCCACAAGTCGTCGAATCCATCGGCGGCGCGTTCGACAAGACAGTTTTCTCCTTCATTCCAAACACGGCGGAAACGGCGTATTACGGTCTGATGGACGGACTCCGCCTTTACCGTCGCCAGGAAGTGCGTTCAAAAATCTTAAAGGCCTCGAGTGAAGGGACGCTGACGCCTGAGTTGGTCGATGACTTGATTCTTCGTAATTGGCCGAAGGGTGAGAAAATCGCGCACAAGGACATCAAGATGCGGACCTTTATCTCGCAGGAAAAAGGTCGGGATCAGATGGTTTCGCACGTTTATGACATCACTTACGGCGTCGTCAGGCCGGGGGATTTTCTTGTTGCGCTGGACGACTCGATCGTCCGCGGCACCACCTTGAAGCAGTCGATTCTTAAGATTTTGGCACGCACCAAGCCTTCGAAAATCGTTGTCTGCTCGACCGCGCCGCAGATCCGTTATCCGGATTGTTATGGCATCGACATGTCGGAGCTCGGAAAGTTCATCGCTTTCGCGGCTGCCGTGGCGCTGCATCGGCGGGCGGGTAAGCAATCGCTGCTAGACCAAGTTTATGACGACTGCCAGGCGGAACTCAAGCGGCCCGCCGCTGAACGGGTGAACCGCGTCAAAGCAGTTTATGAAGCATTCACAGACGAAGAGATTTCCGCTGAAGTCAGCCGGATGGTCTATCCGGAAGGTATCGATTGGGATGGTGAGGTGCAGGTGATTTTCCAAAATATCGAGAACCTCCACGCCTCGATCAAGGGCAACTGCGGCGACTGGTATTTCACCGGAAATTACCCGACGCCTGGCGGCTACGCGATGGTCAACCAAGCTTACCTCCGCTGGTACGAAGGAGTCGGCGGGCGAAGTTATGATTTGCCGCTGTAAATTGTTTTTGGAGGTAAAATCCCGACGGCCATGGCAGAGGTTTACAGTGTGAAAATCTCCGAGCTGTTGGGGTTTTAACTCCGCTCTCGAAGTCTCATTCGTCCAGCAGGGAGCTACGAGTGAAGAGGGAAATGACGTGGATGCCGCGTGCTTCGATCGCTTGGCGTCCGCCTTCCTCGCGGTCCACGAGGACGAGGGCGAAGGCGACTTTTCCGCCTTCACGCTCGATGGCGTCGATGGCTTTGAGCGTCGAGCCGCCGGTGGTGATGACGTCATCCACGACGATGACAATATTGCCGTTTTGGAAGTTGCCTTCGATTTGTTTGCCTGCGCCGTGGCCTTTGGGTTCCTTGCGGACGGTGAAGACTTGGAGCGCTTCGGCGGGGTTTTTCATGGCAGAAGTCATGCCGACGGCGAGTGAAATGGGGTCTGCGCCGAGAGTCATGCCACCTATGGCGTGGATCTCGAGTTGTTCGGAGTGGATCTTGGAACGTACGGCGTGCCAGCCGAGGTCGCCAATGAGCAGGGCTCCGAAGGGATCGAGGGCCGTGACACGGCAGTCGATGTAGAGGTCGCTTTGGGCACCGGAAGCCAGGGTGAAATTGCCGGTGCGGACAGATTTTTCTAGAAGGAGCTTTTTGAGGGCAGAAGCAATTTGGAGCATGGCGTGATGATGGGGTGGGAGTGCAAATGGTGGAAAGCGGAAAAAATCCTGACGACTTTTGTTGCTCGCCAGCGGGGTGGGGGAGAACCTAGGCTTCGTTCAGATGATTTTGGGATTGATGGAACCTTCTGGGTTGATCGAGCAGGGCGGCCCGCTGGTGTGGGTGCTGTTGGGGCTGGCATTTATCGGCGCGGTGTGCGTGGTGGAGCGCTTATTTTTCTTTCACCGGGCGCGGATTAACGTGGGAAATTTGTTGGTTGGCTTGTCGCGTCACATCCGTCGGCGGGCGTTCGCGGAGGCCTTGCACGAGGCGGCGCGGGCACCGGGGCCGGTGGCGCGGGTGGCGCACGCGGCGTTGCTGCGGTATTATTTGCCGCGCACGGATTTGCGGGATGTCGTGCAGGAGGCGGGTCAGCTCGAGGTGCCGCGGATTGAGAAAAACATCCGGGCAATCCTTGGTGTGGCTTTGCTCGCGCCCTTGGTCGGGATGCTAGGAACGCTGGTCGGAATGTTGGAAACGTTTCAAAAAGTCAGCGAGCAAGGCGGTTTCACCGGCCCTGCAGAGCTCTCGGCGGGGGTCTTCACCGCGCTGATTACCTCGGTGATGGGGCTGACGGTGGCGATCCCGCTGTATTTGTTCTACTTGTATTTCCTTGGGCGTGCGAAGCGCTTGGTGCATCGGATCGAGCGCGGAGGGATTGAAATGGTCCATCTCATCGCGGATGCGCGAGAGGAGGAGGAATTCGCACCTTTTCGTGGCGAGGTGACGTCTGGTAAAAAGTCGGCGAAGACCAAACGGGAGCTCGCCCCATGAAGCTGGAAATGTCTCTGCCAGAGCGCCCGGGATTTCTCCATGCGGTGCCAATTCTTAATATTTTTGCGCTGGTCCAGTTGTTTTTTTTGCTTGGGCCGTCGTTAGTTTTACATTCAGGCGTGGCGGTGGATTTAGCGCCGTCGCGGTTCCAAATGGAGCGCTATCAGGATTCGATTGTGGTTACGTTGGGGCCGGGCGAGCCGAGGCCGCGGATTCATTTAGGGCGCGATGCTGTTTCTGTGCATGAGCTTTCCGAGCGACTCGATAAGTTACGCACGGACGGCACGCAGACAAAGGCGATTGTGCTGCTCCAGACCGACGCTGGCACACCGGTCGGGATCGAACGCGAGGTCACGGAGTTGGTGCTGGATAAGGGATTTCGCTTGGCGCTGGTCGGAAAAAACCCACCAGCCGCTATGGTTCCCAATTCGGAAAAAGCTGTGGAATGATGGTGGGTGGCATGACCAAACCGCGCAAATTGGCAGGCACTCCGGAGCGGGTGTTTCGCTGGAGCGCGAGCAATACTCCGCTGTTGCCGAAGTTATCTGCGCTAGTTTTGGTGGGCGTGGCGTTCGCGTTTTTGATCAGTTCAGTTCGGGTTCGGGTGACGGCATTGCAGAAATCTGCGCCACGCAAAGCGTCGCTGATTTATTTACGTGACGATGCGGAAGGGCGGGCGCTGACCTTGCGGGCGCAGGAGGGCGGGCCGTTTCCTTCACGCTTCGAGCCATCGCAGTGGGAGGGTATGGCATTATTGGAAAGCGCCGCGTGGAATGCGGCTCGGTTTCAGCCACAGCCATACGTGCCTGGGTGGGTGGATTTTCCGACGGGAAACCGGGTGGAGCCCATGATACTTGCGACCACGGGGCAGTCATTTTTTCCCACGCGCAACCCGCTTCCTGTGCGCTTGCAGGTGCTTGCCGAGCGGAAGCTCGCGCCCAAGCTCTATCCGCTTTCTGGGGCTTCCGCGGCGATGCTGCCGGACGCCCTTCCGCCGTTTGAAGCTGCTGTAGATGGCACGATCTCTTCCGCTTCCTGGCGTTTTCTCGTGCGCTTGAATCCCGCTGGCGGCGTGGCGGAGTGCGTTTCCCTTGAAAACGGCGGTGAAGCACGGGTACCAGAATTGGAGACCTGGTTGCATCAAATTCAGTTTAAGCCGGAACCTGCAGAGCCCTTTCGCTGGATCGCAGTGGGCATCGGATTCACCAATCAACCTACCGCAGATGGACCTGAAGCTCGCTGATTTCGTGCTATTTGTCCTGCTGGCTTCGTTTGCGCTGGTGCCGTTTCTTGCTGTGGTTTCGCGCACACTGCATGCGCGGGCGGAAACTCGTTCGCTGGCTAATCGTGTTATTTGTAGGCTCTGCCTTCATGCTTTCGAGGATGCCAGTCATCTAAAAACCGTCGATTGCCCGATCTGTGGCACGACTAATGAAAAAGGTCGCAGCCGCCGTCTCGGATGAGATTCTTGATTTTTCGTGCCTTGTCGTGAATTTCCTGCTTTCCCTCGCGCCGTCCCCGCCGACTTCTCTTTGCCCATGTCCACCGAGCTGACCCGAAATTTCTCCATTATCGCCCACATCGACCACGGAAAGACCACGCTTTCTGACCGCCTCATGGAAATGACGAGTACCGTAACGATGCGGGAAAGCAGTGCCCAGCAGCTCGATTCCATGGACTTGGAGCGAGAAAAAGGCATCACCATCAAGTCCCACCCAGTCGCCATGGAATACACGGCCAAGGATGGGAAAACCTACAAGCTCAACCTGCTCGACACGCCAGGCCACGTCGATTTCTCTTACGAAGTCTCCCGTGCCCTCGCCGCATGCGAAGGTGCGATCTTGATGGTGGACGCTGCGCAGGGTGTTGAAGCTCAAACGGTAGCGAACCTGCACCTCGCCACTGAGCAAAACCTGCTCATCATCCCGGTTCTCAATAAAATCGACCTACCCGCTGCCGATGTGCCGAAGTGCAAAAAGCAACTCGAGGAAATTCTATGCATCCCTGCCGAGGACTGCATCCCTTGTTCAGCCAAGGCTGGCATCGGCATTGAGGATATTCTCGAAGCCATCGTCGCCCGTGTCCCCGCACCAGTGGAAAATCCTGACAAGCTCCTGCGCTGCTCTGTTTTCGATTCGCTCTACGATACTTACCGCGGCGTGGTTTCTTACGTCCGCGTCTTTTCCGGCACCGTGAAAAAAGGCCAACGCGTGAAGCTCATGGCCACTGGCAAAACCTACGAGGTCAAAGAAGTCGGCGTCTTCACCCCAAAAATGAGCGCTCGAGACATCCTCTCTGCGGGCGATGTCGGCTACGTCATCGCCAATATGAAGTCTGCCAGTGAGGTGAAAGTCGGCGACACGATGACCGATAACACCCACCCGTGCCCCGAAGCGCTGCCCGGCTACAAGGAAATCCAGCCCATGGTTTTCTCTGGCATTTATCCGGTGGATTCCTCCGACTACGAGGCGCTCAAGCTCGCCATGGGCAAGCTCCAGATCAACGACCCTGCGTTCACCTTCTCCTCGGAAAGCTCCACTGCGCTCGGCTTCGGCTTTCGTTGCGGCTTTCTTGGCCTGTTGCACATGGAAATCGTCCAAGAGCGCCTCCGCCGTGAGTTCGACATGGACGTCATCTCCACTTATCCGTCAGTGATTTACAACGTCACAATGACTGACGGCACCGAGCGGATCATCGATAATCCGACGCTTTTCCCCGATCCGCAAGGTATCCAAGAAATTCGCGAGCCCGTCGTGAATGTCTATATCATGGTCCCCGGCGAATACATCGGTGATATGATGCAGCTCGTTCTGGAGAAACGTGGCGATGTCACCAACACCGAGACCATCGACGACACCCGCGTTATGCTTTCCTGTGTCCTGCCGCTCGCGGAAATCCTCGTCGATTTCAATGATAAGCTCAAATCCATGACTCGTGGTTACGGCTCTATGGATTACGAACACTCCGGCTACCGCGCCGCGAAAATGGTCAAGATGGACATGCTCATCGCCGGTGATCCAGTCGAGGCTTTCTCTACCATCGTCCATCGTGACAAGGCAGAATCCTACGGCCGAGTGCTTGCTGCTAAGCTTAAAGACGTTATCCCGTCTCACCTTTTTGTGGTAGCCATCCAGGCCGCCGTCGGCGGCAAGATCGTCGCCCGCGAATCCATCTCTGCCATGCGCAAAAATGTCACAGCCAAGTGCTACGGCGGAGATATTTCCCGCAAACGCAAGCTGTTGGAAAAGCAGAAGGAAGGCAAAAAGAAGATGAAGATGTTCGGCAAGGTGAACATCCCGCAAGACGCCTTCATCAAGGTGCTCAAGAGTGGAGATTGAGTCTCAAGGAGAGCGGGTATTTGAAAGATTAAATAGCCGCTGCAAATCATCTACTATAAATTCAGTTAGATTTTATATGGTATCGTTATGCCCGTTGGACGAAAGAATAAGAAGCTGGCCGAAGTTGAATTTTTAGCCTGTTTGGTTTTTGATGAAAGGAGCTACAAAAAATGGGCGACCCCGAAGGATCGCCCGTTAGTTTAAAATTTGAAAGGTCAGCTTTTTGCTCAGTTGGCGCGGCCGGTGTAGGAGTTGTCCTCGGTCTTGACGTTGATTCTTTCGCCGACGTTGATGAACAACGGCACTTGGACGATCAGCCCGGTTTGCATGACGGCAGGCTTATAAACGTTGTTGGCGGAGTCGCCTTTGACCCCTTCGGATGACTCGGCCACGGTCATCACCATAGAAAGTGGTAGATCCACTGCCACTACGATACCATCAGCGACGAGCAAGTTGTATAGCTGGCCTTCGATGAGGTAGTTTTTCACGCCTTCAATAAGGTCTTCATAGACGACGGCGTCCTCGTAAGTGCTGGGATCGAGGAAATGATAGCCGCTGCTATCTTTGTAGGAATATTCGTGGGGGGTGCGCTCGAGGACCACGCCTTCGACGCTGTCGTTGGATGTCATGCGGAGATTGAAAACCTTCTTGGTCGCTACGCTGCGAATCGACATTTGGACGTAGGATGCCATCCGGGGTGGCGTCTTGAGCTCGTGATCGATGACGAGGCAAACTTCGTTATTGTGGCGGACGGCGTGTCCTTTGCGGAGATTGATGATAGGTGTACTGGCCATGATTTGTAAGCCGAGATAGGCAGGGTTCCGGGCTGAGGCAAGCCCGGAGTGGGGGAAAAAGGCGGTTCAATCTTGTTGCTGTTGGATCCAAGATGCGATTTTTAAGTCGTCAACGTCGGCAGCCCAGAGTTGGCGCAAGAAATCGGCTAGGTGGATATTACCGTGATTTTTTAGGAAATTTCGGTTGCCGCCGCAGCCGAACATCAGGTCCGGGTCTAGCTCACCTCGGAGTTTTGCGCGGCCTTTCGCGATGATTCGTGGGAGATATGGCATGCCTTTCAGTTCGTCACCAAAAGTCGGTATATCATTACGGGTGAGAACTTTATCGCTGGGAACGCTATTCTGTACGGCTATGAAATAATCGCGCCGCACTGCCGCTACGAGAAGTGCAGTCGAGATCGACGGCACGCCTTCGCCACAGAAATCTTCAACGAAATCAAAAAACTCGCGCGGCCGGCATCCGATATTCGCGAGGAATGCCTGATCGGTGGGTGAGTAGTAAGTTTCGAAATTCGCGTCGCCGGACTGGAATGCAGCAGCGCAGCGGTCGAAGAGGGCGAGAAAGGTGTCGTTCCAAGTCATGTGGGTAGTAGAGCGGGAAATCAGCCTTCTGCATGCTTTTTCTTTTCGCCAGGAGCGATCGCGTCGATGGCAGCGAGCAGGCTTTCCTCCAACATCGGCGATTGGAGTGCGTCTAGCGAATCGTCAAGTTGGGCGACTGTGCGGGCACCGATGATGGCGGAGGTGACGGCGGGGGAGCGAAGCGCCCACTGCAGGGCGAGATGCTGAAGAGGCATGCCGTGGGCGGCGGCGAGGTCGCCGAGCGCACGGATTTTTTCTTGCTGAGCCGAGACTTGCTCGACCTGGAGAAATCCCTCGGTGCGAGCGGCGCGGGAACCCTCTGGGATGCCATCGAAGTATTTTGCAGTGAGCATGCCTTGCGCAAGCGGACTGAAGACCACGCAACCGAGCCCTTCCTCCAGCAGGTAGTCAAGGATGCCTTCGCTTTCCGGCCAGCGGTTCAAAATCGAGTAAGGAGGTTGATACATCAGGCAACGGACGCCCATACCTTTAAGGATTTTAACGGCTTTTTTAAGCCTTTTGAGCGGGTATTTTGAAAGGCCGACGTAGAGCGCCTTGCCGCTGCTGACGGCGGTGGCGAGCGCCGACATCGTTTCCTCCAACCGGGTATCTGAGTCGGGGCAGTGTGAGTAGAATACGTCCACGTAATTTTGGCGAAGACGCTTGAGCGACTGGTCCAGCGAGGCCAGCAGGTGCTTGCGCGAGCCTTTTTGGCCATAGGGGCCGCCCCACATTTCGTGGCCAGCCTTGGTGGTGATGATGAGCTCGTCACGGTGGCAGGCGAAGTCCTCCACCAAGATGCGCCCGACGTTTTCCTCTGCCGATCCCGGAGGCGGGCCGTAATTATTCGCCAAGTCGAAGTGAGTGATCCCGCGGTCAAATGCGCGACGCATGATCCGGCGAGCTTCCTGGAAGTCATCGCCGTGACCGAAATTGTGCCAAAACCCCAGCGAAATGGCAGGAAGCAAGAGTCCCGAATCGCCGCAACGCCGGTAAGGCATACGGCCATCATAGCGCGCTGAATCAAACATGGCAGCAAATTGTCTACCGAGAGGCAGCTTGCCAAGCTCAACCATGTGATCATCTCGACAGGTTGAAAATTTCCGTTTGCTGCAGGATACAGCTTGGACCCGCGCCTAGTTTTGTCCATCTTTCGCCCCGCCATGCACTTTTCCGGTACTTACACCGCTCTTCTCACTCCTTTTCGCGACGGCGAAATCGACGCCTCCGCCTTCCAATCCCTCATCGAGCGGCAAATCGCTGCCGGGATTGACGGTATCATCCCAGTCGGAACCACCGGCGAATCTCCCACGCTCGATACAGAGGAGCACCTCGAAGTAATTCGCCTTGCCGTGGAATTCGCCGCAGGCCGCTGCCAAGTCGTCGCCGGCACCGGCGCGAATGCCACCGCCGAAGCCATCGAACTCACGGAAGCCGCCGAAAAACTCGGTGCAACCGGCTCACTGCAAGTTTGCCCTTACTACAACAAGCCCTCGCAAGAAGGGCTTTATCTTCATTTCAAAGCGATCGCCGAGTGCAGCCGTCTGCCGATTATGCTGTACAGCGTGCCAGGCCGCGCCAGCATCGAAATCGCCCCAGAAACTGCCGCACGACTTGCAGCAGATTGCCCGACCATCGTCGCCATTAAGGAAGCCGGCGGCTCGGTGGATCGCATCAACCAGCTTGTCCAGGCACTACCTGCGGATTTTGGCATTCTCTGCGGTGACGATGCGCTTACACTGCCCTTCATTTCTTGCGGTGCCACCGGGTTGGTCTCAGTCGCCTCTAACCTCATCCCGGAAATCATCGTCAACCTCGTCAAAGCCTGCCTCAGCGGAGATTTCCCCGCCGCGCTCGCCCTGCAAAAGCAATACTACCCGCTGATGCGTGGCCTGATGTCGCTCGACGTCAACCCGGTGCCGATCAAAACTGCCGTCGCTCTCCAAGGCCTCTGCCTGCCAGATCTCCGCCTCCCGCTCGCGCCCCTCAGCACTGCGAACACCGCGAGCCTCACCGCGCTCCTGAAGTCCTACAATCTTCTTCCTTCATAAATTTCTTCATCTTCACTTCGGCGTTCAATGTTGGACGTTCGATGTTCAATGTTCCCAATTCCAACTACAATGCCAGCTCCCAAGCTTTTCGCTCCAGGTCCCGTCGATGTCTCCAAGGCAACCTTCGCCGCCATGTCGCAAACCATGATCGGCCACCGCGGCAAAGATTTTGAGGAACTCTATGCCTCGACCCAGCCCGGTCTTCAAGAAATCTTCGGCACCGCCCGCCCAGTTTTCCTCTCCACCTCGTCCGCTTGGGGTGTGATGGAAGGCGCGCTGCGCAACCTAGCGAAGAAGAAAGTTCTTTGCCTGTGCTGCGGCGCATTCTCTGATAAATGGCTCGATGTCGCGAAGAAATGCGGATTTGAAGCCGAGGCCATCCAAGTCGAGTGGGGTCAAGCAATCGACCCAGAAGTCGTGCGCTCCAAGCTCGCGGAAGGCGGCTTCGACACCGTCACCTTCATCCACTCAGAAACATCCACCGGCGTGCTCAACGACCTCGCCGGGGTTTGTAAAGTCGTGAAATCTTTCCCGGACACCATGCTCATCGTGGACAGTGTTTCCTCGCTTTCCACTGTGCCGGTGAACATGGATGCGAACGACATCGACGTCATGCTTGCAGGCGTCCAAAAAGCGCTCGCGCTGCCACCCGGCCTCGCCGTATTCGCGGTTTCCGAGGCCGCCATGGAACGCGCCAAGGGCAATCCGAGCCGCGGCTACTACTTCGACTTCGTCGAATTCGCCAAAAACGCTGCCGTCAACAATACGCCTTCGACTCCGGCCATTTCCATCATCTACGGCCTGCAATTCATCCTCGGTGAAATCGCCAAAGAAGGATTCGCCGCCCGCCAAGCCCGCCATGCCAAGACCAATGCGATGATCGCCGCTTGGGGCGCGAAACACGGCTTCGAACTCTTCGCGCCGGAAGGTCGTCGCTCGTTTGCGCTGACTTGTTTCAAGACTCCGGAAGGTTTCGACCTCTCCAGTTTTATCAAAAACCTCAAGGCCAAGCACAACTTCCTGATCAACGGCGGCTACGGCAAAATTAAAGGCAGCACCTTCCGGATTTCCAACATGGGCAACGAAACCGAAGCCACCATGCAGGAACTCATCGACGCGATGGACGACGTGCTTGGGTGAGGCACTCTGCGTCTCCAAGCAAAAGCCTTGCCTGCTTGGTCGCTCGTGGCGATTCGGGGCCGATCATCCGTAGATCCCATGAATTTAGATCCGCCGGTTTCCTCCATTCCTCGCTCAGCTCCATGGTCACCGGGCTCGCGTCGTTGAACCAGATCGCAGGCGATCTCAAGGGCAGAAACCATCCCGGTATAGCGCCACACTCCCTTCACCAGCGCTTCGACATCCGCTGCACGGCTTTACTCGTGGCAGTTTCATGCAACAACGTTACGACACCGCAGCCACGGCACTCGAGAGTGGCGGAATCCAACGCGTTGTCATTGAGGATGTTTCTAAACGTGAGCCTTCTCGTTGCGTTCTACCGCGCCCGCTAGGCATTGGAAATTCACCATCGCGTATGCAAGCGGGCGTTCAACCTGAGCAAACCCCTCAGTCGCTCTTGGCCATGCGAACAGTCAAAACTCGAGATCTGGCAAAGTTAGCCGTGTTTGATCCAGACCGAAGACATGTTGCACGGCACTAGCGAACTCGGAAATTCCCGATAGAATCAGGCGTCCTGGTAATTTGGCGCGAATGATGCTAAGCCGTGCGCTTCTGCCACCGGCTTGCAGGTCAGTTTTCCTGCCCTTGTGTTAATGCCACCAAGCAATTCCTGGCGAGAGGAGCAGGCACCGTTCAAGCCTTTTTCGGCAATGAGCAATATCCATGGTTGAGTGACATTGTTGAGGGCTTGGGTGGCGGTGCGCGAGTAGGCTCCAGGCATGTTTGCTACGCAATAGTGGAGCACACCTTCCTCTTCGTATGTCGGGTTGTCGTGAGTTGTGGCGCGGGTGGTTTCAGAGCAACCACCTTGATCCACGGCGATGTCCACAAAGACACTCCCCTTGGGCATTAAACGAAGCATTTCACGAGTGATGAGTTTCGGTGCTTTAGCTCCGGGCACGAGCACGGCACCAATCACCAGATCCACTCGTGGCAGCAGCTCTGCTAGATTTGACTCGTTTGAATAAACCATGCTGGTGCCGCTCATGGTAATGTCGAGGAACCGCATCCGTTCGAAATCCACTTCCAAGATCGTAACATCCGCGCCGATACCGGTGGCGACGCGCGCTGCATTCACTCCTGCGGTGCCCCCTCCGAGCACGACCACTCGGCCCGGTGCGACGCCAGGCACACCGCCTAACAAGCATCCGCGACCACCGCGATGTTTTGCGAGATGGTAAGAACCAACAATCGCTGACATGCGGCCAGCGATTTCACTCATCGGCTCGAGCAGCGGTAGTCGATGGTTCACCTCCACGGTTTCGTAGGCGATGGCGGTGCAGCCGGTGGCCATCAGGCTTTCGGTCAGTCCGAGATCTGCGGCGAGGTGAAGGTAGGTAAAAAGAATGTGGTGTGGCTGAAGCAGAGCCACTTCCGACGGTTGAGGCTCCTTGACTTTGACGATCAACTCCGCGCTTGCGAAGACGGTAGCAGCATCCGGGACGATGCGAGCACCAACTGCTTGATAGTGCTCATCATCATAGCTGGCACCGTTCCCTGCGCCGCTCTGGACGAATACTTGGTGGCCTCGCTTGACGAGTTCCGCGACAGAGCCGGGAATCATGCTGACGCGGTTTTCTTGGGCTTTAATTTCTTTCGGGATTCCGATGTTCATGAATTCAATATTGGTAAAATTGCTATAAGATGTAACTCATCAATCTGAATGTAGCTGCTATTCAGAAGGGATACTTTTGATGCCAGTGGTTGTTTTGCTGGGAAGTAGCTTTTGGGCCACGAGCCACTTTAGGAAATTATTTTGCCAAGCATCCCAAGAGGGGCCTTTCTGGCCATCAAGGCCGTGGCCACCGGATGGGAGTTCCAGGTATTCAAACGGAATTTTTTTCTCCTTGAGGGCGGCCGCAAAAATACGTGAGTTCTCAGGACTGACAAGCGTGTCGTCTTTTGCGTGAGTTAGGAACGTGGGCGGAGTTTTGGCTGTAACGCACTTCTCACTGGAGAAGAAATTGATGGCCTCCTCGGTGGGCGTGGATCCGAGTAAACTGAGCTTCGATCCGCCGTGAGTGAGCGGCCCCATGGTGATCACTGGATAGATGAGGGCCATGAAATCAGGTCGAGAACTTAGGATTGTTTTTGAGCCTGCGGATGGCGAGGCTCCAAACGAGAAATGGTTGCCCAGAGTCGAGGCAAGATGGCCACCTGCCGAGAATCCCATGACGCCGACACGATTCGGATCACCCCGCCAAGATTTGGCTTTTTTTCGCACCATCCGCATCGCTTGTTGGGCATCCAGCAGTGGCAATGAAGAATTTCCGTGAGGAATCCGATATTCGAGGACCACTCCGATGATGCCGTGTCGGTTAAGCCAGAGCGCAATGTCGGTTCCTTCAGCTCCTGTAACGAGAACGCTGTAAGCACCGCCCGGGCAGATTAGTACGATGGTGCCATTCGGCTGCTCAGGACTGAAAACAGTAATACTCGACTTGGCGGCTGATGTGGTGCCGTCGCCATTCGGTGCATCATTGTCGGCCCAGAGCGGAATTCGCTCTGGTTCGGCGAAAGCAAAGCTGACAAGAGAAATTAAGAGAAATGTCGTATGTAAAATTGGGATTTTCAAGGATTCTGAAGAGTAAGAGTTTAAATATCGAGTGAGATCTTATTTGCAGTGCCTCGAGAAAAAATTGAAATTTGAAATCAAACTAAGCTGTCTCGCGCACCACTTTTGAGTAGAATTTGGATTGCTAAGTAATCAAAGGTGATAATTTTTTATTATTTTTGGTTATTAGATGTCGCATTTTAAATGGCTTTCTTGGAGAGTTTTGGGTCGCTCACGCGTTTCAACAGAATGAGCAATCAATCAAAGATGACTCAAATGACAAACAGAAATTTAGGCACACGGATTATTCAGTCGACCACTTTGTCCTTGGCTCTTTTTTTCGCGTTACTGCCACGCCAAGTAAAGGCGGAAGACAATTCGATCATCAAAGATTACGGGATTAAGGAATACGAGCGAGTCTCCAAGGATCTTCCTCACTCGGAGCAGAATCCATGGAAATTGGTGTGCACGATACCGTATAATTGTCATTTTCAGCCATCTATCGAACTCGAAGCTCCAGCCGGGCACGAAATCCGCTACAATTCCACCAATCCGCTGGTTCTTTTCCTCACCCCTACGGAAACTTTCAAAACATCCGGCGGAAATCAAACCCACGAGGCGAAAAACTGGGTCAGTGGTGAAGGCGCGATTTACACAATTCCCGCCGGTGTTACCGTAAAATCCGTGAAATATCGCGAAACCGGTTATAACACTAGTTTCGTCGGTTCGTTCGAATGCAACGACAACGACTACAACATCCTATGGAAAAAATCGGCACGGACCGCCTACATTTGCATGCGAGAACATTTCTACGACTGTCCAGACCGGGAGAGAGTTGGTTTTTGGGGCGACGGCACCCCGGAACTCAATCAATGCTTTTACGTCTTCGACAGTGCGTCCCACCGTTTGGCAAAAGATTTGGTGAGGCGAAAACTGGAACCGAAATTTTATCCCGGTCAACATCTTGAGTTCCTCGGTGATTACGGACTGTGGTTCTACTACTTACAAACTGGGGACTTAGAATCGATGAAAGCGGTCTACGGCCAAACCAAGGAATTTCTGTTCGAGACCTATCAGTTCGGGAACCCCAATACTTGGTTCGATTGGGGCAAAGAAGTCAAAGATACCGCAGTGACAGAAACGTGTTTCTACTACAACTGCTTGGGCACTCTGAAAAAAATAGCGCTGGTGACTGGCCACGAATCAGATGTCCCCGCTATTGATCAGAAACTCGCGGCCATCAAGAGCACGTTCGATAGTAAATACTGGAAAGGCAGCTATTACATGTCATCGCAGGTGACTGAACCGGACGACCGTGCGAATGCGATGGCGATCAATGCTGGACTGGCGGACAGCATGAAGTGGCAGGCAATTTATGACAACGTTCTGACAAAAAAAACCTATTCGAGCTGCTTTTTTGATCGTTGGGTTTTCGAGGCGCTCTGCACCATGGGTCGCCAAGACTACGCTTTGCTGAGAATGCATGAACGCTATAAAACTATGATCCCATGCAGTTTTACGACGCTGTGGGAGCATTATGATCGGTGGTGGGCCTCGCGCATCGATGCTTTCGATGACCAATCATCGCTAAATCACGGCTGGAACCCGCCTGCAATCATCCTTTCCAAGATTATCGCTGGTGTTTCACCACTGGAACCTGGTTGGAAAACCTATCAAGTCATGCCCAGAGAGGCTTTTCTCAAAGCAATTAAGGTCGTCGTCCCCACCATTAAAGGCAGTGTTACGGTGGATCTAAAGAAAACAGCGTCTGAATACGCATTAACCCTAACGTCCCCAGCCGACACCAGCGCCATCGTTGGAATTCCTAAAGGCTCTTTCTCCAAGCTTGAGCAGATTAAGGTAAACAATACCACCGTCTGGGATGGCAAGAATCACAGCAATATGGCTGGTATCATTTGGCATGACGAGGATGCCGATTATGTGAAGTTCAAAGTGTCACCCGGCACTTGGCACTTCCTCGGAGTCGGCTTGCTGCCACTTGATTCGCCGAAAGCACTTCCCGCGTCCCCACCCAACGACACAGCACTCGACAAAAAGTCGTGGATTGCATCGGCATCGGTTCAGGATGGGCCATTCGTATTTAGCAATAATAAAATTCTTATCGATGGCTCGGCCGCTAACGCCATCGACGGGGATCATTGGACGGGCTGGCGTGACGTGACGAAATTCCAGTATCCAGGACAATGGTTTCAGGTGGACATGAAAGAGACCCGCACTTTCGACCGCATTCAGTTGGAGAACACTTGGGCACAGTGGGACTCTCCGGCGAAATATGATATTTCCGTGTCGAGTGACGGTTTGAATTGGGGCCAATCGATCGCCTCTGGTAAGGGAAAGCTGGGCATCACATCTATCAGCTTTCCAAGACAGGCAGCTCGCTATATCCGCATTACTCAGACCGGGACTGACGCCAAATATAACTGGTCGATTTATGAATTGGATGTTTTTAGGGGAAAAACAAATTCGGTTGAATGAAATCCGGGCCGCGCACTGTATTTCTATTCACATCAATTAAATATTTTATGAAATTAAAAAATAAAAACCTGATTGCTCTAGCTTCCCTAGTGATGATTGCGAGCGCAAATGCCGCAGAGAACCAGAAAAATCCGCCACCTGTGCGTGGCTTCCAAGAAGTGGGGCAAGCCCAAGTAAAATTGCGCGGTGGCTTCTGGGGACCGCGCATGAAGACCGCACATGATGTCACAATCCCACACTCGCTAGATGAACTGGAAAAAGACGGACATGTTACTAACTTCGACAAAGCTGCCGGCAAAACGGAAGGACCGCTGAGTGGGCACCACGCTTTTGACTCAGATCTTTATAAAGTGTTAGAGGGTGCGTTGATATCCTTACAACACAACGATGATCCAGAGCTGCTGAAACGAGTAAATGGCATCATTGACCGCATCCTCGCGGCCCAACAGAAAGATGGCTTTTTAATCTCTTGGTTCATCGTCAACGGTCTTGACAAGCGCTGGGAAGATCTCCGTTTGGAACATCAAATGTATAACGCTGGCCACTTTTTTGAGATGGCGGGGGAGCATCAACACCTGACTGGAGAACCGAAGGTGGTCGATTCTGCAAAACGTTTTGCCGATCACATCGACGGCATTTTTGGACCGAACAAACGCTACGATGTCGACGGGCATCAGGAAGTAGAACTGGCATTGATCAAATTGTATAGAGTCACCGGTGAGCGTCGTTATCTGGATCTCGCGAAATTTTTCCTCGATGAGCGAGGGTACGCCCATGGCATGGAGCGCAAGCCGTTCGATCCAAAGACACAGGTTATTCCTGCTCAGCCCGAGGGCAAGCCGACTCGCGAACAACAACGAGAATTCTGGCATGCTCGGCTGAGGTTACGCAATGGACGCATGCAGGATCATAAACCCGTGGTGGACCAACATGAAGCAGTTGGCCATGCAGTTAGAGCGGGATACATGTATTCTGCCATGGCCGATACCCTGCGCTTCACGGATGCACCCGGTTACGAGGTCGCGCTAGATCACTTGTGGAATGATGTGGTCGGACGCAAAATGTATATTACTGGTGGCCTTGGCTCTGGTCAATATGAAGACGAAGGTTTCGGCGATGCTTACCTTTTACCCAATGAGTCTGCATACAGCGAATCCTGTGCAGCCATTGCCCATGTGCTCTGGCAATATCGGATGAACCTGCTCAAAGGACATGCCAAGTATGCCGATATGATGGAGTTGGCACTTTATAACGGCGTGCTCTCGGGAATCTCGATCTCCGGCGATCATTTTTTCTATCAAAATCCGCTTGCCAGTCACGACGGCGGTGAACGTCAATCATGGATTGGCTTGTCATGCTGCCCTACCAACTTAGCGCGGATTTTTCCGCAAGTCGGTGGTCTAGTTTATGCCCAAAACAAGAAACAGGTGCTTGTCAATCTGTATGCTGCTGGTGAAGCCGCGCTGAAAATGGATGATGGTTCCACCCTTAAGTTGACCCAGAAAACGGAATATCCATGGGATGGAAAAGTTAGCCTGACAGTCAATCCGACACAAAAGGCTGATTTTAGTCTAAATCTGCGTATCCCAGGATGGGCTATCGGCAAGCCTATTCCTAGCGACCTATATCATCTGACCGATGCAAAGCCTTCGCCTATCGGTCTAAAAGTCAACGGCGAGAAGACCGACGCAAAGCTCAGCGATGATGGTTATGTGCATTTGCAGCGGTCATGGAAAGCCGGAGATATCGTGGAGCTGGACTTGCCGATGCCGATCCAACGGGTTTATGCGAACGATAAAGTTGAAGCAGACCGAGGCAAGGTCACCTTAATGCGTGGGCCGCTGGTGTATTGTGTGGAAGCTGCCGATCAACCGGATGTGAATCTCACCAATCTGGTGTTGCCACGCGCCGCGCAAATGACAGCCAAACATCGTGCCGATCTGTTAGGCGGAGTTACCACTCTCGCAGGTGAAGCTCTCGCGGAAGGTAAGAATCCAATCACTGTGACAGCGATTCCCTATTACGCTTGGCAGAATCGGAAAAAGGGCGCGATGACCGTCTGGATTCAGGAAACTGCTAAACCATAATTTAAAATCTAACTCATGATTACATCGTGTTCGCCGAAGAAGTCTATCTTCTTAAAACCTACCGTTTGCATCTTTGCCGCTATTTTTTCTAATCTAGCATTCGCCGATGGTGAAAATATCGCCACGCCCACGCGCAAGGCAGGCAAAGGACCACTCAAGGTTTTCATTCTCGCTGGCCAGTCCAACATGGATGGTCAAGCGGATGTTAAGACTATAGACTTTCTCGGCGAAGACAAAGATCCTGCGATAGCTGCCTTACTCAAGACATTTAAACCCGATAGCAAAAATTTCGTCACACGCGACGATGTTTGGGTGGCTGCCAGAGGCTACCACAATCTTCGAACAGGCTTGGGCGGTGGCGGGGATTACACAAAGCCAGGCAGTTGCATCGGGCCGGAGTATGCCTTTGGCTATTATATGGGTCAAGCTCTCGACGAGCAGGTTCTACTAATCAAATATGCCCCAGGCGGCCAAAGCCTGTATGTAAACTTTCGGCCACCAAGCGCCGGGGTGCCTGAGGGTTATAAACCTGAAGATGTCGGTGGCCATTACAGGGGCATGGTCCAATCCGTCCATGAAACACTGGATAATCTAAAGAGCAAGTTTCCTACCTATAACGAAAAAGACGGCTATGAAATTGCGGGTCTAGTCTGGTTCCAGGGCTACAACGATATGATTGGAGCCGGTAAACCAGTCGCCGAGTATGGTAAGAATCTGACCTGCCTAATTCAGGATCTGCGAAAGGAATTTAAGGTTCCTCAAATGAAGGTGGTAGTTGGTGTTATGGGTGTTAACGGCATGTTAAATGAAGTGGGCAAGCAAGCGGATATCCGCAATCACATGCGTTCGATGAATGATATTCCGGAGTTTAGGGGAAATGTGCGTGCAATCGAAAGTGCGCCGCTTCTGCACCCTGATGTAGTGGCGATTAAGAGCGCGGGATGGCTCAACAAGGATCGGGATTTGAAAAAGAATCCAGTCACTGCAGAAGAACAAGCGATGCTAAATCGAGCGACTTCCAACTTAGGCTATCATTACTACGGCGAGGGCCGATTTTTCATTCTGCTCGGCAAGGCATTTGCTGATACGATGCTGGAACTCACGGGTAAGAGTCACAAAGTGATGCCGCCGAAACTTAACAAATTTGCGCCGCCCAAACCAGTCAAGTGAGACTCACGCTGGTGAACATCATGCTCCTGATAAGCCGATAAATCCTGTGAATCTTGTCATCAGAAACGTCAAATAGAGTGAAAATAAACACTATATGATATCTCTTCGTCCCCTCGTGTCACAAGCACTGTGTGCTATTGCGCTCGTTACCCATCTCTTTGCTGCCGAAACGACACCAAGGCCTAACATTATCCTCTGTATGACAGATGATCAAGGCTGGGGAGATGTTGGCTATAACGGCTTGAAAAAAATTCCAACACCCAACCTCGACGCGATGGCGGCAGTCGGCTTGCGTTTCGACCGTTTCTACGCAGCACATCCCAGTTGCTCGCCGACTCGCGCCAGCGTCATGACGGGTCGCAATCCGAACCGCGGCGGAACTTTCTGGCCCGGGATGACCTTGCGCAGACAGGAGATGACTATCGCGCAGGCGGTCAAGACAGTCGGTTATGCCACTGCGCATTTCGGCAAATGGCATCTAAGCGGAGGCCAGCCTGGCAAGGGACGTGCACTTCCCGCCGCCGACCCATTGCATCCTGGCCATTTTGGTTTCGATGAATGGTTTTCAGTTTCCAACTGGTTCGATACCGACTGGACTTTCAGTCGTAATGGCACACCAGTGAAAGTGCTAGGAGACGGTTCGGACGCTATTGTAGCAGAAGCTATTCATTTTATAGAGAAGAATGCCGCAAGAAAGACTCCATTCTTCACCGTCATTTGGTTTGGTAGCCCGCATGTTCCTCTCGCTCCCTCTGCCGATGATCTAGCAGCGGCGGGTGGTTCGGCCTATTACGGAGAAATGATCGGAGTGGACCGCAGCATGGGTTTCCTCCGTAAATCTTTGCGTAAGCTAGATATCGCCGACAACACCCTGATTTGCTTCAACAGCGATAATGGGGCTTGGATCGACGAAAAGACTGCTCCCGACACCTATGGATCTAATGGAATTCTCCGCGGTCACAAGGGTGAGCTCTGGGAAGGCGGCATCCGCGTCCCGGGTATTATTGAGTGGCCAGCTCGGATTAAAACTCCAGTAATCACTCAAGTGCCTGCTTGCACCAGTGATTTCTATCCGACCATTGTGGATCTCTTACAAATCGACATCCCCGCTCAGATCAAGCCGCTCGACGGGATTAGCTTAGTAACTTTGTTGGATGGGAAAATGAACACACGCCCATCCCCTATCGGTTTCTGGCATCATGGCCAAGACTCACTTGATGCTGGTCCGGCCGCATGGAGTGACAATCAATACAAACTCCACAAACGCAGTCCGGACAAGTATGAGTTGTATGACTTGACGAGCGACATCTCTGAGAAAATTGACCTCGCCGCCAATCATCCAGAAATTGCGGCCCGCATGAAAAAAGAATTGGAGAATTGGCAGGAGTCCGTTCGCAAGAGCATTCGTGGCGAAGATTACCCGGAAAAAAAAGTCATCACAACGGAGAAGGTCGAAGCCAAGTAAGATCACGAATAACCATGAAGATTTATTACCTTACTCCGCTGATCCGACTAAGCATTGCTCTCGCGTCGATCTTCCAAGATTCACGAGCGGCTGAAAAAGCTCCAGGAATCACCGATACATGGAAAGCGGCTGAATCGCCAGTGTATTGTGACCCCGAGGACGATTGGGCAAAAGACCCATCCGTAATCAAGGTGGGTAATACTTATTACATGTATTACACCAGCGCCAATCCGTGGCAAGAGGGCGGGTCTGGCGGCAAGGGCGAGTCGAGGATCGACTACGCTACCTCGCCAGATGGCCTGAAGTGGACCTACCAGGGCGTAGCTATTCCCAAAGGCAAGCCCGGAGAATGGGATGACGAACGGCCGCAAGCTCCCGCGAAACCCATTCTGAAGAACGGCGTCTATTACATGTATTATGCTGGCAAGAATACTAAATCACCAGTCGCGATTGGTTACGCCACATCCACTGATTTACGCAAGTGGACCAAACATTTAGGTAATCCTGTGCTCAACAACGGCAAATGCAATGATCCGTTTATTTTCCTAGAAAACGGCACCTACTATCTTTTTCACACCAGTGGCGGAGATGTTATTCGTTATGTGACATCGCCTGATTTGCTTACATGGTCAGCCACTCCGGTGTCCACTGAGGCAGTCGGTGAAGGCAGCATAGTGATCAAACATGGCTCGACTTACACAATGTTTGGCTGCATCGGTTTTTCAAACAATGGTGAATACTACCAGACATACACGACTCAAGATCTTGCAATACCTTTCACGGACGGCGGTAAAACTAAAATTAATATACCCGAGTTTGCTAAAGGATCGTTGTGCCATGGAGATATTATTCAGAATGAAAAAGATTACTGGTTTTATTTCCAAGCAACACGTGATGGAGGCCAGAAGTTTCAAATCGGTTTAGCAAAACAATCAATGTCGCCGCTATCCAAGTAATCACACGAGCATCAAATTCTTTCTTTAACGCAATATTTTATGAATTCACCCAATAAACATCTAATCTTATTAGCATTCACGACCTTACTACTTACTCAAACGCAAGCTGTAGAAAAACCTATCACTCCGCCAGACCTAACTAAAGACATCTCAATAGATCGTAAGCAGACTTACAACCTTGGTGCTACCGGTCTTCGGGGCTGGATCTTTACCAAGGCCGCTAACAACTTAGACAGTCAACAAGGTCGTACAACTACCGCTAGCCGTCAGATTCTTGTGACCCATGTGGGCGAAAAGTCACCGGCAGACGGCATTATAAAAATCGATGACGTCATTCTCGGCGCGGGAGGCAAGATTTTCAGTGATGATGCTCGCAAAAGCATCGCAATGGCTATTCAGGAAGCGGAAAAATCGAATAATCATGGAGTTTTGAAGCTAATGGTATCACGCGCTGGTAAAGACGAGAATGTGGAGCTGAAGCTGCGGGAAATGGGCACTTACACTGCCACTGCGCCCTACGACTGTCCGAAATCGAAGCTTATCTTTGATGATGCCTGTAAAATACTGGATAAAGAGCCGCTCAATCTTAGTTGGACAGGTGCTGTGAACGGGCTGGCGTTACTGGCTACTGGCGATGCGCAGTATATGCCAAAGCTGAGAGAGTTTGCTCATAAACTTGGACCCACGTCGCTGCAACTTGAGCTCAAAGACGGATCGGTCATCTGGGATTGGGGTTATAGAAACCTTTTCCTTTGTGAGTATTTCCTGCAAACTGGCGACAGTGAAGTCATGCATGCCATTGAACAATATACCACTTTTCTTGCCAAAGGCCAGAGCATGTATGGGACTTTCGGTCATGGCATTGCAAGTCTAACTACCAACGGTGAACTTCATGGCTCTATTCCGCCCTACGGACCAGTCAATGCGGCCGGTCTAATAGGGAATATGGCCATCGTTATGGGTAAAAAATGCGGTATCAAAGACCCCGAAATCGATCCAGCCATCGATCGGGCATCAAAATTTTTCGCTTACTTCATGGATAAAGGCGCGGTGCCTTATGGTGAGCACATGCCATGGGCCAGCCATGAAAACAACGGTAAGAATGCTATGACGGCGATGTTTTTTGCTCTTCAAGGAGACAAGGTTAAGGAAACGCAGTTTTTCGCCAAGATGGTCACTGCCTCCCATCAAAATCGAGAATATGGTCATACTGGCCAGGGCTTCAGTTATCTGTGGGGCGGCCTTGGAGTGAATGCTGGCGGGCCATCGGCTGCGGCTGCCTATATCCAAGAGGCTTCATGGCATCTAGATCTTGTTCGGCGTTCCGATGGCTCGTTCACTTATGATGGTAGCGAACAATACGGTGCTGGGAAAACGGACGACGACACCTACTATGGCAAAAGTGGTTACAACGGACTGAGTCCCACCGCCAGTTACGTCCTAACGTATTCTATGCCGTTAAAAAAGATTTGCATCACTGGACGCGATGCTAATCCGGCAAACTGGCTTAATAAAAAAGACGTGACCGAGGCGATTGCTTCCGGCCACTTCGACATCACCCGCAAGACCCTGGCTCCGGAGCAACTGATTGCTGCATTCAGTGACTGGTCGCCTATCGTTCGCAGTTGGGCCGCCGAAGAACTCGGCAAACAGCCTGCAAGCATCGCGCTCGTGCCGATATTGATCACCATGGCGGAAGGTGCTGACGGCCGCAAGCGCCAAGGCGCGGCTGAGGCACTGGGATATATCAATGATCCCGCCGCCTTACCGGTGTTAGCGCGGCTTCTTACTCATGAAGACCGTTGGTTGCGAGTCAAAGCCGCCAATGCGCTCAAGAACATGAAAGATAAAGCTAAGCCGGTCATCCCCGAGATGCTCAAGGCGGTGGTAGATACTGCCGAACCTGTCTATCCGGTGGTATGGGAGGATCCCATCCAGCTCACTCATGGTGAACTTGCGGCAGCATTGTTTGGCGGGCTTTTGAGAAGCTCCATCAAGGAGATTGACCCAGAACTACTCTATCCAGCAATCCGTGCCGTGGCCGTAAATCCCGATGGTATGGCTCGAGCCACCTTGAAAGGCACCTTTGAAAATC
>JANMYL010000280.1:0-5383 GCA_031382045.1 Akkermansiaceae bacterium | reverse complement strand
ATCTTTTGAAAAACCGCCGGAAAATGAACGGTTTTCTAGCAGTAGCCATTGCCAGCGGTAGTAAGCGAAGTAGCGATCAAACCCATTGCGCTCTTCCTCGCCCGGCTCCCGCAGGGTGGTGAAATCGGCAATATTAGGTCGTGGATCGGGCGGGGTATCTGATAGCCACGCGTGGCTGAGAGGTTTGCTGTCGAGCCGCCAGACGCGCACAATGTAGCGCAGCGGTTCACCTGCGGTGGCAAATTTCGGGAGCTCGCGGCTTGCCTCTATTGTTGGACGGCGACTCATCGCCCACGGGATAGCGATGACCAACATTCCAAGTGTCAGTGAGAAAAGATAATAGATAGAGGTCCGGTCATGGCCAAAACCGAGGCAGGTTGCCAATACTAGCACGAGCAAGAGCGTGATACCGGCTGGTCGGCATCGGCGAGCCAGGCCATGATGAATCCCTGCTGCGCGGAAATAAATTTTGCGCAGTCGCCGGTCCAAGCGATGCCGACGAAGCGCAACAGCAGAGGTGGGTGAAGGCGCTTTCATCAGCTGGCAAACTCAGACCGGCACTGGAGTTTTTTCTATGAGATCGGCGATGATTTGGCGGGCGCTGGATCCTGAGTATTTTGCTTCCGGAGTAAGGACGATCCGGTGGGCTATCACATCGACAGCGACCGACTGGATGAGTTCCGGTGAGACGAAATCATTGCCTTGGAAGACTGCCAGAGCTTGGGAAACCTTCATCAAGGCTAGCGAAGCGCGTGGGCTGGCGGCGAGCTGAATCGACGGGTGGCCGCGGGTCGCGCCTACAAGCGCGACGACGTAATGGCGGAGTTCCTCGCTGAAGCGCACGTGCCGTGCGACGTCCATCAGTTTCAGGATTTCCTCACGGCTTGCCACTGCAGTGAGCCGGTCCACCGGATGGGTTTCGGTTTGATCTGCTAGGATCGCGGCTTCCTCGGCGGCGCTCACGTAGCCCAGTGCGCATTGCATAGAGAAGCGGTCCATCTGCGCTTCTGGAAGTGGATAAGTGCCGCGGAATTCCACTGGATTCTGGGTGGCGATGACGAAGAAAATGCCGTCGAGATCGTGGCGCATGCCTTCGATGGTGGCCTGCCGCTCGCCCATCGCTTCGAGCAGCGCGCTCTGGGTTCGTGGTGACGCGCGGTTTATCTCGTCCGCGAGTAGAATGTCGGTGAATATGGGACCAGGGTGAAAACGGAATTCTAGGGTGCGCGGATCGAATACCGAAACACCGAGAATGTCCGAGGGCATGAGATCTGGCGTGAACTGCACGCGCTTGAACATCGCGCCGCTGATGGCTTTGGCGATAGATTTAGCGAGCGTGGTTTTCCCTGTTCCTGGGAAATCTTCCAAGAGGACGTGACCGCCTGAAATCATGCAGGCTAATACCCGGCGGACCACTTCCGGCTGGCCGCGCACGACAGAGCAGACGGCTGTTTCTAAGCGAGAAGCTATGGCAGTGGCGGAGAGGCTCATGGGGTGGGTTGAATTCACAGGCCGCATGCAAGTTCTCGGACAAGTTTGGGACCTTGATAAATAAATGAAGTGTAAATTTGAACCAAACTGGCACCGGCCTGGATTTTCTCTTGGGCGTCTTCTAGCGAGGAAATACCTCCCACCCCGATGATCGGCACGCGTGAGCCGAGGTGGCTCGAAAACGTGCGCAAAGTCGCCGTGCTTTTTTCAAAAACCGGCCTTCCGGAGAGTCCGCCTGCTTCCCCTGCACGCGGGTGGTCGGCCACACGGTCGCGGTCGAGAGTGGTGTTGGTCGCGATGATGCCGTCCAGTCCGCCGTCGAGGAAAACCTGTGAGAGGTCGCGAATGTGGGTTTCATCGAGATCAGGAGCGACTTTGAAAAGCAATGGGACCACCTTGCCGTGCTCGGAGGCCAGCTTTTGCTGCTCTCTTTTAAGGACGTCCAGCAGCCGGGCGCTGGCTTCCGCGCCTTGTAGATCGCGCAGGCCAGGGGTGTTGGGTGAGGATAAATTCACCGCCACGTAGTCGGCCACCGGGTAGGCTTTGCGCAGACAGATCAAATAATCATCTGCGGCGTTTTCGTTGGGTGTGTCTTTGTTTTTCCCGATATTGAAACCAACGATGCCTTTGAAAGATTTCGCCGAACGGACGTTTTCAACGCCCACATCGATACCAGGATTATTGAAGCCCATGCGGTTGATGATCCCCTCCTGATTGATCAAGCGGAAAAGCCTGGGTTTAGGATTTCCAGACTGTGGGCGCGGGGTGATTGTGCCGATCTCAATGCAGCCGAAACCTAAGCGGCCGAGCGAGTCGATGGTGTTTCCTTCCTTGTCCATGCCGGCGGCGAGGCCTATGCGGTTAGGGAATTTCAAGCCCATCACTTCCACCGGCGTCTGGAATTGTTCACTCAGCGAAATCAAGCCCAATAAGCCGGATTTCTCAGCCACACGCAGGGCGGCTAAGCTGACATGATGGGCGACTTCCGCATCTAGGCGAAACAACACGGAGCGGGCGAGAGGATACATTGCATCGAACACAACGAGAAATTGATTCAAGACCGCCGCCTTGTCGAATCTCTCATGCGTCAATATGGCACAAACTGCGCGAAAAATGCGGTGAACATAATTTTTGTCACAGTTTTAAATTTAAAAATCACTTATTTTAAGTGATTTGTGATTTTTTTAAGTCTAGGAACGCGAATTGCTTTAAACTGAGTATTCCTTTGAAAACCGTCTGGAACTTTTAGAAAGTATTCACAATGAATTCATTATTTCTGGAAAAATGGGAATAAAAAGTCTCCCGAGACGTTTAACAATTGGTTAACCACATATTATTATGGCCTACGAATCAGACAGCAGCCTTAAACTCTACTTGCGGGAAATTTCCAAAACACCGCTTCTCACCGCCGAGGAGGAAGTCGCTCTGGCTGAGCGCATCCAAAAAGGCGACACAGAAGCGCGCTCTCACATGATCCGCGCGAACTTGCGCTTGGTCGTGAAAATCGCTCAAGATTATTCCAATTACGGCATGCCCGTGACGGATTTGATCTCCGAGGGCAACATCGGCTTGATGAAAGCGGTGGAGCGATTCGACCCTGAAAAGGGCGGCAAACTCTCCACCTACGCCGCGTGGTGGATTAAACAATCAATCAAGCGCGCCCTGGCCAATCAGTCTAAAACGATCCGCCTACCAGTTCATATGGTCGACAAAATCGCAAAAATGCGCCGAATAGCGGCGATTTTGACGGAAGCGTTGGGTCGTGAGCCGACCGATGAAGAACTGGCAGATGAAGTCGGGCTGCCTCACCGCAAGCTTGCCTTGCTCAGGCAGGCGTCTTACCGCCCGACATCGTTGGATGCTCCGATCAATGAAGGTGAAGCCACCGAGTTCGGTGAAGTCATCAGCGACGAGCGTGCAGTTAATCCGCTGGATATGCTTTCGGATAAGAACCTCCACGGCGAGCTTGACGGCTTGCTTTCGATTCTTGACGAGCGTGAACGACGGATCATCGACGAGCGTTTCGGTCTCACGGGTAAGACGGCCATGACTTTGGAAGAGGTCGGGCGCGAATTCGGGGTGACTCGCGAGCGTATCCGTCAGCTTCAAAACTCAGCGCTCACCAAAATGCGGCGTGCTCTGCGTAAGAAGGAAAAGCCACTTCCTAAGCCTGTCATGGGCGAATTTTTGGAAGCTTGATTCTGTATCATTCACTGTGTGTAACCCCGATGGGCGTTCCATCGGGGTTATTATTTGTCTGGATTTTAAACTAATGTTTCGTCATCGATATCATCCCGTTTCCGCTTGCACGGTGCAAAATGCGGGCTTATCGCCGCTGGCATGAACTACCCTCTGGCTTGCTTATTTATTAGCGCTGTAATTTTTTCTTCCTGCCGAGAGAAAAAGGAAATCACCGTAACAGAAACCCGTCCGGTGACCACCCGTGATGCGTCACCCAAGCTTTTTGCGACCAGCGATGAGCGCTTCCGAGATGCCAAGCCAAGTCCGGTCAAGGGTAAGACGCCGCAGGGTTGGCTTGTACTACCCGCCTCGCAGTTCCGCCAGTTAAATTACCGCTTCGGCGAGAGCGGTATGGGCGAGGTCTGGGTTTCTCTGGCGTCTGGCTCGGTGCTAGATAACGTCAACCGCTGGTTCAATCAATTCGGTGCTGCCTCGGTAGATGCCGCCATGTTGGCTAAGCTTCCGGCTGCTACCATTGCTGGTGCTACAGGCGTCTGGGTCATGGCAGAAGGTGATTATGCAGGTGGCATGGGCGCGCCACCGAAGCCCGGATTCGCCCTCTCCGGCGTGGTCGCCTCAGTCAACGGCCAAATCCTCACCGTGAAAATGGTGGGCCCCAAGGCCGAGGTAGAAGCCGCCAAGCCGGTGCTCGAAGCCTTTATCAAAAGCCTCAAGATGGCTGAATAATTGTCCGCCGAAGTTTTGTATCGCGTATTGCCTATTTGATCATGGAAATCTCTGACACGCCGCCGCCCCACAAGGTTTCCCGCTCCTTTTGCGGGAAAATATACGATATCCTATCCGGATTCGGCCTCGCCACCATCACGATGCTGCTGCTCGGCCTACTGACTTGGTTCGCGACGCTGGAGCAAATCGACAACGGCCTCTATCCGACACTGACCAAGTATTTCGACTGGAAGTCGTTTTTTCTGTTACCCGAGTTAAACGGTAAAATGGTCCCGCTGCCATTGCCCGGCGGCTACTGGGTCTGCGCGGTCCTTTTACTGAACCTCGTCCTTGGTGGCATCGTTCGGATCCGCAAAGGCTGGCGGCATTACGGAAATCTCATCGCCCACTTCGGCATCATTTTCATGCTCGCAGGTGGTGGTGTGGCCCACCATTTCTCCGAGCGCGGAAATATGGCGGTCGGGGAAGGCGAATCTTCTAACGCGGCAGAAGATTACTTCGAATACGTCGTCGAGGTGACCGAAATTAAAGACGGTAAGGCCGGAAAAATTCATGTCATCCGCGGGAAGGACATCGACGATCTGGAGGACGCCAAGCTTCGCACTTTCCGCCTGCCAGGGCTGCCCTTTGACCTTCAGCTCACCGGCTATTTGAACAACGCCGTGCCTGTCTCCGCTAACGAGCGCGCACCCGACCGCCAGCAGTTCATCGCCGACAATTATTTCCTAATGGAGAAACCCAAGCTCGCGAAAGCCGAGGAAGCAGAGCGATTCACAGCCGCCTGCTATGCCCTCATCATTAACAATGACGGCACCAAGTCCGTGCCATTTATCCTCGCCGGTGCGAGTTTCCATCCGTTTTCTTATCGCTACCAGGACCGCGTCTTCACTGTGGACATGCGCAAGCGGCTGTGGGTGATGCCGTTCACGCTCAAGCTCGATAAATTCACCGCTGCCTTTCACCC
>JANMYL010000229.1:0-30156 GCA_031382045.1 Akkermansiaceae bacterium | reverse complement strand
GCGCACCCAAGGTGCAACCCGCCGGACCCGCTCCTAATATCGTCACATCCATTGGCTCATTCACGCGCCATCCCTATGTTGTCATCCGCAGCCATGCAAGCGCCCGCCGATGATGCCAGATTTCAGGCATCAAGCCCGTCTGAAATAGGAACACTGACTTTCTTCGAATGCCTCCCATACACCCACTCGAAAACCGGGCTCGCCATCAGCGTCGTGACGATCGCCATGATGACTAAAATCGCAAAAAGCTTAGGCCCGATCACGCCCTTTTGCAGGCCGATGTTGATGATGATGAGTTCCATCAACCCGCGTGCGTTCATCAGCGCGCCGATCGCCATCGACGTCCTGTTATCCTCGCCATTGAACCGCGCCGCAGCCCAGCAGGCGACACCCTTGCCTAGCATAGATGCCAGGAGAACAACAACGGCCACCAGTAGGATCGAAGACTCCAGCATGACTGCGAGGCGCGTGTTCAGACCCGAAAAGGTGAAAAACATCGGAAGCAGGAAAATGACCGTGAACGGTTCCAACTTCCTCGTAATCTGCTCAGTAATCACCCCTCGCGGCATCGCGATGCCCAAAATAAACCCGCCAAACACCGCATGAATACCAATTGTGTCAGTGAACCACGCACTCAGGCAGAACAAAACCAACACGATAGCTAACAACGTGGAACTCACGCCACCCTCGCGCTCGGCCATCGCTCCCAGCTTTGCCAGCAAGCGCCGCCCCCCGGTAAGCATAAATGCCGAATAAGCAACTCCCCCCGCGATGGCGAGCACCGCCGGGTTCACCTGCATGCCCAAGAACACGCTGTCGCCCCCGCCGAAGCTTGCCAAGACGATGGCCAGCACGCACCAAGCGGCAGCATCGTCAATCGCCCCTGCGGCCAGCGCCAGCGTGCCAAGTGAAGTCCCAGAAAGCCCCCGCTCGTAAATAATACGCGCCAGCATTGGGAAAGCCGTGATCGCGATGGCAGCTCCGAGAAACAACCCCGCTTGGTAAATTTCCGTTTTTTCCGAAAACAAGCCAGGCACCGTCACTAGCCAAGGAGCCAGCAAGCCGCCCAGCACGAACGGAACCACCATACCCGCGATCGAGACACTCGCCGCACTCCTCGCCCGGCTGCGAAAGAGCTCGATTTTAAACTCCATCCCCACCAGAAACATATAAAGCCCCACCCCGAGTTGCGCGCCCACGTACAGAATTCCCCGAGTTTCCTGGGAGAAAATCTTGCTGCTAGCCTCAGGAAACAGCAGCCCCAGCAGCGAAGGACCGAGCAACACCCCCGCAATCATTTCCCCAACCACTTGAGGTTGTCCGATTTTTTTTCCCAACCACCCAACCGTCCGGCAAGCGACGAGGATGACTGCCATCTGTAGGAAAAAAGAAGCAGCGAGGGTATGCATGAACAAGCCTTAAACCAGTTTAAAACACCAGTGCAACCCCTTTAAAAACTCGCGAAGGTGATAATTCCCCCTTCCGTAACTCCATCGCTACAGCTCCGCATCCCTTCGCGACCTCCGCACGTCTGCGGTTCAAATCTCTCCCATCTCCAAGTTCGAAGTTGTGCGTTCTTGCCAGTGCTTGTTAGTCGGTAATGACAAATGACAACGCGAAAAAGAAGCTCTCGCGCCGTTTCCATTCCTAGCGGTTTAAAAAACACCACCCACAACGTGGCTGGGACTTCGTGTCCCAGTCCAAGACATTAGACATTAGGCCCCGGCAGACGCTTACATGCCGAGTCACATGATCAAGCTCCCCTCATCCGCAAGAGGCCGTTGATCTTCTTTTCCCGGTTTCTTCAGGCCGGTGGGCGATGGGAAAAACTCCTGCGCAAGTGCCCACTCCACTGCGCTCGCATTCGCAGTAGCAGTGCTGACCACATCATGGACACCATCCTGCTCCGCGCGCTCAACAGCCACCAGCGCTATGCCCAAAGGACCCATATCCTTCCAATTCATCGCAAGCACCTATCCCGGCATCTAATCTTTGGGTGAAAAACTCCTTCTTACCTGGTCCATTTTCCAACCGCCAATCGCGCACGCGCTATAGAAACATCCGCAAATACTTTTCCTTAAGCACACCCGCACCGTTCTCAACAGGCGGTCAACATATCCGGCGTCTAACTACATTTTCACATCGCCCTCAAAAGTGCCAAATCGAGCGTTTGGCTTTCATAAATGAATACGTTGGTAACCTCTACGCAAACAATCAGCTTACTCTTCACATCGACGGTCTTGTAGTATTTATAGCTGTATAAAATTATCAGTTCTTCTCAGTCCACCTGATATCTGGATCCTTGTGGCTAAGACGTTTGCTGTCACTTTCCCAACCATCCGGCAGCTCGCCGTTTTAATGCTTTCGTTTTCCGCGCCGCAGTTGCGCCAGTGCTGAACTTCGACGAACGATGCGTTGACGATGTTGCTTTATGGGTGATGTCAAAGAAGTAATGAAAACTGCGATGATCGAGAATTTGCTATTGGGACTGCTCGTAGGATAAACCGAAGAGGGATCACAAAACGAGGATCCTATATATATGCATGGAATGAAATCCCGGGTGACCACCAGGTCCCTTGGATTCTGCCGCTTGTTCGTAAATTAGATGCTGAGCGAGTAATTTATTATGATTGGCTTCTTAGAAAACTGGAACAAATCACGAAAAAATTTTAGCATTGTCAGTTGAGAAACTAATTTTCAAGTCGAGTGACAAGATCTGCCATGATACATCTAAAAGACTGATTACATACCATGCAGTGATTTCTATATTATTTCACGACTTTCAGACGAAAAAAGGTTTGGCGACCCTCATTAGGAATGGTGACACTCACCTTGTCGGAAAATTCGCCGACTGTGATTGTCACATTCCCAAGACTCTGCGCAGGAATCTCGACAGGAGTCCAGTCGCCGAGGTTGTTACCGTATTCCACAATTTGAGAAATTGAGTTCTGAGCAGCTTTGCTTCGATAATAAGTGAAGACTAATTGGTCATCAGATTTAGCTAACGTTGGCAAAGGCGCCTGCGAGTGAACCATCGGCGCACCGCCAAGAACAAATTCCAAAACGTTAGGTATACCGTCTTTGTCCGGATCATCCATGGCTTCAATATTATCGCTCAATGCCACTCCTAGTGTCGAACCAGTAATCCAAGCGTCAAAAGATGTTGCTGCAATTTTCTGACTCATCGCAGGAGAACTGCTACCAGGATTATTGGTGCTACCCAAGTAACTAGCAGTGATGATAGAATCACCCAGGGTCAAATTGGAAGTTGTGATGCTTGCTCGGTAGGATGTATTTAAAGCAACCGTTCCTAACAAATTAGTTCCAGCGTAAAATGAAACATTACCCGATGGAGTCCTGCCTGACACCGTTGCTGTGAATGTCACACCAGCCCCAAGAGGTGCTGGATTCAGACTACTTATCACGCTTGTTGTAGTGGACAGGATGCCTGCAACGGGGGTCCCCGGGATGACAACATTGTCCATAGTAAGCCAACCCCAGCTACCATTATCCGAGTTAATCAAATCGAGTGTGTATGCTTCCCTCAGATCGAGTGTGGACATTTCCTCGCGTGTGAAGGTCACGGTTCTGTATGCGTCCCCCGGAACACCTGTCCGTGGTTTGCTCAGAACGAAGACGCCATCTCTCACACGCCGCAAGGCCACGCCCTTCCACCCACCATCACTGATTGTGGCAAATGGCACTACCAAGTCGTTCACTGGGGCAATGGTTTTTTCAATACCCTTGGCTAAATCTACAGTCAAATTACTCGTGCCATTTAGATAAAACTGAGGTGAACGCAGCCAGAGAGTGTTGAGATGGTAGTCTGTGTGGCCACTCACCCATACGGCATTGTTGCCAGGCACAAATAAACCGTTAGTGTTTGCTACGGGTAACAAAGTTCCAACGAAGGCATTAGGACTGTTGATAAGATCAATCCATACCCTGCCGTTCCAAACGCGGTTATACCAACCTTGAAGAGTCCCATCGTCAAAATTGTAAACTAAAGGCGATGGAGCAAGCCTCACAGATACTGTGTAAATTTTAGTCGAGCCGTCCGGCGCGGAAATGATATAATTCTGAGGAACACTAAAATTCTTAGGCGTTCCTGAAGATGGGCTGCCGGTCGCGTCTGAAGAAAGCGTATAAATCGGTGCTAACGCGTTTACGTTAGTTCCATACGGAAGTGTTACAATGATGCTATTTTCAGAAATTACGGCATTAGGTTCACCAGGAAAGATGAATGTTAAAATGTTTTTTGCAGAGCTGGCTAACGAACTGGCTTTGCTAACCACTGAATAATTACTCGTCTTGATCGCATTGATTGCAGCAATTTTGAAATCATAAGATACTCCAGTAGTAAGACCAGTGACAGTGTATGGGGATGCAGTTACACCTGTGATTACCCGCTCCAAGCCACCAGCTGAAGGTTTATACCAGATATTATAACTAACCGCGCTGGAAACAGCAGGCCAACTCACACTAATCGCGCCTGGGGACACTGCAGCAGCCAAAACATCAGATGGCACCGCTGGCGCCTTTGAACCAGCATAGAGCGTGGGCAAAGCGTATTTCGCAGCTAAATAACTGCCAATTTGATCTTCCTCAACACCAGTTACCGCGCGATTATATATCAGAATTTCAGCGATATCACCCTGCCAGCTTCCGTGGGAAGTGCGATCTTGGCAAATCTGGTTGGCCTGTACATCCCCTGCGGTCACTAATGAAACCAATTGAAAACTCTCAGCCGGGAGCGGCTGCTTAGTTCCGTCAACCACATTACCCATTAGCTTGGTAATTCCATTCTTGATGTTAGGGCTGGTGTAAGTTTCACTCCATAGTGGACCGTTAGCACTAGATCGATGAAATTGATAAGTTGAATCATCTCCGAGTAAGAAGTGTTCAGCATTCAAATCTGCATTTTCTTTGATTACCCAAAAAACCGTTTTTATATTAGAAATACGAGGGAATTTAAAGCCGTCACCCGTAGCACCACTCGAATTGAAACGTACGACCGGCATGCGGTTAATTCCGCTAGCAATGTATTTGGGATATCCGGTGCTTGACCCGTTCTGACGTAAAGCATGATTAGCCGCCCCTGAAGTGTCCATCCAAGCATTAAGCTGTGAACCGTCAGCACAAGTTACTTGAGAAGCGTCCATACGCATGACTAGACCATTAGTGACAGGCAAAGACGTCGCAAACGCTCCTGTAATATCTCGAATCTGCAAGGCATTTATCTGCGGAGGGCCAGTGCCACCGTTAACATTAAAAGATTGAGTCGCGGCAACTGCAAAAAAAGAGCCGACTGTATATTGACCCAGACCACCTTGAGTTTGAGTGCTGTTAAACGCCATTGTAACAATATTATCCCCAGATAATGCCTCGGCCCGATTGGCACTCCCACCCTCTCGGCTGTCGTTAACCCAGACTTGAACCTGATATTGACGGCCTACTGTTAAGTTATTCAACGTAACCGTTCCGGCTCCGCGCATCCAATTAAACGCACCGCCTTGTAAAATTGTCTTATAACTCGAGTCCAAATTAGTCCAAGGCGTGGCTGATCCCCCACCAAAAATTGAAGTGAGTGAGCCATTGAACCCTGATAACGTTACGCCGACTCCCCAGTTGTTGGCATTATTCACACCAGTAAAACTTACTCCGTTGACGGTCGCATTGCTGCCAGAATTGTTATAGGCATATAACAGCAATCCATTGGTGGAAACATCAACTTCGCTCGAAATAGTCGTTGGCATACCCCAAGTAATCTTACCGAAAGCACTAACGTCGCGAATCTGGATGGCATTGATTTGTGGCGGATTACTGCCGCCGTTTATTGTGAAGGATTGAGTTCTACCAGTAGCGGTAAAGTTGCCAATCACATACTGGCCTAAGCCATCCCGAACTTGATTACTATTAACTGCTAATGTCACTGTGTTAGCACCTGTGACTGTTTCTGTTCGGAAAGCAGAGCCACCCGCACGACTGTCGTTGACCCAAACTTGCACTAGATACTGATTACCAGCCACTAGATTATTTAACGTTACTGTCGCCGCTCCACTGCCCCAATTAAAAGCCGCACCACCCAATATTTTTTGATAACCAGCGTCAAGGCCACTCCAAGGCAAAGTTGATTCCCCCTTGAAGGTTGAACTCAGTGAGGCATTGAATCCGGCTAGCGTTACACCAGTCCCCCAAGTGCCGAAATTATTTACTCCTGTGAAGCTCACTCCGTTGACGGTTGCATCACTATCCGAATTGCTGTAGGCATATAGTAGCGTTCCGGTGGTTGATATGTCTGTGGCGTTTGAAATGGTTACAGGTTTTCCCCAAACTAATGGACTCATTGACAGACGAGCTGCAGTGCTAGTAATACTGCCGGTCTCGTTACTAACCACCACCGAATAATATCCTATTCGGTTCGCCTGCGTTCCGGTGAGTGTCAACACGGAACTGTTGGCTCCTGCCAGCACAGTTGTTTCATTAAAATACCATTGATATTTCAATCTAACTCCTGTGGCCGCGACTGAGAAGGTTGTATTGGCACCAGGATTTATGCTCGTGCTTTGAGGCTGGTGAGCGATGGTAGGCGTCGTGGATTGAATAAACGTCGTCACACTCTGTGGCGGAAGTGTTGTACTGAAGTTACCATCTACGACACTGAAGTTACCGATGTCAGCTACGCTTTGGCTGGCAGAAGTTTGATAACCTTGTAAAGTACTGGCAGTGCCATTTTGTATATTAAACAACTGCCTTACCGGGTTAGTGCTCCGATTGAACGCCACAATCGCGCAACCGCCGTTGACCCGATAAGCTGTAACAAAAATACCTGGCTGCGGGCTGTAAGTGGCCTCAACACGTCTTGATCCGGGTCTGATAAACCGTGAAAATTGAGCAAAAACGTAACCGCGTGAGTCAATCGTGTTACCATTTATAAATGAACTATTCTGGTTAGAATTTATCCACCACCAAATATAAGCACTCATTTGGCGGTTCATACAATCACTGATTTCCTGAGCGGTATTCATGGCAGCATTAAAATCATTTTCTTCTGAGCAATGTTCAGTCATCCAGACAGGCTTATCACGATCTAATGCTTTTTGATAAAGACTCGGCGAAGTTCCGTAAAGATGTCCTCCAATAATCGCAACATTTGCTGCGGCCTTGCTATTGTTCAGTGTCGGGTCGGTTAATGAATGGGTAAAAGAAGCTGATTCCGCCATCACTATCGGCTTACCTACTGTGGGTGCGTTGTTTTGACACCAAGTTTCTAAGTCTGCGCTGGACCATCTGCATCCACCCCACGGAGCATCATAGTCTGGCTCATTTTGAAATGAAACATAATCGACATTGATCGCCTGCGCCGCTTCGGCCAAATAACTAGCAAAGGCACCATAATTACTTCTTAACAAATAGCCGCCTACGTTAGCATTGTTGCTCTTCATCGAATAAGGAGGACTCCAACTGCTACCAAGAACTTTTACCCCATAAGAATGGGCCAGCTGCGCATGACCTCTAGCCTCCGCCCACTCTCGCTTTTCATCAATGTAACAACGAAAAAGCGACATTCCCAGCTGTCCATTGCCGGTGCCAAACAAGATTTCACCTTGCTCACTGGAGATTGGACCACTCCATGCTGAGAACGCACCAAAACCGTCAATCATTTGCAGATCAGCACCACTCATGTTAATGATGCATTGCGCTTTGGCTTTACTAGAAAATGCGCATGCCACCGCCGTGGCAAAAAGGAACAAAATTACTTTAAGTCCTTGGAGCATATTTGAGGGGGTTTTTTTCATAAATTAAAAATTCTGGAATTGACGATCAATAATATTTAATAATTTGCTTGGATACACTTGCCGATTAACGACTTATAAAAAATACTGCACCTTACTGGATAAACTCGCTAAACGACGACCACCTTCCGGAGATGTGATAAATTGAAAATTTTTACCAATCACAGCTATAAAAGATTTGTGGCTAAAGCTTTCTTGGTAGAAAATCTTAATTAAAAAAAGCTGACTGCCAAAGATCAAAATCCAAGCAATGATATGGTAATGATTGTGCATACAGGTTTGACAAAAAAACTCAGCCAAATTTTTCTAAATAGGCAATCTTAATTTCAACTAATTTTCATCAGCCCCATTCATCTAGACGAAAGAGAAAAACTTAGAATATCATAATCAAGGGCAAATAAAATCATAAGTCGTTAAATTTGAATGAAAAAATTGCTTTGTAATAGAACTGGTAATAAAAACTTTTCGCGAAATTTTGAGTTATGTTTGAGACTCTTAACGACAAAATAGAAACTTCAGTCCTGCGCGAAGTCTTAATTTATCGGGTGAGCGAGACAAGCAAGACCGTGCGCTAGCTCAAAATCGCAATGGTAGCATCAGTACGCTGGTCAGGTTTACTATTAAAAGCTTCAGACGCCTCCCAATAGTTTGCAGAAAGTCTAATCTCAGGTGCGAGGATAAGAGATTTTTGTTTTTTACAAACGAGGGCTTATACCAAAACTCTCTAGAAATTTGACTTTAGCTCGCAGCGCTAGCGTTTGCTTAATCCTCCATCCAGCCGTGGATGATCGAGTGGACTTTCTCGGGCTTAATCCATTCTTTGGCGATCACGATGAGGTGATTTTCCAGCCGTCTGAGGTCGCAGTAGAGCCGTTTCGCTGTGGGGGCCTGAAGCAAACGGCCAAATCCCTCCACAGAGTTGAGTTAGGGGCAATAGGGTGGCAGTGGAAAAAAGCCGGACGCTGGTCGGCAGCCGTGCATTGTCCGCCAACAGGTGGAAGCCTGCTTGGTCAGCAATAATCACGTGTAGTGAATTGGATGACGTCGGCGATTTGTTTGAGGAAAATTGCGTGTATGTCCTGGTTGATAGCCGAGGTAAAGAGCAGTTGCGCGTCGTTTGCGCCGTCGATTTCAAGAGCCTCATGCAGGTACCCCACCTGTAGGTGGTGGCATGGGGCGCGTGGACACCCACTCCGCGAAGCGACGAAGTCTTGCGGATCACTGGCAGCAGCCTGTAGCGGTGTTCGTCAAGCACCTAAAAGCACACGGGCTTGTCGGGATTTTTGCCAACCACTTGGGTGAGGCGCTCCGGAAGCTCGACGTGTCAGATGTCGGAGGCAACCTGATCCTTTTGCGATGACTCTTGCGCGACATCTTGACCTTACCGCCTAAGCAGTGGATGAGTTTGCGCATGCCGCCTTCGGTCAGCTTTTTGCGGGTGCATTTTTCAATCCACTTCTGCGCATCGCGAGCTTGGCGAAAGGTGTCGGCCTTAAGTTCGTCGATGAACTTCTCGGTCAATTCCCCGTGCACGACCGGCGTTCACGCGACTGCCCAGTTGCGTTTAAGCAACTCTTCGAGGCCTTCCTCCACCAGTTTGTCCCAGTAGTTGAAAACGCTGTGTCGGGACATCCGAGCGATCTTCATGATTCTGGCGACGTAGTGCTCGTGCTGGACGATGAGGCGCACCACGAGTAGGCGCTTGCGGGCCCAATCACGGTGTGTTTGTTGCCGTGCATTCTCAATTTGATCGACGGACGTCTCATATAGTTTCGGCAGTTTTCGGACCTTAGCAAAATTTTGGCGACAGTCCTCCACTATTCAAAGCCAAAAAGCAAAGGCGCTTTGGTATTACAGATCACCCCGATCTCCTGCCTCACCCACATCACACAGAAATTCAAAAAAGCCCCCGACGAGCATGCACGCATCGCCACGCGCATCCTGCTTTTTACCGGCAGTATCTACCAGATCGAGAAACGCTTGCGTGAGGAAAACCCCACCCCTCTCGACCGGCAACGCGCCCGCTGGCTCGAATCAAGGAAACCCTACGATCACCTAACTGATCTCACCCGTCCGCTCTCCCGCTCTCCCGCTTCAGCGGCATCACACCCTGAAGCAAACTGGGCAATGCCTTGGCCTAAGCAACCAATCAATTGCCACACCTCGAACCCTGCTTGATGGACAGGCATATTGAGTTCGATAATAATTTCACCGAAAACGCAATCCCCCCACCAAGCTCGGCCATAAGGATTGGATGTTCATCGGCGGCAAGCACACCAGCTGGCGCACGGCGGTGATCTACACCTTCGTCGAGCAAGTCCGCCGCCATGGCGCGGACCCCTTCGCCTACTTCGAGTGGGTCTTAGAGAAGCTGATGCAGGATCCCGCGCCGAAAGAATTGCAAGCTCTACTGCCCGCCACCTGGATCAAACCCCGCCCGGCTGCCAGTGAAACCGTCGGGTTGCATAGATGCCATAGCCGCCAGATCTCTGACAAAAATGCGAAATGTGATCTGTTGACCGCTTGCACTCCGCCAAGAACTAACTAAGCCCTCTAACTAACTAGACGATACTAAACTTTCCTTAGATATTGGTTGTCAGTATAAATTCTTCACTAATAAATTGCTCCTGTGACTAAATTCACCAGTACTAGGGCCTAGTCACTAAAGTCCGCATGAAGCGCTTAGTTGGCAGATTGGTTGGATAACTTTCTTTAACTTGAACGTTGCGGGTTGCCCCAGTTCCAGTCTCGGTAACAGTCACTCCCGCGGTAAGCGCAGTCATCGTCGCACCTCTGATACTACTCGCAAGATTACCCCAGTTACCAATGTTATCACTGGCCTGCACAATGATCGTTATATCATTACGAGCTACAGTCCGAGTAAGACTTAAAGCCAATTGCGATGCACTTCGACTCATCAACGGCTGCGGAGTTTGACTAGCTTGAAGCGGGTTACCATTTAGTGCATATTCAAGAAGATTGTTCATGCCATCCCCATCTGGATCGGCTAGATCTGCAGCAGTATTAGTGCTAAGAATCGAACCGAAATACTGTTGATTCCACGTCTGGCTCGGCGTACCAGAAACAGAAACAGTAAAACTGGTGTTCGTAGTCACTGTACCATCATTGATACCCAGAGTGATTGTTGTGCTACCCACTTGATTCGCTGCAGCAATGGCCGTGACCGTGCGACTCATTCCACTGCCTGCCACAATAATGTTGGCTTTAGGAACTAACAATAAGTTGGATGAAGATATCGTCAAAGTCAACGCCGCGGCTGCAGTTTCAACATCATTCACCGTAAAGGGCAACGCGTTCGTGGCGGTCGCCATTGGCAAAGTTTGATTCGATAGGCTGCTAATTGTAGGAGCATCATTAAGTGCGTTAACCGTGATTAGAAAGGTTCTCACAGCACGAGAAGTTCCATCATCGACGGTGAGAGTGATGCTTGAGCTACCATGCTGATTACTGGCTGGATTTATGGTGAAAGTGCGGTTAGCACCGCTACCTGACAGCACGATGCCAGAATTCGGAATCAACGACGGATTGGAAGAACTGACGCTAACTAGCAATGAAGCAGCAGCAGTTTCGGCGTCTCCTACCGTAAAGGCAATCACTCCAGATGTAGTATCTTCTCCGAGAACAAGGTCATTCAGAGAACTAATAGTAGGCAATGTATTAGGCACGCTTGGAGTTGGTCCTTCAAAGTGCAAGCCCGCTGCCGTCAAAAACAACACGTTCGCCGGCATTTCCACTCGTGAAATTCCAGGGCCCGACCAAGCAACAGATACGTGATCTCCCCCGCCACCTTCCTTGTGTTGTGCCTCCAACCAATAAAATTTTCCTGCGAGAAGTGGAATCGTGACAGACTTTTGTGAGCTATTTGAATCCCAATTCTGGAACATTGTCCAGCCATCCACTCGGGCTATAAGGACTTTATTTACCTCATTGATATCTGAGCTGAGATACAGCCTACAATCATCGTCGCCCGCAATCCAAAAAGTGTAGTCACCGCTCGTTTGGGGCTTGAGAAATGAAATAAGGCGCCGTGAATAATTATCCCCGATGTCTTGCAAAGTAGTCATCGTTGCGAGGCCTCCAGAATAGGACGGGGTTCCACTCCAGTTCTGATTCGAGAAAGCGCTACTGCCACTCCAGCGCTGTTCGGTCACTGCTAGAGTTCCTGGATTACAAATAATATTAACGAGGCCATCACCCGATATGCCCAAACTTCCTTGCACACGGACGTTGAGTTGAACCGTTTCAGGATTAAGAAGGGCCTCTGGACGAACCAACATGATTTGACCACTGGCATTTATACTAAATACACCACCTGTATTACCGCTTACAATAGACCAACCCGTAATTGTCTGACCACCGCTCACACTCGCAGTTGCTGTGGCCACTACACTGTTAACCGCTTGGGTTGAGAAAGCCGTGCCTGTTACCGTATTAACGACTGGTCTTACGACATCATTCAGTTGAATGGTGTGCGATGCTGGAGATGCTAAACTCGCTCCAGAAGGATTTGATAAAGTAACGATGATAGTTTTTGTTAATTCCATGGTATTATCAGCGATTAAGGTTAACGGGATCGCTTTCATTTGTTCACCCGCAGCAAAAGTAAGAGTGCCTGCAGGCAATGTGTAGTTACGACCTTGAATCGCGGTGCCCGAAGCGGAATAACTGACAGTCACGGGAGTGCTACCTGCAGCACGATCTAGTAAAACTTGCAGCATTGGCTCGGTTCCATCTGTCTCGCTTCTGACACTTGCTGCTATCAGCATCCGAACGGTGCGAGGGATCAAATCTGGAACAGGATTGCTCAGAGGAGTCCGACTAAATCCTGGCCCTTGCCACGCAACAGAAACGTGATCACCCCCACCACCTTCTTGGTGCTGAACTTCAATGTAATAAGATTGACCCGCTGTAAGGTTTATCTCAACGGACTTTTGAGTGGGATTGCTGTCCCAATTTTGAAAACCGGTCCAACCGTTCAGCTTGGCAACTTCAATTTTTTTCGCGGCTGTTGAATCTGTGCTCACATAAAGTCTTGAGGCATCGTCCGAAGCGATCCAAAAAATATATAAGCCAGTGCTAGGTGCTATCAGTTGGCCACTGAGTCGTCGCGAATAATTATCTGCAACCTCTTGTGCTGTGGTGTAGCTGGCTAAGTAACCGATATGATTTGCGGGGGTACTCGACCATGTATTATTCGTGTAAACGCTAGCATCATTCCAGCGTTCTTCGGTTACTAACGATGGAACAAGATCGTCAAATATATTAACATTAAATTGGTTACCACCGCTGGTCAAAGAAGCATTGTATGGAGCACGTAATTGAATTACTACGGTTTCTGAGTTTTCAACCACATTGTCGTTTTTGATTCGTATCCGTAGATTTTGAGAAATAACACCCGGTAGAAATGTCAATGTACCGTTAAAAATTGGCGTATTACTATTGGCAGTATCAATAAAAGCCCAGTCTACATCATCACCCGTTGCATTGCCACCAGCACTCTTATAGTCGACACGAATGATGTTTGCCGACGCTGCAGAGAGCACTACCGGGATGTCGCGATATTCTCCAAGAGCTCCTAATTTTTCACTCGTCGCCAAAGAACCTTGCTGGAACCCAACAGTGATGGGTGAGATCTCATTATCTGCAATTTCATAAGTCGCACTTGATGGCCGGTCTGGACTATAACCCGTGCCAGGTAAGATCATCAATGTTACTGTTTCCGTGCCTTCTGCAATGGCATCATCGACAGGAGTCATCACCAAATTCATTCCAAGTTGACCGTCAGGAATCACGACACTGCCACTGAGTGACTGATAATCGACACCATTCGTAGCCGTACCAGCAATGGCATAATTAACGCTCAAAGTTCCTAAACTAGCTTTTCTTGAAATGTAAAAAGTGCCTACCGTTCGCCCTGCCTCTGAGGAATTTTGGTCTACGGTAGATATCATTACACGATCACCACCGCTGTCATTATCAAGAATCACGTCTTCAGCTGTGCCATCGTTGTAAATCCGATAATTTGGCGATGGCGTGATTTTCAAAACTACTTTTTCCGCTGATTCAGTGAGAGCATCATCAAGCAATGGAATAGTTAAAGTAGTGTCATTAGAGCCATTAGCAGAAATGTTAATGGTGCCGGAAGGGGCTGTGTAATCGCTACCAGAAGTTGCGCTACCACTGAGTGTATAATTCAGGGCAATGGTGCCCGAGCCACTGCCGATACTATGGAATATGAATGTTGGATTGCTGCCACCTTCACTGCCGACATCACCTGGACGCACACTCACGACCGGACTGTCATTATTGTCAATGATCTCTAGGCTACCTTGTGATGAAGTTCCAATATTATAGGTGTCGTTAAAGTTTGCGAGAGCAAGCGTGACTGTTTCGGTAGGCTCCGCCAGATCATCATCATAAGGAGTGATAACGATGGGAGCATTATTTACACCCGCAGGAATGGTGACCTCACCGTTCAATGGTGCGTAGTCCGTACCGTGGAGGGCGTCTCCCGAAACTCCATAATAGACTTTCAGCGCAGTATTGGTGCTGCCGGTACGAGTGACTAGAAATACTCCCGAATTCAGCCCTGATTCCGAAGCCACCGCGTCCAATACCCCAACGGTGACGACCGGGGTATCATCGTCGGTGATTGTAGCGATAGCTGCGGTCGCAGCACGATCTAAAAGATATGCGCTGCCGTTTGAGCTGATCGTGGCAATCACGTCTTCGGGTATTTCAATTGTAGCATCATCAGTGGGTGTGAGCATGAAATTGGCAAAACTCTGACCTACAGGAATCGTGATAGTGGTAGGTAAAGCGGTGTAATCCACACCATTACCGGCGGCGCCAGACCAAACAACAGTCAAATTTAATGCCGTTGTGGTCGGACCGACGCGGGAGAATCTAAAAATTCCTGTGTCGCCCAATAGAGCTTCGGTCGCGTAAGGATCAGGCGTTGTAACGCTAACCAATGGCAAATTAGTATCATTATCTACCACAGTCATGATCACAGAACTATTAGCATTCGCCAAATAACCGACACCGCCAGTGAGTTGCAGCGAGATAGATTCCGGCCCTTCCTGAATGACATCGTTCACCGCAGCTACAGCAATATCCAAGGTCGCCGCTCCGGCAGGAATAGTAAAAGACTTGAATGAGTTAGAGTTTACATAATCTGGCATGAAAGTATAATCCGTGTCTTTAACAGCAGTTCCACCCACTGGCGAAACCAGCACCGTCAGAGCAGCACTTGTGTCACCACTGCGAGTGAGTCGAAAACTACCCATAACGCCACCTTCAACAGGGTCAGTCATTTTATTGAGTGTCACAGTAGTTTTGCCTAGAGCTGTCCAATTTGCAATGTTGGTGCCGGCGACAACATTCAAAGGATTAGTGAATGCTGGTGTTAGTGTGTAGCCATTCAACGTGGCATTGAGTGTTTGGGAGCCACTGTTCAGACCTGCTAAGGCATAGCTACCATCCGTATTCGAAAAACAAGATGCATTACCACTGGAAAGATAAACATCTGACAGGGGCAATCCGCCGACGGTGACACTACCAGAAACTGTTTGATAGCTGTGGGTTCCAACGTTGACTATTACTGATCGTCGGACTTTGCCACCTTTCATGTCAGAGACCGTAAGCATAACAGTTACCTGACCCGCTTTACTAAAAACACGAGTATATGCCGCTCCGTTGGGTCCAAATTCACCATCGGCACATTCCCATCGGTAGGCGAGTGAGTCGCCATTGGCATCACTTGCCGTTGCAGTGAAAGTTACAGAGCCACCCACTGCAATTGTAGTTGCGCTAGCTACCAAGGTCGCAATGGGAGGCATGTTGTCGGGAAATGGCCCGCGATTAAAAGTAATGTCAAGTGATGGTGGGGTAGTTGCATTCACTCCCAAAACCGTGAAATGCATATCTGCTTCAAGATCTGAATAAGTACGACCGACTGCGATACCTCCGTCATTTTTTCCGTCTGGACTGCCTTGTGTGGTATCGAGTAAATGACCCGCATTGGATCCTGTGCCACTGTAGATGGCCACTGCACTGTCAACCAAACGACCACCGCGAGCTGGGTGGTATTCGAGATTATATTGCCGAACACTATCCTTGGCGACATGGAGTCCATAACGCTTTCCTTGTTCAAGAGTAGGTTGATCGTAGGCATAAACTCGATAAGTGCCGTTACTTTTAGCATAATGAATTGCGTTCTCAGGTAACCATCCTAGAAAGCGCTTGCTGACTGTATTATAATGAGCACTGAAACCGAAACCGTTTCCCATCACATCAAAATGATTGCCATACTCCGCATTTTCGCCGTAGCCATAAGGCGTGCCATCCAATGAATTCCAAAAGTTAGCATGATTGAGACCTAGTGAATGACCTACCTCATGATTGATAACATCCATCCCGTCCCAAGTGAGCCAAACTCGGTTGCCACCGCCCCATGAGCTCCCCGCCAGCAATGGACCATCATTGATGCGAACAATAATACAATCAAATTGGTTCGCGTCATAACCTAACGCAAGCGCTGCAGCTTGTGAATCGGTGTGAACCAAGCTAAGCCCGTTTTGTCCGTCAAGTTGTGTTTTATACCAATCAAGGGTGTGAGGCAAAGTCACAAGAGAAGTAACGGTGGTAGTCTGAGTCAATTTTCCGTAAGAATTTTCAAGATAAAAGCGAGCGTTGTCCCGCATGTCCGCATAAGCTCGCTCTTCGGTGATGGGTGAGATCTGTTGATCAGGATATGTGGCACGAATGTATAGACAACGAAGATTACCTATTGCACGCGACACAGTACCTGGAAAATTGTCGTAAAAGAAACCACCACCGCCTGGGCCGCTGGCTTGAATGTATGTGCGGAAATTATCCTCCAATACCGTGACATGTGAGCCATCGCAGAGCCTAATGATTCGTTTACCAATTTCTACGACTGGTGCTGCGACAGTGACGGTTTCACCCTCCGTGATCGCGGCACTTGTAATCCCTGAGACTGGACAAGTTTGCTCGACAGTGGTGCCTATTTCGATACGTTCACCCACTTCTAAAGGACGTACTGCATTCTCAGCTACGGCAAAATCATGATCTATCACGATTCCGCGCAAAGGCAGACCTTTTTTGGATATGATGCCTGAAAGTTGACCAAAAAAGTGAGGACGGTAACTTATTCCATCTGCTTCAAAACTGCGTAAAACTAAATCGGCTGCCGCGATGTGAACTCCTGGCGCCGCTTTACCAAAATAAACGTTCAACTCGCCTTTGGCTGAAAGTGGTTGTTCGATTAGATTTTGAATGATGATCGGTAAATCTTGGCGGATAACCCGTGGCACGGCCTCCGCCAAAGCACGCTGGGGATCTGTAATGATCAACGCCTTAAATTCCGCGCGGCGAGCATCTGCCAGGATGATGCCTTCTTGCGTGAGCGCGGCTCGTTCTGCTGGGCTCGCCTTGAACCAGCGATCCGTCCATTGTTGAAACGCTTCAATTTTGGAAAAATCCGGTGCATCAACTTTTTTAGCTGCACTTTGAATTGCAGGGATAGGCTGGACCACCGCGGTCGAGATAGTCTGTTGACCCGCGACTGCTGAGATGTCCTGCGCCATTGGCTTCGCAGAACGCGATCGTTCACGCATAGGATGAAGTTGCACACTAGGTTCTTGCCGATCTACGTGAGATTTTCTCCAGAGTAAACAAATCGTCACCAGTGTGATCAGGGCGAAAATTTGAAAGATCTTTGAACGAAGGAATTGCTTGGGTTTTAACGGTGGCATAAAATTTCTTTACCCCTATCTTAAATCCATCGATTTGTCAAAATTCTTTTCAAAAAATTAATAGGTGCGCATTGCACCATACAAAATGACATCTAAGTGAAATCAACATCTAAGACCAATAATTTGAATAGTTAATAACAATGTATAAAGCTGCCAAACGTAGTATGTGATTAGAAATCGTGCCGGCAAAAAATAGATGATCGACGAGGTCAGTGATACACTGAGCCAGTTGCGCACGCACACAATGAAAGGCCTGAAAGGTGAGGTTAGCCTTGGCAAAAAACTAGAAGCGAAGCTTCAAGCAGATCTGTTCCATGGCAGAAAAAGGCTGCCATTGTTGAGATTTGAAAGCGAGGCGAGCAGTCCCGTGGCAACTTTTTATTACCCGTGGTGCCGCTCTAACTTCCAAGCTACCGAGGACCAAGGTAACTTTTTGCATCGGCGCGGAGAAAGATTATACAATTCAGTGCCCGCCAGCTCGACTGCATCACCGCCCTGTATGAGCTCGGCATTGGTGCTCGCCATGGCTTGAGCAGCAGTAACACTGGGTACGAGCAAAAACTACCATCGCCATGGGATTCGGACCACGACCACGAAATGTGAACTGCTTAGGGCGGTTTCAATGATCTTCGATTGATCGAACGATTCAGTCATCTTTGCGGAAAAACCTGCTTGTCACTGCACAACCCTTTCACCTTAGCGATGTAGCTACGCGGAGAAAAGCGGAGAGCCAACAAAGTCGCGAAAACCTACAACCACCTGCAAGTCGCTTGCGACCGAATACCGACCGAATACCGACCTGCAACCAATTTTCAAAAGCAACACAACAGAAATTCAGAACAAAGCGCGTCGCATTGGAGATATTAAAAAGCACCACCACCAAAAATTGGGCGAGAGCAGCAAAGGCGACTGCAGGAACTGACACAGTCTTGGCTCTGGTCGCCAAAATTCTGCCAACTCCTCATGACAAACTTGTCAAAACCACTACCAAAAGAAAAGAAGTGATCAAATCTGAGTGTCATCAATCATGGCCCAACGACTTCGCCCGGCAGTTGTCATCTTTCAATTCAGCTATATACTTAGCAACTCCTCTTTTTCTATAAATCCTTATAAATGGCAGTTTATTCTGAAATTACTGCCTATTTTTGGTTTCTATCATTGTTTGCCGTGCCGTCGTCATCTGGCGGCAGAATTTCGTCAGTGAGCCGTTTGGCACCCGCCTTAGCGAGACCGCTTTGTGGGTAGATGCTACGGGCCTTGAGATACCATGAAAGTGCCGAACCGATCTGTTTGGGCGTGCGGCTTTCAAACTGCCGGGCCTTGTCGAGTGCACGCGTGAGGTCGGCGACTTTGGGAGCGAGCAACTCAAGCTCCCGGCCTAGCTTAGGATCATCCGGAAAATTTTCCCGAAGCTCGGCGAGTTGTTCCCACGCCGCATAGTCTTGGCCCATTTTGCTAAATTCGGAAGCCTTGCCGAGTGCTGTTTCGATCTTCTTCAAGTTAGTCATAATCTGTTTGAAGGCATCTTCGCGCACCGGATCACCCTGAATGGTCGGGGCAATTTCATACTGGCGAAGAGCGATTTCTCGGAAGTTACTCTCTCTGAGAAGACGGTCGAAATCGTTACGGATCAAAACGAGTCCGCCCGAGTTGGTTGCAAGATTCTGTAATTCATAGCGCTTGGGATTCGTCGGCCAAATCTCGACGGCGACCTTAAATTTGGCTGCAAACTTGTCGAGTTCCTTGGCTAGCAGGTGAGCCTTGGCCTCCTCAATTGCAAGGTCAGAAGCAAGAGTGTAAGCTGCAATGGCACTGTCCACCTTGGATGAAGGGAAATCCTTGGCAGCAGATTTCAAGCGCTCTGCTAGCTGCATAGTCTTTGTGTAATCGCGCGCTTGGAGCGTGCCGTAGAGTTCGTGCAAATCCCGGACATACTCGGAAATTCGGCGTTTCTTATCTAAGGAAAGAGTAGCGACTGGCGCCAGATACTCGCCGAGTGCGTAAGCCTCCATCAGCCGCTGGGAGGCATTGTGCAACTCGTCACGCGAGAGCATAAGGTCGAAGGCCTCGATGTATTTTGCCGTCTCGCGGATGGCTTCGTTAGATAGTGAGTCGAGAGAGGCCACGGTCGGACTGACTCCGACTGACTGAGAAAATAGCTTGGAAACGTCTGAATCCTTGTCGATGCGGAGAGTGGCGTCGCCGTCTTTCCAAATTTGATTGTAGAAGCGAGCAGCCATCAACACGTGCTCATAGCGGCGCTGAACAAACCATTGGATCATGCTGACTTGGTATTGTGCTTTGGTCTGCACGGTTCCCGCTTCAGTGCGGACGATATTGGCTTTTTTGAGAGCCTCGATTTCTGTGATGCGGCGAAGTGTATCGGCGTATTTGAGCGAGTTTACGCCGGCGCCGGGATTGGTCGCAGGCAAGGGTTTGGCCTTTTCGTCTTTAATTTCCGTGGCATTCCCGAGTTCCGTATCTCGCTCGTGGCGGGCTTTCCAATCGCCTTCTAAAATGATAGTCTTTTTTTCTTTTTCAATGGATTGATTGAGTTTTTTAAGGCCGTTCACATCCTGCTTGGCGAGCATGGCCATATAGATAGACTCAGCGAGCGAGCCGCAGAGGTTGGCATCTCCAGGATAAGCAGATGCGCCAGGAAGCTGAGTAAATGCAGCGTAAAGGTCCGGGCCACCGCTGCGGAATGGGGAGATGGTGGAAAGGATTTTGGCAATTGTTTCGCGGTATTTCGCAGCAGCTTCATCGCTCTCGGGCGGTTGGCTAAGGTATTTCTCGAAGCGCGCCTTAAGCAAGCGATTGTCGCCCAGAGGTATGGCCACGCCTCCGACGGTGATGGTCTCGGCAGCCGGGTCGAGCATTGGGACTTCTTGTCCGAGTGGGCCGGCGGCGGGCAGTTTCTGTTCAGCGGTAGGCGCCGTCCCAGTGGGCGGCGCGGCGGGTTTTGCGGCGGGTGGCGGCGTATAAACTTGAGCGTGCGCGAGACTGGCAAGGCAGAGCGGGAGCAAAAGACGGAATTTCATGAGATAAAGATTTAAAGTTAGAGGCGATTAACTCCAGTGGCGACTGGGATACCGCTTTGCCGGAATTTCACCCGGAACGCGTATTTTTGTTTAGTGTCGATGTTGAGCTTATTGAAATTCTGCGGGATTTCGATCCCAACGAATTCGTCGCCACCGGGAGCCTCAATTTTCACGCTAACAAACTGTCCACGGCTGGTTGTCCACTGCAGTTTCTCGTCGATCTCACCTTCGATGAGATATTCATTGCCCCGTAAGCTATTACCGTTTTCCAGCAGCTCATCCACGCTTAGTTTAGCAACATCGCTAAATGTAGCGGTTTTTTTTCCGATGAGAGATTTGCCGATTACCACCGCGACGACGATTGCGGCGATGGCACCGATGATGATTCCGGGATGGAGATGGGAGCTAGCGCGACGTGCCATGATTTGAAGTAGGTTTTATGGTTAAATTTAATTGAGAAATCTTTGAAATCGAAAGATAAAATTTGCTCAGTCCCATTGAGGTCTGCGGGCACCGGCCCAAGCGGCGATGAGCGCTACGCCAATGTGTGCGCCGAGAGCGTAAAAGCAGATTTCCTGAACGGACAGGCCAGTATCGATGACTGATTTGACGGCGTTATAAACCTGCGGTTGAAGAGCTTCGACCGAGCCTGACCATGCCCAGTAAGCTGAGATGAAGGGACGTGTGAAGGCCTCGATATTTTCTGGAAGCGCAAGAACTGCACCAGAAAGTGGGAGCTGAAATCCCACCAAATAGATTGAGAGCAGCGATGCCTGTTCTGCTGTCCGCATCAAAGAAGAAATGGCTAAGCAGATAGCGGTCATCGATGCATTAACCAGCAACAGAAAGCCCGCGTGCTGGATAAAATCTCCTCGAAAGGCACCAAAGAAATTGACAAAAAACGCCATCCATAAGGATTGCCCGATCACTAAACAGGCAAGAAACGCGACTTTTGATGCGAGATAGGCGGAAGGCCGCAGTCCGCCGAACTTCTCCTTCTCGTAGATCGGTCGCTCGCCAGCGATTTCGCGAGCAGAATTATTAGAACCCATCAGCGACAGCAGCACCACTTGGAACATAATGATACCAGAAATGGCAGAACCGACCTTGGCCTGATCCGAAGAGACTAGGATTTTCTCCTCGATCTCAGCCCGCTCGCTCTGCCGTGTGTCGGAAAAACGGCGAATGTTACCTGAGGCCTTGTCGCTGAATAACGTAACGAGAATGGGAAAGCATAGAATGATAGCGAGTTGTAAAAATACCTGCCCGCGGTCGCGAAAAAATATCCGCCAGCGGCGCGACAGCAATGTGGCGAATTGACTGAAAAATCCCGGCAGGCGCGGAGCTTCGGCGGGTTTATCCGACTCGAGTGCTGGAGTGAGAAGGTCGCCGCTGGTCACGAGTAGAGCACGGTCTTTCTCCATCATTTTCTGATAAGATTCGCGGTGTTTTTGCCAGGAATCGTGCCAGCGCTCTGCCGACTGCGTGGCCAGCCGCGGATAAACTTCCTCGGTATCGGTGACTGAAAAATAGTGCGTGAGCTGCTCCGGCGGTCCGTGGAACGCGACCCGGCCTTCGTGCAGGACGAGGATGGAATCATATAGCTCGAGATGCGCCAGCGAGTGGGTCACTGAGAGTACGATTCGGCCGTCCTTGCGAGAGAGATCGTGGAGCAGACGGACGATTTCCCGCTCGGAGCGGGGGTCGAGGCCAGAAGTCACCTCGTCGCAGAGCAGGAGTTTAGGGTCAGAAACTAGCTCCATTGCTAACCCAAGTCGGCGTTTTTGGCCTCCGGAAAGCACCTTCACTTGGCGGTCGCTGATCGGGCTGAGTCCTGTTTCTTCGAGAACTCGGTCGATTCGTTGGTCCAGCTCCGCAGTGTCCCGGCAGCGCACACGTAGGCGAGTCGCAGCCTCGACGGATTCGTCAACGGTCAGCGGATCGTAGGCAATGGAAAATTGGGGGACGTAGCCAATTTCCGAGGGCGAAAAGTCTGCACTTTTAGATAAATTGCGAGAGTCCCAAAGTAACGTGCCACCCGACTCCGGATTGAGTCCGGCGATGGTTTTGAGCAAGGTTGTCTTGCCACATCCTGACGGCCCGACAATGGCCATAAAGTGGCCTTTCGGCACGCAGATCGAGACGCGGTCCACTAGCGGGACGTCTTCGCCGTCTTTACGGATGATGAAACTGACTTCTTGGAGCTCGAGCACAGAATAAAGGGTTTTAGAAAAATAACAAACGTCGCAGATCGGGTATCCCTATCGTTATTAGTGAAAATAAATTTCAGCCACTCAATCGAGTGCCACGATACGAAGTTTGCCGACCGCAGGCCGGTGCAGCGAAGCCGCCAAGGTCGGCGCCATTTTGGACGGCGCGAGCTCTGCGGGAGCGTCATTTTCCAGAGCATTTCGCAAGGCGCCTTCCACCAATTGTCCACAATGGATCTTCATTGGCGGCAAGGGGCCAAGGTCGCCAGTGAGTTCGTTAGCAGTAAGGTGCTTAGCCTCCTCAGCCGTTTTTCCGCGCAGGAGCTCGGTGGCCATCGAGGCCACAGCGATCGCAGTTTGGCATCCGAATGCCTGAAACGAGGCGCGGTCAATGACGCGCTTACCGTCTTTCTCAGTAAATTTCAGCCACATTCGCAACATATCGCCACATTCTGGGGAGCCGACGGTGCCCATGGCGTCGGCGTCGGGGATTTCACCTTGGTTTTGGGGATTAGCGAGGGCGTCGCGGACTTTGCTTTCAAATGAACTCATTAGATTTAAGATACTAGTCTGAGACAACGGGCATTTCAAGTGCGAGTCTCTCGGATATCTGCATCTTGGAGACTGATGCTGGCAGAGACCACGTGTCCTCTATTTTCAGAGTTTGCCTTTGTTCCAGCAGATAATCACTGTCGCCTTGCCTTCAAGAATGACTCTAAAAAGTCGCCCAAGCACCCATGTCCACATCCGATACCTCCGCCGCCTCCGCACCGTGGGAAACCAAGCGCCGCCCCAACGGGCGACACCTCGTCCGCCGCTCGCTGCCCTGGCTCGGCGGGCTTCTCTTGCTGTCACTGGTAGGCTGGGGACTGTGGCCGAAGCCGGTTATCATTGAGACCGGCGCAGTCGTGCGGGGGGCGTTGACGGTCCGAGTTTCCGAGGAGGGCAAGACCCGTGTTAGAAACCGCTATGTGGTGGCGGCACCCGTCGCTGGAAAAATGCGCCGAATCGCTCTCAAACCAGGTGACGTTGTAAACGCCGGGGCAACATTGCTCACAGCCATCGAGCCGGCTGCCCCACCGCTGCTAGATCCTCGGGCCCGCATGCAGGCGGAGGCGCTCGTATCCATGCACGAGGCGTCCCGCAAGCGAGCCGCCGAATCGCTTGATGCAAAACGCACTGCCTTGCAAATCGCAGTGGCGGATCGTGACCGCATCCGCGCCGTAACGCAAGTGGGCACCATCTCGGACACTGACCGGGACCGCGCGGAAGGCGAAGCCGCGATGCGGGCTGCAGAAGTCCGCGCAGCGGAGTTTTCGTCGCAAGTCATCGATTACGAACTCGCTCAAGCCCGCGCCTCTCTGGAGCGACCGGAGTCGGTTATTGTTGGCAATCTCGTCGATGTGAAATCACCCGTATCTGGTCGCGTTCTGAAGGTGATGCAAGAGAGTGAAATGGTTGTCACACCCGGCACCCCAATATTGGAAATTGGCGATCCCGCAGACATCGAAATCGAGGCGGAAATCCTCTCCCGGGACGCCGTGATGATCCGTCCTGGCGATGCCGTGGAAGTCGAGCAATGGGGCGGTGAAAATCCACTCAAAGGCCGCGTCCGTCGCGTGGAACCTGCTGCGTTTACCAAGATTTCGGCCCTCGGCGTGGAGGAGCAGCGGGTGATCGTGCTGAGCGATTTATCAGAAACTCCAGAGGCGGCAAAGGCCTTAGGTGATCGATTCCGTGTCGAAGTAGGCGTGGCGGTGTGGCATGCGGACGAGGTGCTCATCGTCCCAGCCGGAGCCTTATTCCGGGAGGGCAATGTGTGGAAAACATACGTTTTCCGTGATGGCCTAGCTAAGCTCACCTCAGTCAATGCCGGCCACACGGACGGGCGCTTGACAGAAATTATTTCAGGCCTGCAGGCAGGCGACGAGGTGCTGCTTCACCCACCGGACACGGTAACAAACGGGGCAACCGTAAAAAAGCGCCGCGCTGCAGATTAGCGGAAGCGAAGATGCCAGTGTGATGCCCGCTGCCTGAGGCGGTTGAAGGTCAGCAATAAATGTCTGCATTTACTCACTGTGCTGGGTGTTGGGCATCGTCTGGATCGATGAAGTGACGTGAGCATTCCTCTCTGTATCACTTCATCCGCGCTTGCGGGGTGGACGGAGTTTGGTAGGAAAAGGCCGTGGCGCAGCAAAGTGACGTTCGGGAGGTTCTCCAATATATTCCTCAATTCCGTGGGAAGGTGTTTTTCGTACTCATCGAGGCTGGGCTTTTGCCCGAGCCGGCAGTGGCGGAAACCTTGCTGGACTTGGCGGTGCTCGAAGACCTCGGCGTGAAGCTGGTGCTCGGCGTGCTTGGAGGCGATTTGAAGGATCTTTACGATTGGACGTTGGAGTGCGAAATCATGGCCGCCCGCGTTTCTCGGCCCATCACCGATCCGCTGGCGGTGCGCGAGGTTTTAGAAATCCTTGCCCGTGGCCAGTCGGCGGTCATTGACGCCTCGGCGACAGGGCCGCTGGACATTCCAGTGGTGGACTTCGCCAAGGGAATCGGCGTGGCTAAGATTATCACGCTGCTCGAAGAGGCGATTCTCATCGACGGCGCGCCGGCTCACGCCATCCGTGCCGCGGATGCGGAAGGGCTGGCCAGCCGCACCGATATCGCTGGAGCTGCGTTGCTGCGGGCGGCAGCAGCAGCTTGTCATCGTGGCGTGCCGCGGGTCCATGTCCTCAATGGCCGCCAGCAGGGCGTGCTGGTGGATGAACTTTTCTCTAACGAAGGCGTGGGCACCATGGTTCACGCCGACAGCTACCGCTTGATTCGCAAGCTGCGCGAGGAAGATATCCCCGAGCTATTGGGCATGATTGGCCGCTCGGTGCGCCGTACAAAATTGGTCGAGCGCACCTACGAGGACATCCAGTCACGAATTGAAGATTTCCACGTGATGGCCATAGATGACAACGTCGTTGCCTGCGTGGCCTTGCACGAATATCCTGAAGAGCACTGTGCAGAAGTGGCTTGTTTGTATGTGAAACAGGCGCACGAGGGTAGAGGATATGGCATCGAGCTGGTCCGCCATGCAGAGGCGGTTGCCCGCGAGCGCGGAATTCCCCGAGTGTTCGCACTCAGTAATCGGGCGGCAATTTTTTTCACCGGCAAGCTCGGATATGACCCCGCCACAGTGGACGACTTGCCGCAGGCGAGGCGCGCGCAATTCGAAGCAAGCGGGCGGGATTCAATGGTTTTCTCGCTCAGGCTCAGTTAGGTGGCAATTCGGCAGAGTCAGTCAGAACACATTTTTGGGAAATTTACCAATCGGCTTGCCAAATCCGGTAGCAGAAGCTTAGTCCCTCAATCCAGCGCCGCTTAACGGCCAGATTTCACCATGGGAAAAACACTCATTATTGCCGAAAAGCCGAGCGTCATGACCGACCTGAGCAAGGTTCTCACCAAGGTCCTCGGCAAGTTTGAGAAAAACGGTTCAGGCCGCGATGTCTTCTTCGAAAACGACACCGCCATCATCACATCCGCCGTCGGCCACCTCGTTGAGCTGCGCATGCCGATGGGTCCCAATGGTAAAAAACTTGCCTGGAACTTCAGCGTCCTCCCCGCCATTCCCGATAAGTTCACCCTCGACCCGATCCCCGACTCGGAAGCCCGCCTCAAGCAAGTCCTCAAACTCGCCAAACGCAAAGACGTCGATCTCATCATCAATGCCTGCGACGCCGGCCGAGAAGGGGAACTCATTTTTCGCTATATTATGGAAATCGGCGAAATCACCAAGCCCGTCAAACGGCTATGGATGCAGTCGATGACCACCAACTCGATTCTAGAGGCGTGGCAAAACCTCCGCTCTGGCGAGTCGATGAAGCCACTCGCGGATGCCGCCAAGTGCCGCTCCGAGTCGGATTGGTTAGTCGGCCTCAACGCCACCCGCGCCCTCACTTGCTTCAATTCCCGTCACGGCGGCTTCAACATCACCGCCTCAGGCCGTGTCCAAACGCCCACACTTGCCATCCTCGCCCAGCGCGAAGCGGAAATCCAAGCATTCCGGCCGACTCCATATTTCGAGGTCCACGCAACCTTCGGCGTCCAAGCAGGCGAATACCTCGGAAAATGGATCGATGAAGCGTGGAAAAAGGACGAAAACGCCCCGCTCTCCAAGCCAGAGCGCATCTGGGACCAATTGACGGCAGAGGCAATCCAAGCGCGTTGCCAGGGTAAAACCGGCAAGGTTTCCGAGGAAAAAAAGGCGAATTCACAGATTTCCCCTCAGCTTTACGATCTCACCACGCTGCAACGCGAAGCCCCATTTTCCGCCAAAGGCACTCTCCAAATCGCCCAGGCGCTTTATGAAAAGCACAAGATGATCACCTACCCGCGGACCGATTCGCGGTATCTGCCAGAGGACTACACCGGCAACGTCCGTGAAACGATGCAAGACATCGGCAACAGCGACCTCGACGTGGCGAAATACGCCAAAGCCGTGCTTTCCGGCAACGACGAGAAAGGCCCGCGCCTTCACAAATCTCGCCGCATCTTCGATAGCAAAAAAGTCTCAGATCACTTTGCCATCATCCCAACTGGCAAAATCGCCAAGCTTAGCGAGGCTGAACAGAAGCTTTACGACATGATCGTCAAGCGCTTCATCGCCGTTTTCTACCCGTCCGCCGAGTTCGAGCAGACGACCCGGCTCACCCGCATCGCGCAGGACACCTTCAAGACCGAAGGCCGCATTTTGGTCAAACCCGGCTGGCTCGAAGTTTACGGTCGCCGCCCGGGCGTCGCCGCCGGGAAAGACGAACTTTGCCCCGTCAGCCCCGGAGAAGCCGCGCAGGCCGATCCCGTCCAAGTCCTGGCTGAGGAAACCAAGCCACCTGCCCGGATGACCGAGTCCACCCTACTTTCCGCCATGGAAGGAGCGGGTAAACTCATTGACGACGAAGCACTTCGCGAAGCCATGGCCGATCGCGGCCTCGGCACTCCTGCCACCCGTGCAGCGACCATCGAGGGTCTGATTTCCCAAAAATACCTTGCCCGAGAAGGTCGCGAGCTCTTCGTCTCCGGCAGCGGCATGCGCTTAATTTCGCTGGTTCGTGAGATGGAAATCGAAGGTCTCTACTCGCCCAAACTCACCGGCGACTGGGAATTCAAACTCCGCCAAATGGAGCAAGGCCTGCTCCAACGCGGTGATTTCATGAAGGAAATCATCGCTTACACCAACGAGATTTGCACCAAAGCCCGCTCCGCCGCCGATCTCGCGAAAAGCGAAGTTTTCGCCGACCTCAAAGTCCCCTGCCCAATCTGCGGTGCCGCCCACCTCAAGCAAACCGAGGCCACCTACGAATGCCGCGAACCCGAGTGCAAGTTCAAGGCTAAGAAACACATCGCCGGCCGCCTGCTCACCGAGGAAGAAGCCACGCAACTCTTCACCACTAGACACGTCGGCCCGCTCACTGGCTTCCGCTCGAAGTTCAATAAACCCTTCGACGCCGCGCTCGAAATGGACGCCAAGTTCAAAATCAACTTCGTCTTCGAAGGTGACGACCGCGATGGCCCGCCCGAGCTCACCGATGACCAAATTATAGGCGAATCCAAAACCGAGGACGGCAAAACCTACAAAGTTTACGCCACCGACAAAGCCTACCACGTTCCTGAGATTGTCACCAAAAAGGACCCGCACGGCGTTCGCATCGGCAAATCAATCCTCCAGTGTGAAATCCCCGGAGACCAGATGCTCAAACTCATTGCCACTGGCAAGACCGACATCCTCAAAGGCTTCGTCTCCAACCGCACTAAGCGCAAATTCGACGCCCATCTCACCTTCGACACCACGGACGGCAAGATCGGCTTCGACTTCCCGCCCCGCCCGGTTAAAAAAGTCGCCGCGAAAAAAACCGCGAAAGCGAAGGACGCATGAAAAAGAAGTCGCAAGTCTGAGGCTCTGACTCCTTTCGCGACTTGGAATTTACCTTGCCAAGTATTCACGGTTTCCTCAGTTTCCCCGCTCCTCTTCAAGTCGCTTTATTCACCAACGAAGATCCGGAGGAACTCCATGCGGCATATCTTCAAAAATCGCCCGTCCTGTATCCAAGGCGGGAAACCTGAACACACTAATGATCAACGAACTTATTAACGAAATGGTGGACGCTGGCGTTCACTACGGCCACCAAACCAAAAAATGGAATCCGCGCATGAAGCCCTTCCTCATGAAGGACAAAGGCGGAATCTACATCATCGATCTGGAAAAAACTGTCCAGCAACTCGATAAAGCCTCTGATTTCCTCGCCGACCTCGTCGGTAAGGGTAAGAAAGTTCTCTTCGTCGGCTGCAAGCGCCAAGCGCAAGACGCCATCCGTGAAGCCGCAGAAGCCACTGGCCAACACTACGTCAACCACCGCTGGTTGGGCGGCATGCTCACGAATAGCCTCACCGTCCGCAAGTCGGTCGAGCGCCTCAAGTATCTCGAAAACATCGAGAAACAGCCTGAATTCAAGGCCATGTCCAAGAAGGAACTCGCAGCCCTCGGCCGCGAGCGCGAAAAGCTCCTGCGCAACCTACGCGGCGTGCGCGACATGGACAAGAAGCCTGACGCCGTCGTCATCGTGGACTCCGCCCGCGAAACCATCGCCGTCGCCGAAGCCCGCCGCTTGAACATCCCGATCATCGCCATCGTCGATACCAACGCCGACCCGGCGCTCGTCCAATTCCCGATCCCCGGCAACGACGACGCCATCCGCTCGATCCGCCTCATCCTCCAGAATCTGGTCGATGCGATGGTTGCAGGCCGTAAGAACTAACTTTTCCGGCAGACGGGCGTCCTGTCTCGCGACGGGACGCCCGTTTTTCCTCTCTACCACTCACCAATATTTTCCCTATGTTCACCGCCTCAATCGTTAAAGAACTCCGCGATAAAACCAGCGCCCCGATGATGGACTGCAAAAAAGTCCTCACCGAAACCAACGGCGACATCGAAGCCTCCATCAAGCTCCTCCGCGAGCGGGGCATCATGAAATCCGCCAAAATGTCGGACCGCGCCGCCAACGAAGGCGTCATCACCGCCCGTATCAACGCGGATGCCACCTCCGGCCTCCTGCTTGAAGTGAATTGCGAAACCGACTTCGTCTCGAAAAACGAAAGCTTCCAAGCCTTCGTCGGCGACATCGCCGACGCGCTCGCCGCTTCCACCGTTGCGGATCTCGACGCCGCCCTCGCCCATCAACACGGCGACCAATCCCTCGATGACACGATCAAGGCGAAGGTCGGCGAAGTCGGCGAGAACCTCCAGTTCCGCAAGTATGTCCGC
>JANMYL010000209.1:0-12707 GCA_031382045.1 Akkermansiaceae bacterium | reverse complement strand
ATTAAGATGTCATGCATTCAACGGATGGGAATATTCTCGGTATAGCACGTGTTCGCATTGAACGTCGCCAAACTCACCTTAATTGGAAACGCGGCGCGGTGGGCGGAGTGGCAGTGTTAGGCAAGGTGTTTATATTTATATTTAAACTCAGGGGAATAGATTCCCATTTCACTGGTATTATCCCAAGTCTTCAGATCAAGAAGCGCATCGATCGAACCGCTTATGTCTGCACCGGTTCCAACACAAAGATTACAGCCTAACATAATGCATGTTTTTTGTGCAGCAATGATCATGTAAGCAAATGCGGAGGCCACAGATTTTAATCTGTTAAATGAATATTGCCTCCGTCATTATCACATTTTTTTAAATAAGTCGGGATTAAATGCGTTACCGACGATGTCGTTTACTTGATCACTGGTTTACTGGTCGACTAAGAAATCAGGATTTGAGCTCAAGCAGTTCCAGTTTAAATACAATTTGTAACGAGCATGGTGACGGCACTTGCTATCGTAACGCTGAAAAATAGACAGTAATGAACAAGGCACTTTTCCATCGAAGTATGGCGACGAGGATTAAAAGTTTAATATAATTATACTCGGATAGCACTCTTTAATATATCTAACTTAAAAAATAACCTGATACTATTTCCACAATTTATATAGATTGAAAGTAAAAAAGCCGCGATGGCGTCGAATTCCATTAAAACCCGTATTGAAATAACCCACAAGAGCGCTCAACTGAATGGCAATTGCGGCTGAAATCCTTTCTAGGTATCGGAAAAATAGATCAAACAATGAACTTTTTGATCTCTTCAAAAATCATTAAAGTTTTCTCTTGTTAAGACCCATTAAAATATTATGATTTCATCAAATATAAGACATCAAGAGGTCCATCCAAACCTTCTGAAGATATGAAAACCCTATGGATCACAATCGGAATTGTCAGCGCGCCCTTAATGGGGTCTGCCGCCACAACTCGATTGTCGAACCGCTTATCAAATGCTCATAAAAGTTTCTTAGAGGACCGCCGTTCGGTTTTGCCTTCGCTCAGCGATCCTTACGATGTTCCGGCTGCAGCTAGAGTGGTGTCGGAGCAACCACGAGATCATTTCCGCACCTCCTCCCCATGGAAGCGCAATGTGACCGCCACAGTATTCTGGGTGGGTGAACTACCAACCGAAAATAACCCAACTCCCAACACAATGAGTGCTTGGGATCAGAATTGGCAGGCAAATTTTGGCGGCTACGACCAACCGGAGTGCCGTGAAGGTTACCTTCCTGCAGGATTTATTCCGGCTCTCAATCCATTTTACGTTGCCCTGCCTTACAATGATGTCGCGAGAGGTGGCATACACCGGCCCGAGGCTTCAGAAGTGATTCCTTGGTTCTGGGAAAGCTACCGTGGCGACGGCATTTCCGTCTGCAAAGGCCGTTGGGTGGCAATTCACCACCAAGGAAAAGTTTGCTTTGCCCAGTGGGAAGATGTCGGCCCGTTCGAGGTCGATCATTGGCAATACGTCTTCGGCAAAGAATCTGCTCGCCCCAATCGCAATCAGGCAGCGGGCATCGACTTGAGCCCGGCAGTCCGCGATTTTCTGCAACTACGCAGCGGAGCCACTGTCGAGTGGCGCTTTGCAGACGATCAAGAAGTGCCGCGCGGTCCTTGGAAAAACTGGTTCAGCGAGCCTACTTTTCCGCGACGATAAAAAAATCATCACGCCTGACAACTTCTGTGCAACAGTTTATCCTTACTCATCTGATTTTATTTATCATTTTAACCAAATCCAAATCACTCTCTCTGAGTTGCTGCCGTCAAATTAACGATTCAGGCAAACGATATTGAAAACCTGTCGCGAATCGGCTTAGCTGTTAAAAATCTCTCGCTGACCTCCGCTCTTGCCAATCAGGGGCTCTAGTCCTCCAGAAAAATCTCATCGTTAATGTCTCAAACGGAAACATTTCTCAAAACATTCACCAATACAACCAGCTATGAAAACTTTAAAATGGGTCGCTTTCCCGGCATCTGCCCTATTCCTGTTCATTTTTCTAGTCCAGAATTCTTCCGCAGTTACCCCACTTCCGGTGGGATTGAGCGGCGAACTTACCGCTAACCCGAAAATTGTCAAAGTGGGGGAAACCCCCAAACTGACTTGGAAGATCAATTATCCTCCAGCAGTTTTGGAAGTGGTCGAAGTCAATAATCCCGGTGGTAGTGGTGGCGGCGAGCCAGGCACCATTACACCTAAGACGAGGCTTTACACCGAGGTTCGAATTCTTGGGCAAGGTGTCACCGTCCAAAGCGGAAATTCATTCAACTTCGTCAATACACAAGCATCAATGAGCATCAACAGTACATCAGATTTTAAACAGATTTTTTATGGGACAAATCCACAGGTCAATCCAGCAAATATTATCAATCTAAAAACTATTTTTGGGGATACTTATAAAAACAACCTAGTTCCCGAGGGGAAACCGATCCGATTCGGTGGTAGGTATTACTATAACAATTCTTGGGGACCTCAATACAGATCCAGTGACGGAGGCGATAATGTTCGTTTCTTGGTCAACGGAGAAAGGCCACCATCCAATATTCCCGGCTACAATGCGCCATCTCTGGAGAGTTTTATCCGCCCTTACTTGGATTCGACCGGCAGAGTAAAAATTGGCCCCATGGATGTCATCGTCTTCATGGAGCTAACCCACAGAGCTGATCAGAAGTCCAACGTTGGCTACGACCTGCAAGATATGGTTTTACTTGTTACCTTCCGCAAACCATGAAATCTATACACCTCATCTCTCTCAATTGGTTTGTCTATGGTCTGACATTTTTGACTTGCATTTCTCATCAGATTTTTGGCGAACCGGAAAAAATAAATATTCGGGATGCCCCTACTAACGAAAGTATGATTATACAACTTCGGAAGGCCCATGCCGAAAGCTCGCAAAAACCGGCCACTGCTGGCGTTGAGAGTCAGGACGCTTCAAAAATGGGCAAACCTGACGACCTTCTCGAACACTCCATCGTATTATCTTATCGTGGTGCGGCTGCATTAGTTCCAAAAGGCGCGATCATTGTATATTCCGAGAAATATAAAAGTCGTCTCCAAAGATCACCTGGGGATAAACTCGGGGAATTTATAGATTTTGTAGCCGAGAACCGTAGCTGGCTCAGCACACACGAGGTAAGCTTCTTGCAGGCACAAGGTAAGGTGCCGCTGGACGCAAAGGCAAAGGCCCAAATGACAAAGGCCGGCAATGTAGTGGTGGCAACTTTTCGGGGTAACCCGATTCAGATTTTACCGCCTGTCGCGACCGATGTCATCCCAACTGACAATCAATCTCAAACCAAAAAAACCTCACCATGAATAGTATCCTACATTTTCTAGGTCCGGTCATTCTTGCGACAACTGCCGCTGTTGCGCAGACCAGCGTAACTTGGATGAATACAATTACGCAAACAACACTTCCATCGGGGCCAACGACTTATCTTCCTGGAACCGTAGGTCAAAACGGCGAACGCTATGCAACGATTTCAGTAGCAGAGTCGCAGCCGGGTCTGAGATTTCAGCTATACACGGTGCCGTCAAACCTCGACCAGAACCAACCATATCTACTTCAAACTACATCTGTTGGGGTATTTCCCACAGGCAGGTTAGAAATTGACACCGAAGATCCTTACAATAAAGAACCAGACACCGATGAGACTCTCAATGTCACCTATGAAAATCCAACGTTTGCCTCGGCTGGAAAAATGCCAAAGACCAACCCCAACGGAGTGGGACGCAGAACACGTGCAGACCGACCCTTTCGCATTTACTCCTCGACGGAAGGCATACTAACAGGAAATTCGGATCCAGTAGAGGCGAAGTCGATTAACTTTTACCGTCTCATAAAAGTCGGAGCAGCTGGTTCCGTAAACGCTCCCCAACCAGGAATTAGTGAGGTAGGCAGCCCGCAAGCTCCTATCACCAGTTCTGCCGTTAGGGAGCATTTCCCATTACTTGCCAGTCGGGGTAGCAATCCGAGGAAATACATAGGTGTCGAGCAATATTCGCTTTGGTCTCTCGCCGAGAATCCAGATCCTAACTTACCAGGTCAGAAGCTCGGTTCCGCCAAGGTCGAGATCTATCCAGTCTCAGATGGAACAATTTCCGGAATCGCCATGAATGACACCATTCGCTTCGCAATGCCAACTCTGACATTCGTTTATCAAGACGTTTACCCCGGACCCACAAATTCGGCAATTTACGCACAAATTTACAAGGGAGAGCGTCAGAATACGGTTGGTTCTATCATCCCCGGATCACACGTAAATAATTCCAAATTGTTTTTAGGTAATTATACGGAATCATCGACTGGCGCAGACTTAGACCGGATAATCAACAGTGATGGACGCTGGACCATAGAGCTTTTAAGCGATACCCCTTTTGGAGTTGAACGCATATTGACGCCATCTCAGCAACCCGCTTATGTGACATTCACCGTGGACCGCACCATTAAGGTGAATGGTACCATTACTACTATTGAATAAATTATAGGTTTCTTGCTTCCTGCAATAAATAATTTTTATAATTAACATTTTGATAGATAAGGGAAAATTTAGCTTCCTTAGATTTTCGCAACAAATCTTCCACCTCGGTGAAAGCCAGCAGGAGGAACAAACCCTTCACTGGCTCCCGATGAAACGATTGAGTCCGCGTCACAAACTGATCAGCCACCCTTTTTTGCTGTTGGTTGGTCAGCAGTGCACCATGCTCCGAGACGATTTGCTTCCGCAGAGCTTCGAAGCGAGTCTCCATCAAATCGGCGGAAGCCTCGGGATCGAAGTAATGAACAGTGAGTTCGTAGAGCTTGCCGGCAAGGAAACGCCCCTCCACCGCCCCCGCCTGAGTTTCAGGCAAAAAGCCTTTCTTTGGCTCAATTTTGACGATTCTCATTGCGGGTTGATCTCCCGGGAGAGAAATACTGACATCCAACGAATGTCGGGATGCCCAAACAATCAATTTTTCTGGAGAATCACCCCAATGAAGACCGTAGGGCGGCTCCAGCAAGGCTTGACCAAGCGCTTGTGCGGTGACCGACAAGAAAATACCGGTAGCAAATGTCCAACTGCGGAAGCTCCTCCTCATAGTGCGAGTTTCACGAAAGTCCGCCCGCTTCGCAAGGCCCGATCACACCGTAGCGGGTTTGTTTTGTTGGAGGCCATGATGTCGCTTTCAATTCTTACCGTGCTTGGACTCGTCCTGCTTAAGCTCTCACTCAACATTCTAGCACCCCGTCAGTGGATGCTCCGCCAAACGGTGACGGATGCCTACATGACCTATGAACGATCTCTAGCAGAACGCATCCCTTTTGAAAACTTGTTAGCGGCAGACTCACCGTGGCCTGTCTATCCAGCGACTTCCTCCACGGCCGTCACGGTGGGCCGTTTACCCGGTGGCACTGTGCTCGCCGGCAATGTCGTACGGACGCGTATTCCAGACACCGGGAACTACCCAATCGATGGCGGTAACGGCACTGTGGCGACCAACCCAGCCGCCATGAAAGTATGGAAAGCCCAAAGCGTTTTAACTTATACTGTCGGCTCCAAGAAATATTGGAAATCACGAACCATTCTGCGCTCCCAATGAAACCCTGTTTTCCACGCACGCGCCGCGGATTTACCCTCGTCGAGCTGTCTATCGCCATGATGCTTGGCTTGGCCACAGGTGCTATGGTGCTCGCCTTGTTCAACCAACAGCTCACGTTCCTAAAACTCTACAAGACTCAGAAATTCCTAACTGACGAAGCACCTATTATCAGCATGTATGTGAGCCGCTTGGTGGGGCAAGCCGATCGCTTTCGCCTGCATGACACCGTGGCAGACGCGCTTTCTGGGACCAACGCCCGCCTAGCTGCCTCACCGGTGGTGGTCTTGAACTTCCGTCAGCCTGACGGGACAATACGGGCGACTATCATGTCCTTTGAAAATCGAGGCACTGGCAACGCACTCTATTATTACACAGTTCCCGTGAGTGGCATACTTGCAGCTCCGCAATGGGCGGTGAGTAAATCACCGAAGAACGTTGCATTCGCAATGGAGAACGGAATTCTCCGTATGATCCTCACCGGGCCTAACAACGAAGAAATCACCTATTCTGGAACCATGCAGCAATGAAAACCTCTCCTACCAGACGGCGAAATGCTGGCTACATCTCCTTCCTCATGGTCCTCTCCACCGGGGCCATTCTCTCGCTGCTTACCATTTATGCCTATCGCAGCGCCATGACCGCTCACGCAGTTACTTCCCAAATCCAGCTTCGAGTCGACTACAGCGAGAAGGAGGAGGCGATTCTGCGCTCGATCGTCGCGATCACACCAAACCGCGCGATCCGCGCGATGCAATCCGGCTCGGACGTGCCGGGAATGAGATCCGCCCTGCGCTGGAAGGGGATCTTCACCGAATCTCTTGAACTGGCCAATGCCAGAACATCCATTTCCAGCAATCTTGTCACCTCTCTCAATCTATCCAATGCTGTGAAAGGAAACTCCGGTGACTCGGCGCTGACCTCGCCGGAGCGCATTTTCCATCAGATCTCCGGAGTGAACGACGGCTCGGACAGCAGCTATGCCTCGGCAGGAATCAACCGCAGCCTAGGGGCCGGTTTTCCCGCTCCTCTGACGACTTTTGATGCGAACGTGATAGACCGGGACCGATCTTATCCGATTATTTCCAAGGACAAGCGCTACGGCGAGCTCGCCAGAAATAGCGTGCCTCTTCCGGTGGCGACTTATCCAGATTTCAACCTCTTGAATTACCCGGCCATCAACTTCGGTTACGCTAAACCCGGTGATTTGTTTGTCGCTAAACGCAATTGGTGGGCATTCGAAATGGATGTAGCCGATCACGATGATGACATGACCGCACTTGCCCACAAGCGACGGCAGTTTGTTCTCTCAATTTATGAAATTCCCTCGCAGTTGGCGATTTCAGCATCATCCTTCATGTCACTCGGACAATACGCCTCGGGCGTTGCTTGGCAGAATGTCAAAATCGACGGCGGTGTCTTCGCAGGAAAAGCCGAAGTGCTCGGCACCACCGCGATCACCGCACTCGCAAGCCGCCGGGGAATGACCTTATCAGCTGACACCACCATCGGTGGACAAAGTTTCACAAATAGCCCATTCACACCCGGCGTCCGGGAGTCTTACCAAGTCACCTCGGGTGCATTCTTCCCGGTGTCCCTCGCCTCCGAAAGTGGTCGCTCCGCCTTCATATCGATCAACCGCGGAGCAGAATTCTTCGACCGTTTTTCCCAAACCACCGAATCCAACATCTTATCTACCACCAGTTGGAACGACTACTCTATCGGTGCGCTACAATGCGCGATGCGAATGGACATCACCGAGGTAGTGAGTCCCACCGACCCAACGCCGACGATACTGCGTTTCTCATATTTTCAGTCAAACGGTACCCGTGCTTCCGTGAATATACCGCTCACCAATGCCACCCAAACAAGCTTGCCCACGGGCTACGTCAAAGTATGCGATGAAGATGAGAGCTACACCTTCACCTCCCCGGTGGACGTGGCATACGGCGTGAGCGGTGGCTTCACCTTCCGCCAAAATCTTTCAGGAACGATCGCCTTTAAGAATGACACCTTTGGCGATCCCAATTACGGCAAATTCAAGTATGGCTACTGGCGACCACGGGCACCTTCGGAAATAAAAACTCTCCCCAGCGGGCAAAAGTGCATCACCGTCTATCCAGAGCGAATCCCCGCCTTGCTGACATCAATGGGTGCCGCCGGTCCATCAATTAACAACTCACTCGTCGTCAACGTGGACTATTCTTCCACCGGTCTCAACAACACCACTAAATACAAACCCTACATTCCCTGCACCGACACCGACTACGGTGTAATACTCCGGGAATGCGCCGACCTCACAGCATTCACTAAAGGCTTCTCACTTGTTACCAACATGCGGCTTTATATTGGTGACCATTTCAATATTACAGCCATGGCAGCGCCCACCGGCTACACCCCACCCATCACCTCGGCAAATCCCACTGGCAGTTATTTTCCTCCCTGTTCGTTGTTCTCGCCGGAGAAACGTTACGGAGTCGATATCGATCCGGCCTTCGTCGATCTACGCGGCCAAGTTGGTTCCCTCGCCAGCGATACAGTCAATACAGCAGTTCGTCCGCTCGACTCCAAAAACGTCAGCGGGAATATGATGGCTCCTGGCCAAATCACAGTGAACCTCAGCCCTATTACCCATCCTGCACAATTGCCGCCCATTACGATGATGAACTGGCTAATTGTCCTCGAGGAACGCCGCTAGGAGCTCGCGAGCTACTGAGTGAATCGCAAGGAGAGCTCGAATGTGAGACGCCAACAGGCTCTGGGCCTCATTCCTCTATGTAAAGAATCCGGCCGCAATCCTCGCACTGGGATATTTCCTTACCAGTCTGCACCTTCATCACCGTGGAAGCGATGAGCCTCATATGGCAGCCTTCGCACTTGCCGTCACGGAGCGGCGCAATAGCGAGACCGTCCTTGGTTTTCATGAGTCTGTTATACAGTGGGATGACGCTGTCAGGCACGTTGACTATCAATTTTTCACGCTCGGCGAGGATATCGAGCCTATCAGCCTCCATCCGCGCGTGACGCTGCACAATCGAAACAAGATCTTCGTCCACCAGCTTACGAGTATGAGTGAGCGCTGCTTCGACCGCTTTCTGAACTGCTCGGAAACCATCCACTTCATCCATTGCCTCGAGCTCCAGAGTTTCAAAAGCGTCGAGATCCTTCTCGTAACGCACGATTTCATGGCCGAGCGCAACAAACTCCTCGTTTTTGCGGGTTTCAAACTGCTGCAATTTTAACCGTTTAATCGTAGTCCGCCGCGTCTCGGCATCGAGCTCGATTTTTTTCACCCGCAACTCGCAATCGAGCAGTGCTTGATGAGCTTTGGCCAGCGCCGCCACATCGCCAGCCAGCTTAGCTTTCGCGCGGGCCTCATCCTGGGGAAGTTTCATCAAATCTCTTGCCAAGGCCAAAAGACGGCGATCACGGTCTTGGAGAATCAACAGCGCGCGAACATCATCTTGCATGCGTGTTGACTAAACCCCCAAACCCGCATCGGCAAGCCCTCTTCACTTCTTCATTCGATGTTTACTGATCTCAGTTAGCATTCCATTTTTGTTAAGTGCATCAGCCGAGTAAATTCCCACCGCCAGCCAGATCAGCAAGAATGACAGCAGACGCGCATCTGTCATTGGCTCGCCGTAAATTTTCCAACCGATGATAAACTGAATTGTTGGCCCCAGAAACTGCAATATTCCCAGCGTCGAGAGGCGCAGGGTCCGCGTGGCATGACCAAAAAACAGCAGCGGCAGCGCCGTTGCTAAGCCAGTCCCCACGACCAAGCCTGCATGTATCCAACTCCCGCCAAACGCTGCTGCCGGGCTAGAATTACTAAAAATCAGCCATGCCAGTGCAATGGGAATCAGCAGGCTAGTCTCAGCTGCCAACCCCACTAAAGAACCCAACGGTGCTTTTTTCCTAACCACTGCGTAGAGCGAAAACGTCAGCGCCAGTATCAGTGCTACCCACGGAAAATGCCCCACTGCCGGCACTTGCAGCGCGACTGCAGCGAGCGCCAGCACGATGGCGGCTAGCTGCCAGCGGCTGTTCTTGTCGCCGAACCAAAGCGCGCCGAACAGCATGTTGAAAAAAGGATTGAGATAATACCCGAGCGCTGCCTCGATAATACGGCCATGCAACGTCGCCCAGACGTAGAGCAGCCAGTTGGAAGCCAATAGGCAACCGGAAAGTAGATGCCAGCAGAGCACTTGCCGACTTCTCAATCCTGATAGTAAAAGCGCGCTTTCACCACGCCACCACAGCACGCAAAGCACCAAAATTAGCGACCAGACCGTTCTCTGCGCAACAATTGATGGTGGTGGCAGGAAATCCAACAGCTTCCAGAAAATCGGTAGAATCCCCCACAGAAAAAACGCAGCCAGAGCTGCCAACACGCCTGAACGATTCCGGTCCACACGCGAAAGCTGGCCTGTTCGCATCATCTCGCGAAGCGAAAAAGTAATACAGGCATTCTTGCCTGTTCTTACCTCACGCCAAAAATCCAAGTTGATAACTCGCACGACTCAAACCATTCTCCAGACGTGTCCAGCAGTCGTCTATCCATTCCTCAGTATGCCATGGCCCTTGCCCATGTCGCCAGCCTGCGCTCGGAAGACCCGTATCGTAAGGTCGGCGCTGCCGCACTCGACTTCGACAACCGCGTCATAGGCACCGCCTACAACGGCCTCGCGCCGGGCTACAACCCACCGCCGGGGTTCTGGGACGACCGCGCCGCCCGTCAAAAATTCATGCTCCACGCCGAGGTGAATCTTTGTAGCTTATTTCGCCGCGGCGAGGCGAAGATCGTAGCCACCACGACTATGCCCTGTACCGCTTGCATGCAAACGCTCTGCGCTTACGGTATTAAAGAAATTTACTACCGCGAGATTTACAAAGTCTCCGACGCCCCTGAAATCGCCGCACTTTATAAAGTTAAGCTTGAGCAAGTCAGCGAGTTTCCCATCGGCTAGACCTCGGTCAGCCTCCACTAGAAAGGGAAAGGAGGAGGCATCCGTGAGACGTTTAGTAAACTTTATTTTTTACGAGCCAAAGAAGCTAATCCAATTAAATACCTGGTTTTAGGGATAGTTTCCATCTCTCGACGCTGTTTAATGTCCGGTAGTTTTTTAAGAGTGGCGATTTCAGATTGTTAATAAATAAAAGTTAGATAGGCAGAGGCGGGGATTCTTCCAGTCTGGTTTTACAACAAACTGACTGTGAATAACAAAAACTCCCGCATCTGTGTGGAAAATCATATAGTAATCGCGAATATGAAACAAACCGGAAAGACCCAGAGCGAGATCGCGCAAGCTATCGGATTTAGCCAAGGCACCGTCAGCAAGGAACTAGCCCGCAATCACGGCAAACGTGGCGATCGACCAACTCAAGCTGAACGTCTGGCAGCCGAAAGGAAGAGCCAGAAAAGAACCCGCCTGAAGGTGATGATCGGCATTATCAAGGACTAGGTTCAAGCGCGACTGAAAATCAAGCTTATACCATTTAGCTTAATAAAATAGACATATGGTTTTCTTCGAACTGTTTAGTTCGGAGTGCAGGTAGCTGTTCAAAAACAAAGACATGACCCGGCTGGTATCCTCCCAGTATTTACGCAGGGTCACGGTGATTTTCTCTTCGATGGCATCCAGTTTAGGCCAGGCCTTACTGCAGATCATATCCTTGACGATATCCCAGAATTTTTCGACCGGATTGAGTTCCGGGCTGTACCTCAGCAGGGTGATGATCTTGAGGTTTGCGGGTAGCTCGCCGGCTCCATTGCGGTGATGGAATCCCGCGCCGTCTCCGATGACCACATGCATCGCGTCCTTATCGCTTGTGGCGATCTGATTGAGGAAATGCACATCCGCCTCCTTGTTGACCGTCGGCGAATAAAGAAACTCGCTTGCGCCACCACCCACTTCGAGCGCACCAAAGAGATAGCCCCATTCGAAGCGGCGCTCCACCGGCGTGACCACCCTCGCTCCCTTCAACGACCAGACGCGCCGCACCAATGGATGGAATTCATAGCGCATTTCATCGTAAACCCAGAGCTTGATCTTGCGTCCCCTCGGCAATTCCAGCACCTGCATCTTCTCCGCGAGTGTGATCTTGAAAGCGCTGGCGGCTTCCTCATCTTTCTTTAAGTGACTTGGGCGGGGGACTTTGAGCCGCCCTCCGAGCTTTTCCCAGCTGATAGTAGATAGAGTTGGTGCCGAATTCAATGTGGTGCTTCTCCATGAGCCAGGCTTCCGCTTGGCCAGCAGTACGAAATTCCCCCACCTTGAGCTTTTCGGTTAGTTCGGCCTTGGCTTCAGCCGTCATCTTGCCTTTTCTTCCCGAACCTTCGCCGCGCTTGAGAAGCGCTTCAATCCCGCCATTTCGGAAGAGTTTGATCCAATCATTGATGCTATTTCGATGGCGTCCCACCAAACGCGCCACCGCGGCGATATCCAGTTCGCCTTCAAGCAAGAGTTTGATGGCGAGTAGTCGCTCTTTTTTCCATCCAGTCTTCTCAGCACGGTGTCTTTTGCCGATCCCTGCTGCCTCGTTATTGAAGTCCAGTCTGCCTCGTTCTCTTGCCATGCGAAATCAATACAGAGAAATGTGTTATTCGCCTAGAATATTCTGCTAAATGGTATAAGATCCGGCGCGTGGGGAAGATCCCGAATCGGGTTGATATCGCAGAACGCCCGAGTGTCATTACCGAGCGGAAACGCCACGGGGACTGGGAGGCCGACCTCATTCAAGGAGGGGCGGGAAGCAGATTCCTGCTCTCGGTCTGTGAGCGTAAAAGCCGTGTCGGGAACCTTTACCACTTACCCGATAAGAGCAGCGCGAAAACGATGAAAGCGATTTTGACTGTCCTGCACGGACATATGGTCAGTAGCATCACCTACGACAATCGCTTTGAGTCTGCGATGCATGAACTGGTCAACGATTTATTGGACTGTGAAAGCTACTTTTGCAGGCCCTATCATTCATGGGAAAAAGGTTGGGTGGACGATTACAACCGTGTGGTCCGGCAGTATTTTCCGAAAGAAACAGAGTTTGACAAGGTCTCGACGCGGGAAATCAAGCGGGT
>JANMYL010000196.1:0-4255 GCA_031382045.1 Akkermansiaceae bacterium | reverse complement strand
GACTTGACGAGCCCGCGAACGGATTGGTCAAAGAGCAGGACGAATTTCATGGTTGGATTGAAGGTGGATTGGTTCGCTGCGTCTTCATCAGTGAAAAGCGTGAACGTCGCTCCATCTGCGGCGAGCGAACCCGGTTTCATTCCCTCTGGCACAGAGAACGTCGCGCCGCCGGAGACCATCGCTTGGAACGACGGAGTCCGGACTTTAAACCCATCCGCCCCGGCGCTGATGTCGATGCCACTGGTGTTCCAAAAACGGGTATTTTCGTTCACCAAAGAACTGTATTCGGCACGGACGAAGGCATCGTAGGTGACTCGCTGGCCTTGGATGTCGAGCTTGCGGTTCTCAATCCGGCCGACTTCGAAGCCGCGGTAATAAATCGGCGAGCCGGCCGTAAGCGAGCCCGCCTCCTCGGCAGTGAGAATGAGACGACGGCCGGGAATGTCGCGATGCGTCGGCAGCGGAGTTTCCAAGCCTTTAAAATGATTAATCTCATCGCCATCCGCCCGGCCGGGGTCGAGTTCGAGATAAGCACCGGTGATCAAAGTCCCAAGGCCCGAGATGTCCGTGGTGGAAACTCGCGGCCGCACGACCCAGAAATTTGTGCCATCTCGCAACAGGCGACCAGAATCCTCATTAAGCTCAAGCCTCACGACGACGGATTTCAAATCCTCTGCAAGAATGACTTCCTTGACGAATCCTACCCGCACCGACCGGCATCGAACTTCAGTTTTCTCTGCCCCGATCCCGTCCGCCGTGTCGAATCGGACATACGCGACCGGCCCCTGCGCGCTGATACTGCGGTAAATCATCCAGCCGCCGATCACGAGCGCCAGGATAGGAACCACCCAGACGATGTTCCAGCGTTGCGCCGCACGGAGTTCCGGTGTCGCTGCTGTGGGGGATGTCGTTTGCGTCTCGCTCAAGTGTCTGTTTTTTTAAGATTTGAAGAATCGAGCTCGAGCCTTTCAAGGCGGTCCCATAAGAGTCGGGGGTCGAAGCTCATCGCTGCGAACATGGTAAGCACGACCACCCCGCCGAATGCAAGCGCGCCGGGGCCGGGCGTGACAGTCATATAATTGCCGAGCTGCACCAACGCCACCAAAATTCCGACCACGAAGATATCCACCATCGACCAGCGGCCCAGCAACTCGGTGAACCAATACATTTTCCCAAGCACCGCAGGCGACGGGTGCAACTTCCCCGTGGCGGCCAGACAAAGCCAGCTGATGGCCACAATTTTGAGCAGCGGAATCACGATGGAGGCAGTCAAAATAACCAGTGCAATCGGATAAGCCCCGCCTTTCCAAAAGTAAATAATCCCCCCGATGATCGTATTGCTGGTCACCACGCCCAGCTCGACCATCGTCATCATCGGTAGGAAATTCGCCGGAATGTACAGCGCCACAGCCGCTAGCATGAAAGCCATTGTCCGCCGGATGCTATCCGGCTTCCGCAGGTGCAAATGTGATCCGCAGCGAGGGCAACGACCGAGGTTGACCGGAGAAACCTTTCCACACGTGTGGCAGCCTGCCAATCCCCGCGCAGCCGCTCGTGGCCATGAAGTGTTCATCGTTTCGCCACCTCCAAGCGATCCCAAAGTTCGTCCCGATCAATGCCGGCCATCGCCGCCGCCATGCACAACATCACCGCGCCGAAGGCCCAGAAACCTGGGCCGAAATGCACATCCGCCAGCTTATTTAACTTAAGCAGACTCACCAGCACGCCCAATAAAAACACCTCGATCATATTCCACGGTTCAGTCTTATTCAGCCACTTGGCGATATGGATCGCTCCCGGCGCGATCCGTCCAAACATGAGCGGCGCGCAAACATAAATCAGCCCACTCGCCAGCGCCAAGGGAGTGACAATCGTAAAAAGCGCCAGCGCCACGCCCAGCAAGGGGCTGCCCTCCGCGATCAGCGCTCTCGCCCCGGATGCAAGGTTCAAAGTCGTCCGGATACCCGCCGCATCCATCGTGAGAAACGGAAACCAATTCACCACAAACATCAAAACCAGCGCGGCGATGGAAAATGCCGTCACCCGAGCCAGCGAGGCCGGGCGATTCTGATACAGCACCGCATCACAACAGCCGCAGCGCGCAGCCATACCTTCTACCAACCGCGCCGACTCATGCAGCGTGTCACAGAAATGACAGACAGAATAATGCGGCCCGCCCGGAGGCTGCGGCCACGGGAGCATCGCCCGCTTGGATCTGGAAATCGACTTTCTCATATTTTATCGAAGCGCCACCACTCGCTGGCCTAGCTCGCCCAAACCCTCCACCCCACATTCCACAAAATCCCCTGCTTGCAAGTATTTCGGCGGACTCATTCCCATCCCCACCCCGCTCGGTGTTCCAGTCGCCAGCACATCGCCGGGCAGCAATGTCATAAAACGGCTGACGTAGCTGATCAACTGCCGGACGGAAAATGACATATCACCCGTCCAACTATTTTGCCGCAACTCGCCGTTCACTTTGCACCACAAGCGCAACTTTTGCGGATCGCAAATCTCATCCGCCGTCACCAGCCAGGGCCCCATCGGCGCGAAGCTGTCTGCACTTTTTCCCTTCGTCCACTGCCCGCCCATTTCTTTCTGGAACGCCCGCTCCGAAAAATCGCAAAATGTCGAGTAACCAGCGACGTAATCCATCGCCTCCCGCTCATCTACATACGACGCCGTCCGACCGATCACCACTGCGAGCTCGACCTCGTAATCCAACTTGGTCGAACCACGCGGAATAACCACATCGTCAGTCGGCCCACTCCACGCGCTCGTCGCCTTCATGAAAATCGTCGGTTCCGTCGGGATTTCCCCACCCATTTCCTTGGCATGCTCAAGGTAATTCTGCCCGATGCAGACCAGTTTCGAGGGCCGCCCCACCGCCGGCCCTAGCCTCACCGATGGGTCCACCTCGGCTCCTCCCGCACAGCCATCTGCCACCCACTCCGCCAGCGCTTCAATACCACCCATCGCGAAAAAACCCTCGTCGTAATCATTAAACTCGCCGCTTGCGTCGATCACCCGCCCATCCGGCAGCAAGATTCCCGGCTCCTCATGCCCCTCATCACCGAATCGGATCAATTTCATGCGCGCGGTGTAGCAAAAGTGCTCGGATTGAGAAATGCCAATCTTCGTGAACTCCACAGAGGCGAAAAATAGACAAAAAAGAAGCGGCCCGACTGATCATCACTCCTAGGAAAAACCCATTAACCCGGGAGGCATCTCAGTCGGACCGCCTTGTCTTGCGACAAGAGGAATCTGCACCCTCTTCCGCCGACTGGCAAGAAATAAGTTACAAAAAAATCAAAAACTTTAAATTTGCAGCGAGTTTCCCCTTCGATTCGGCAAATTCACTTGAACTGCCACTCATCACGGCTACCTGTTTCTCAAAGATTAATCCCCATGAAGACCATTATACTAACTCTCACCAGCGCCGTCATCGCAGTCACTCTTTCCAACTGCGCCGCACCTGTCGGTCCTAACACACAACGCGGTGCTGCCACCGGAGCCCTGGGCGGAGCACTTCTCGGCGGAGTCATCGGCCATCAATCCGGAAATGCACTCGAAGGAGCCGCGATCGGAGCTGCCGGTGGCGCTGTCGTCGGTGGCGCCTACGGCAATTCCCGCGACCAAGACTATTACGGACGTTATTGATATCCGCTGCTTTCTTAAAACGGGGCGTTCAATTTCCGAACGCCCCGTTTTTTTTGGGATGAAGATTCATCTCCCCCACCTCGTAATCTCACTCGTCTATGCAATACACCGCCCTTTTTCTCGTCGCCCTTGTCTTAAGCGTGACCGCTCCAACCGGCCGGGCGAAAAATTTCTCCTCTGTCGCCACTCTTTTATCCGAAGAGAACACTATCGCACCCGGTAAGCCCTTCACCCTTGCCCTCACGCTGGAGCACCCCGGAAAATGGCACAGCTACTATCAAAACAGCGGTGGCATCGAGCAATCCTTGGCCATCAAGTGGGCCCTCCCGCCAGGTTTCTCTGTCGGCCCGATCCAGTGGCCAACTCCCGAGGTCAAGGACAGCTACTTCGGGAAAAGCTTCGTCTATCCTGGCAGCCCGGTGTTTCTCGTTGAAATCACCGCGCCGGCCTCTCTTCAAGCTGGCAAAACCATCACCCTCACTGCCGACGCATCCTGGCAGATTTGTGAAGAAAGATGCCTCAACGAACAGAAATCCTTCACTCTCGATCTTCCTGTGGCGGCCGCGACGGAAAAAAATCCTGCAAACGCCGCGCT
>JANMYL010000190.1:0-7065 GCA_031382045.1 Akkermansiaceae bacterium | reverse complement strand
AATGGACCGACTGGGTGGACTACTGGGCGGTGGATTTCAACTACGAGAGCCGCAAGGAAATCATTTCCCGGACACGGGATGTCTCTACCGGAGAAGATGTGATTAACTGGAGTCCCAGTGATCCAACCATGGTCGAGCATTACGAATACAATACCGGGGCCTACATCTTCGAGAACGAGTGGCAGAGCTTCCGCACCCGCCGCGACCGAGAGCTGGAAATGACCACCGTCAGCCATACCTACGCCAAGCCCGGTCGCTACACCGTCGCCATCAAAGTCATCGACATCTTCGGTAACGACACCATGACGTTGGTGCCGGTGAACGTGGGATGAAATAAAACATCCAACTTGCCTCCAGAGTGAAAAGTTCCTGGCTTGCTGAGTTCTATCGTCGCTGGCGTGCTGCTCGGGGTAAGCGGGTGACTGCGCCGAACCGTGCGTTCTCGCAGGATTGGGTGAAATTATTGGAAGCCGCTGGAATCACCAGCGCGGAGGATCAGGCGACGGCAGAGCGTGAAGTGGAGGCTTGCGGAAAGCTGCTTTTGAAACGACACCGCTACCGGCAATATCTGATCGAGCGGGTGACTCTGCCGCTGGCTTCCGAGACTTGGTTGATCGAGCGTTTTGGCGGGACTGCGAGTGTGGATTTGCAGGCGGCCGCGCTCCAGGTGGTGGCTGAATTTTCCGAGCGTGGGCATTCGAGGTTTCCATCAGAATGGGCAGTGCTTTGTGAGTCGTTGCGCGTGGCGTTTTCGCAAGGGCGGTCGCTGCGGCCGTTCAGTTGGAGTCATCCAGACACGCTGCGGCGGTTGCTCGATGGAGTGCAAAAGCTCAGTGAAAAAGAATGGTCGGCGGGCACTTTGATCCGGGCGGCGAGCGTGGGGATCGGGTTGGATTCGAAGGAACTCGAGCGCCATCAGCGGAGCTTCGAATCCGGTTTGGCGCGTTTGTTTAGGACAGAAATTTCGCTGAAATCGCTTGGCCTTGCGGCGGGTGATTCGCATGTCGAGCTGCATGGGCCGGTGTGTTTGCATTTTCCAGACGGCAGCATTCATGACTTCGATGGCTTGGCGAATGTGCTGATATCCGCTGCGGATTTAGCATGCTGTTCGTCGATTTCCACCACGGCGGAACGCCTGTTAAGCATCGAGAATCGCAAGACGACGTTCCGGCAATACGCTGCGGCGAATCTGGACCGGCGGACATTGATCGCGACCACATCGTTTCCGACTCCGGCTTTTCGGGAGTTGTTGGAGAAGTTGCCAATCACCCTTCCGCACCATCATTTCGGCGACACGGATCCGGCGGGTTGGCAGATTTTACTCAAGCTGCGCGAAGCGACGTCTCGGCCGGTTGATGCGTTCCAAATGCGTTGGCGGGCGGGAGCGAGGCCAAGTCCTTTGACGCCTTACGATATTCTGCTTCTTCCGAAGCTTCTCACAGATCCGTGCCTTGCGGATGTGCGCCCGGAAATGGAACTCATCGCGGCGCACCAAGATCGAGGGGACTTCGAGCAAGAAACGCTGGGATCGCCGAGGGTTGGCGGTTGGCCGTTTTGACAAAGCGCTGGGTAGGCTATGTTTGGCGGGTTTCGGGTTTAGCTTTCGCACTGGTCAAGTGAGAGTCGCCGTACTAAAAATCCCGTGCACTCGTTATGATACCCAAAACACCTTCATCCTCAGACGGATCGTTCCTTCCTCCGCGCCTCCGTGCGAGCAAGAGCAATTTCATCAAGGATTCGACAGAGCAAGATTTGTGGGCCTTTGACGAGCCGTCTCAACCGGAGAAGGAAAGTGCGGTGGAGGTTCCAACGTCCGATAGCTTGTCGGGGATGCCAGCTCCCCGTGGTTCTGGAAAAGTGACAAAGCTACCGGTGGGCGATTTTGCAATATTCGAAGAATCATCGCAGGCGGCGGAGCAGGAGACGGCGGAGCGCGTCCAGATGAATGTCAGTAAAAAGCGCCCAAAATCCTTGCCAGCATTCCAGCCGGCATTTCAACCGGCGTCCCCACAAGTGCGTCATTCAGAGGTGGGTAGCGAGTTTGACGATCTTGATGACTGGGAAGCACCGCGATCTGAGCTCGAGGTGCTAAAAGCCGCGCCCGAGGCGGAATCCGTTTCGGTCAGTGAGCTTGCGCAGGCGAAGCCTGTGATTGAGAAAATCATGCCGGCAACTCCGCGGATAAGTTCGATAGACGAGTTTTCGCCGCAGGTGCGGAAAGATGCCGTGCCGGTCTCGCTGTATCCGCACTTAAAGTTATCCAAGATCGAGCTGATTGGGCTGGCGGCTTTATTGGGAGTGCTATTGGTCGGTGCAGGAGTGGTTTATTTCAAAACCATTCACCACTTGCCGTCCAAGTCCGAGCGCGTGCAGGAGAATGATTTCCCGGTCAAAGGCGAACATCTAATGATCAGCTCCGCCGCCAGTTACTGGCGTGCCCCGATCGCCGATGGCGTCCACGCTGAGACATTCCGCCGCGGCACGCAATTGGTGCCAGTGGTAGAACTGACCATGAAGGGAGGTCCAGCCGCGGTTCGGGTGATTTTCCGCAACAGCAACGGCGAGGTCATCGGTGATGCAGTGACCCGCACCATCCAGGCGGGTAACTTGCTGACGGTGGCCGGGACCGCTGGCTTTGAGGACTTAGGCATGCATGCCGCCTACCGCACCGAGCAAAGCAAGTCGTGGACGGTGCAGATTTATGAAGCTCCTTCTGAGAACTCGCCCGGACCTGCTTTCAAGAAGCTTTTTGAAATGAATATTTCCACCGACCACCGCTGAATTCTATCGCTATGTCCACTCAAGAAATCACTCCACTCGTGCCGCGGGAAGGCTGGCACGTAATGCATTTATTCTATCATGTCGATCACGCGCAATGGTCGCTTTACAGCGACGAAGAACAGCGACAGGCCAAGACGCGTCTTACTGAATTGGTGCAGGAAATCCGCGCCACGCCGGACACACACTTATTGATTTTTTCCATCGCCACGCCCAAGGCGGATCTTGGCTTCATGCTGCTGACGCCAGACTTGCAGGTGGCTAATATGTTTGAGAAGCAGCTGAGTCTCTCCCTCGGGCCGGAGATTCTCAGTCCCACGTATTCTTACCTCTCTCAAACCGAGAGTTCAGAATATACCACCAGCCGCGAGCAATACGCGGCGGAAACTCTAATCGGCGTAGAAGATCTCGTCGAAGGCACTGCCGATTTCGAGGCCGCGCTCAAGGCTTTCGACGAGCGGATGATGCATTACTCGAAGCACCGCCTTTATCCGGTGCTGCCGGATTGGCCGGTGATTTGTTTCTACCCGATGTCCAAGCGCCGGAACGGCAAGGACAACTGGTATGCACTGGATTTCGAGGCGCGTAAGAAGCTAATGGCCGGCCACGCACGAGTCGGGAGGACTTACTCCGGCCGGATTCTCCAGCTCATCACTGGTTCAACCGGACTCGACGAATTCGAATGGGGCGTCACTTTACTTGCCAAGGACACGATCGACATCAAATCGATCGTTTACGAAATGCGGTTCGATGAAGTCACCGCGCGCTACGGTGAGTTTGGGGATTTCTATATCGGCATGCAATTGCCGCTGGATGTGTTATTCCGGCGGATTTGCCTTTGATTTCAAAAACGGTAAACCGCACTTTGAATCGCAGCACGGGAGACCAATTCAAAAAAATTATCACCAATCCGCGGCACTCTTATGACAGAGGCCCTGCACGTTACGGGCTTCCAAGGCGCGTGAACTATCTCAGGCACAAGTCAGTCTTTGCGATAAATCCTCGTGGGGAGTAGTCTTCAGGTATGGAAACTCCTGAGCGGTTGGAACTGGAACTGCGCGACGGCACACCTGTCATCGTGCGGCCACTGATTGCGGAGGACCGGGCCGAGCTGGCGGAGTCTTACCGGCGTTTGTCGCCGGAAGCGCGTTACAACCGTTTCTGGACCCACACGGGCGAAGTGATCGGGGAGAAAATGCTCGACCGGGTGCTTAACCAAGATCCCGCGAAGCATGTGACCTGGACAGTGCTCGATTTAACCCGCGAATTCAGTCCGCTCGGCGGAGCGAGTTGGTGGCGCGAAGCTGGTGACTCCGCTGAAGCGGAAATTTCCTTCATCGTTCTGGATGACGACCAAGGCCGCGGCATCGGCACGCTGCTGCTTGCGATCATGTGGCTTAGCGCTTTCCACGCCGGGGCCGAGTCCATTGTTGGTTACGTTCACCCGGAGAATCGTAAGGCCGCCCGCTGGATGCGCGATTGCGGCGCGGACGGTGAGTGGGATGGCTACAAACTCATTTACCGCTGGAGTCTTAATAATCTCGAAGCGCTGCCAAAAACCGCCGCTGCGGCGGATCTCGCGGATTGGCTGGCTCGGCTGGCACCAAGGATTCTGGGGTAGTTTAAACGGAGAGGGCATGCATACATGGCGCATGGCTGGAAATTATATCCTAGTATATAAGCATACTATCATTCCCATTTTTTTAATCAGTAGCTGCTGGAGTCATGCGACTGGCCGGTGGGCATGAGGCGGATTCAGCCATTTAGCTGAAGGTCTCGGAGACTTGGCCCTGCCCGTGCTCACTTGGTGGCACCATGACAAACATCGGCTTTCTTCTCGATATGGACGGAGTAATTTATCGGGGTTCTGAACTCATCCCCGGCGCATTCGATTTCGTCAACCGCTTACGGAATCTTCAGATTCCCTTTCGCTACCTCACCAACAACTCACAGCGCGCTCGACGCGACGTGGCGCTGAAGCTCCGCCGCCTCGGCATCGATGCCAAGGAGGATGAGGTCTTCACTTGCGCAATGGCGACGGCCCGATTCCTCGCCACTCAGAAACCCGGTGGCACCGCGTATGTGATCGGCGAGCACGGCCTCGCCGCCGCGCTTCACCGGAACGGCTACACGATCGTAGATGACGAGGCAGACTTCGTAGTCGTAGGCGAGGGGCGAACGCTAACTTTTGAAATGATAGAGCGTGGGGTAAGGCTCGTGGAAAAAGGCGCACGCCTGATAGCGACGAACCTCGACCCGAACTGCCCAACCGAAAACGGTATCCGCCCCGGCTGTGGAGCGATCGTGGCAATGATCGAGCGGGCCACGGGAGTGCAGGCGTTTTCGGTAGGAAAACCCAGCCCTATCATGATGCGTGCCGCACGGAAGGAAATGGGTCTTTCCACGGACGAGACGGTGATGGTCGGCGACACCATGGATACAGATATCCTGGGCGCTGTGCAGATGGGATACCGCAGCGTGCTTGTCCTCAGCGGCGGCACCAAGCGTGAGGATCTCACTCGTTTCGCCTATCAGCCAGATCTCGTCGTAGAGCACATCGGGATGATTCCTGACGAGTTCATTTTCAGATGCGCCCTTGCCTCTGCTTGATATTCACTCCCGCGCCTTCCGCTCTCACTCATGCGGGTCTTGCATTTTGTCTATCAGATGCGAGCGAGATGTAAGGAGAACAGACTGAAAGTTCACGAAAAAGCCCGACCCCCGTGAGGGAATCGGGCTTTTTTTGAAATGTAGTTACTCGCCGAGTCCGAAGCGAACGAAGCGGGTGACGGTGAGCGTGTCGCCAAGTTCTTTGCCCTTGGCTTCGAGCAGTGCTGAAATTTTGATGTCGGAGTCTTTGACGAATCCTTGTTCTAAGAAGCAGCTTTCGGCGAAGAATTTACCGATTTGGCCTTTAAGAATGTTTTCAATGATGTTTGCAGGCTTGCCTTCTGCTTCGAGACGAACCCGGAAGATGTCGAGCTCGTTGTCCACCACGGATTGCGGAATGTCCTCGCGGGAAAGTCCCTTGGGTGCGCAGGCGGCGATGTGCAGCGTAAGATCCTTGATCAGCTCCTTGAAGCTATCGCTATTGCGGCTGTCCGGCTGGGTGGTGCCGACTTCGATAAGCACGCCGACCTTACCACCGAGGTGAATGTAAGAGGCGACGACTCCGCCCGCAGCGGCGTCGAAGCGGACGTATTTGCGGAATTGGAGGTTTTCGCCGACTTCGCCAACCTTGGCTTTGATCGTGTCGTCAAGTGATTGTTCGCCGTGTTGATGGGCGAGAGCCGCATCGAGATCGGCAGCAGTGGAGGTGGCCAGTGCGTCTGCGATGTCACCGACGAAAGCTTGGAAGCTTTCGTTTTTCGAAACGAAGTCAGTTTCGCAGTTCACTTCAAGTAGCAGGCCAGAAGTGGCATCGGCGTTGATGCGGGCGGTGATGACGCCTTCGTTAGCAGCGCGGTCACTCATTTTAGCGGACTTCATGATGCCTCGCTCGCGGAGGAGCTTGATGGAGGCTTCGATGTCGCCGTTAGTTTCAGTCAGGACTTTTTTACAGTCCATCATAGGGGCGCTGGTCTTGTCGCGGAGTTCTTTGACGATTGATGCGGTGATCATAAAATTTGGTGATTGGTAGAGAGGAAAAACGGGCGTCCCGTCGCGAGACAGGACGCCCGTGTAACATAGGATTTAGTTTTTACGGCCGGCGACCATCGCATCAACCAGGTTCTGGAGGATGAGGCGAATCGAGCGGATGGCGTCGTCGTTGCCCGGGATCGGGAATTGAACGAGTGCCGGGTCGGCATTGGTATCCACCAAGGCGATGATTGGAATGTTTAAGCGGCGGGCTTCAGCTACAGCGATGGTTTCGCGAGCGGAGTCCACGATGACGACGGCGTCAGGCTTCTTGTCCATGTCGCGCACGCCACGAAGGTTGCGGAGGAGTTTTTCGCGCTCACGGCCGAGGGCAGCGAGTTCTTTTTTAGACATGGCCTTGAACTCTGGCTGTTTCTCGATGTTTTCGAGATACTTGAGCCGCTCGACTGACTTGCGGACAGTGAGGCTGTTGGTGAGCATCCCGCCCAACCAGCGGTGGTTGACGTAGTGTTGGCCGGTCGCTTCCGCAGCTTCGCGGATGGCGTCCTGGGCTTGGCGCTTGCAGCCGACGAAGAGCACTTTCTTGCCCTTACCGACGAGATCGGCGAGGAAATCCGATGCTTTATCGAGCTGCTGGACGGTTTTTTCGAGGTCGATGATATAGATGCCGCCCTTGTCCTTCATGAG
>JANMYL010000180.1:0-4661 GCA_031382045.1 Akkermansiaceae bacterium | reverse complement strand
GATGAGTTCCTTCGGCAAGTCATCGTAGAGGTCGATGAAAAGTTCTCCTTGGCTGACGAGCTCCGCCTTCCATTCCGCACGCTTGAAAGCCATAACTTTGTCGTAGCTTTCGCGGGTGAAGTCTTCGAGGCCTTCGATGTTGAAATCCTCGAAAGCCGGAGTCCAACCGATCTGCGTCTCCCAGCCAGCGGCGGCACCGTGGCAGCGTTTCACGATCCATTCGAGGACGCGCATGTTCTCACCGTAGCCGGGCCACAGGAATTTGCCGTCCTCGTCCTTACGGAACCAGTTGACGTGGAAGAAGCGCGGCAGGCTGGTGAGGTAGCGGCGCATTTCCAGCCAGTGGCCGAAATAGGCACCCATGTTATAGCCGCAGAACGGCAGCATAGCCATCGGATCGCGGCGGACCTTGCCGATGGTGCCGGCTGCCGCCGCAGTCATTTCCGAACCCATAGTGGCTCCCACGTAAACGCCGTGGCTCCAGTTGAATGCTTGATAGACTAACGGCATCGTCGTGGGTCTGCGACCACCGAAGACGATGGCGTCGATGGGCACGCCTTCGGGATTCTGCCACTCGGGGTCGATGGTAGGGCACTGCACGGCGGGCGCGGTGAAGCGCGCATTGGCATGCGCAGCGGTGCGACCGCAGCCCGGCGTCCATGATTGGCCCGTCCAGTCGATGAGGTGCGCGGGCTTGGTTGGCGTCATGCCTTCCCACCAGACGTCGCCGTCGTCGGTGAGTCCGACGTTGGTGAAAATGGTGTTTTCCTTCATCGATTCCATAGCGATGGGGTTCGTCTCGTAAGCGGTGCCGGGAGCCACGCCGAAGAAGCCGGTTTCGGGATTGATCGCGTGGAGCTTGCCATCCGCGTGAGGCCAGAGCCAGGCGATGTCGTCGCCGACGATGGAGGTTTTCCAACCGGCGTCCTGATAGGACTTTGGCGGGATGAGCATGGCGAGGTTGGTCTTGCCACAGGCGGACGGAAAGGCAGCTGTGAGATAAGTTTTGGTGCCGTCCGGCGCGTGAATGCCCACGATGAGCATGTGCTCTGCCATCCATTGGTGCTCGCGGGCGATGTTGGAGGCGATGCGCAGGGCAAGGCACTTTTTCCCCAGCAGGGCATTCCCGCCGTAGCCGGAGCCGTATGACATGATCTCCCGACTCTCGGGAAAATGGACGATGTATTTATCATCGTTGCACGGCCAACTCGAGTCAGCTTGGCCGGGCTCCAGCGGCGCGCCGACGGAGTGGAGGCATGGAATAAACTGGCCATGACCGTCGCGTTTTTTCGGGATTATCCCGTTAGCTTCATCTTCGAGACGCTTCAGGACGTGCGAACCCATGTGGCACATAATTCGCATGTTCACCACCACATAGGGGCTGTCAGAAATTTCCACGCCGATCTTAGCGAGCGGCGAATCGAGCGGACCCATGCAAAACGGGATGACATACATCGTCCGGCCTTTCATGGAGCCTTTGAATTTTTCATTCAATTTCGCGCGCATCTCGGCGGGGTCCGCCCAGTGGTTAGTTGGGCCGGCTTCGTCTCGGCGCTTCGAGCAGATATATGTGCGCTCTTCTACGCGAGCGACGTCGGATGGAGTAGAGCGGGCAAGAAACGAGTTCGGGCGCTTGGCGAGATTGAGTCGGGTGAAGGTGCCTTTCTCGACCATCAGTGTGGTCAGCCGCTCCCATTCGGCTTGCGAGCCGTCGCACCACTCAACGGCATCGGGTGTGCATAGTGCAGCTATTTCAGCGACCCATTTTTGCAAGGGGAGATGGGGTGCTTCAATGGATTGATTCATAGAAAAAAAAGATGAGGAGGAACTGAGATGTTAGCAATACCATGCCGCCGACGGCGTAGAATATTTTGAACCGGTCTGGCTTACTTTCGTCAGATAGAAATTTGCTCACCACAGCGCGTGGAAAGCAAAATACACTCGACCTGCGCGGCGGGATAGGCCCGTTCCATCACTTTACGATAGGCGTGCATCTGGCCCGAATACCTTTCGACAAGTTCGCTGATGTCATCCAGCCCATCGGTTTTGAAATCAATCACCTGCACGCGGTTCACCGCGCCGGCTGCATCGCGGTGGAGATGAAGGCGGTCGATCACCCCGCTTAGCCATTTGCCATCAAGCACCGCATCCACCGCTTGTTCGCGAAACACCTCCACCGCCTGTCCGCCGCGCTCAAAAAGTTTTCGCAAATTCGGGATTTTCAGCAAATCACCCACCAGCCGTCCAGCGTCGCTGGTGGGCAAATTCGGAGTCGTTTCGTCCACCCAGCCGACTTGCTCGAAGGCAGCGTGGACCTCGCTCCCGAACTTCATTCCACTCGCGGAATGAGTCACCGCAACGGCCGCGTTCTTCTTCACGCCGCTCGGCGTCGTCCGCTCGCGGCGCGGCACCGCAGTTACAAGTGGCGGCTGTGCAACGACATTTTCAGAGTTTTCCGACATTGGAATGCTTTCCACCCAATCCGGTGATCCTGACTGATACGCCACGCCGGGCTCATCTGTCGAAGAGACGGATCGTGCCAGCCAGTTCGACAGCGACGGCTTATCGGGTTCTTGTGATTTGGTGGGTGGCTCCAGCAGTATATATAGCCCGCGCTTCGAGCGAGTGAGAGCCACATAGAGCATGCAAAACGCCTCATATCGCTGGCCCACAGCCCACTCCGCCTCCGCCGCCTGCATTTCAGGAATCAGTTCCCGCGCCCACTTCGGCGGAGTTTGGGTGATCCAGCCGTCCGCCGCTGCCACGTCGAAAAACTGCGAGGCGGGCACCCCGTCATCCGGAACCTCCGGCAGCACAACGACATCGAAGCCAAGGCCCTTCGCCTTGTGAATCGTCATCACTTGCACCGCAGCGATCCCCGGACTTTGAGAAACTTCCAAGCGCTCGATCCATTCCGCAGCTTGTTGCGGAGTCGCACCGCCCTGCGCATCCAGCCCCGCCAGCGCCGTCATGATGTCTCCCGCGCGGCGACGGCCGAAATCTGACCAATCCGCCCAATTATCCTCCAGCACGATCTCAATCATCGCCGCGAAACCGGATTCCGACGCGAATCCTAGCAGCCCCTCCCAAACTTCTTGCCAATGTTCGCCGAAGCGCGTCCGCAAGGTGGCGGCCAGCGGCGACATTTCGACGACTTCTCGGGCGAAGGCGTCGGCAGGATTTGCCAGCCACTTGAGCAAATGCGCGAGTGCAATTCCTACCGGATTGTCCTTCGCAGGCTCACGGCGACCTTCCTCGATAACGTCCAATCTTCTCGCGCGCAAGTGATCCGCCACCTCTCTCACCATCGAGTTACTTCGCACCAGCACTCCGCATGTCATCAGCCGCTTGCCCACGCCGAGCTCGTCCAGCACCTCCCCCAGCCGCTCCAAACGGTCCGCCCATTTTCCCTCCACCACTTCCACTCGCGCCTCGCCACGCTTGCCCCAACCGGTCAGTGGAACCGCTGAAACATGCTCCTGCCATTGCCACTTGGCTGCGGCGTCGCCGAAAAGCTCGCGCATAGTCGTCGCATCCCCGCAGACTTCATTCACCAGTGCCAAAACCTCGGGGCACGAACGCCAAGACTCCGCCATCGGCTCGATTTCCAAACCACCGTGATAACGGTTGATCACCTCGTCAAATAAACCGACCTCACCGCCACGCCATGCGTAAATCGCCTGTTTGCGGTCACCCACGATGAACATCGTCCCCTCGCCCTCTCCCGCTGCTTCATCAATAAGCGGCAGCAAGCCCATCCAATCCGACCGACTGGTATCTTGAAATTCATCCAACAACCAATGCTCGTATCTGGCGTCCAGCCGGAAATCCACCGCCTCACGCCGAAGCCTCGCATCCTCATTTTTGACCCACTCGCCCATCAGGAATTTTACGTCGTCGAAGCCGAGCAGGCCGCGTCGCCGGAGTTGGCTTTCGCAGCGCGCATCATACACCGAGACCACCTCGCGCACGGCACGAGTCCGGTGGAGCGCCGCCGCCATTTCACAACGGGCCGCGAGATGGACCATGTCGCGGAGCGCGTCGCCCGCCGGACCACCGATCAGAAATTCTTTGTAAAACCTAACTGCCATCGGCCCGTTACCACCACCCGCCGCTTCTAAAATATGGGTGAGCAGGCTGCTGATGGCTCCACCGAGACTTCCGCTACCGATGGTGTGATTCGATAAGGTTTCGATTGCTTTTTCCAAAGCCGCCCGCTGGCGCTTGTCGTTGTATTCAATCCCGTCAAGTCCACGGAAAACCTTGGCGGCGAGGTCGTATTTGTGCTTTTCCCAATCCTCCAGCGCGACACCCGCGAGGGCGGCGGGCCCCCATTCTAAGTCGTGCGCCGCGCGGTAGCGGCTCTGCCAATCTTGCACAAAGCCGCGCAAGCCGATCAACACTTTCTGATCTTCTTTGCCGATCGTCGCCCGCCGGAACGCGTGCAGGAAATCGTCACCGCCCGCGTCTTCAAGTGTTTCGCCGAGGATCGTCGCGAGAATTTCGTCCGCCGCCGCCGCAGCTCTCGGCCCTTCCAATAGATCAAATTTTCCGCCAGTCATTCCGAGCTCGTATTGGAAACCGCGCACGATCTTAGAAAAAAAGCTGTCCATCGTCCCGAGCGTGAGCCGCGGCAAGGCCCGGACAACCCGCTCCAGCGA
>JANMYL010000161.1:0-2113 GCA_031382045.1 Akkermansiaceae bacterium | reverse complement strand
TGCTCTGCGATGGCGACGCGTTTTCCGGCCTTGAGTAGCCGGGCGATGTAGCCCTGCGCTGCGTGGTAGGGGACGCCGCACATCGGGGTGCCGCCGCGCTTGGTGAGGGCGACGTTCATGATCGGCGAGGCAGCTTTCGCGTCGTCGAAGAACATTTCATAGAAGTCGCCGAGGCGGTAAAATAGGATGATATCGGCGGGCAACGACCGGCGCATGGCTTGGTATTGGGCCATCATGGGGGTCAGCGCGGGTTCGGACATGGGCGGAGAGTGGCGGCGCGGTTTGGAAGAATCAAGAAGCGAGGGAATTTATGGGAAATGTGGAAAATGAGATCTGCCTTGATCGCAATGTCTTCCCACCACTCACTTCATCCCGCCAACTCCCGCGCCTCCTCCGCCACCCGCTTAATCCGGTATTGCCAATCTGCGAATCCGGTAATACTTTTCAAATATGACAACGATTTCGCTGAAGGTTCCCGATGAGCTGCTCGCCCGGATGGATGCGGTGGCGCGCTCCAGACGATCAAACCGATCCGCGTTGCTGCGCGAGGCACTGGAGGAAAAGCTTAAGGCCACAGCCCAGGATACCCCACCAAGCCTGTTTGAGCGCAGCGCGGACCTCTGTGGCAAAGGCTGCAGTGGACTCGGGGATCTTGCCTCCAATCCTAAACATCTCGAAGGATTCGGATCATGAACGAAATCCTTGTCGATACCGGCCCCTTGGTGGCGTATCTGGATCGCAGCGACAGAGACCACGGATGGGCAAAAGAAACCTTCATGCAGCTCACTCGTCCCTTGCTGACCTGTGAGGCAGTGATTGCCGAAACGCTCTTCCTTCTTCGACGGGGCAGAATCGATCCGGACGGCTTGCTCAATCTGATCGTTCGCGGGCTGCTGGTGCCGGAGTTTTCCCTCGCGACGGAGATCGGGGCGATCCAACTCTTGATGAAAACCTACCGCAACATTCCGATGTCTCTCGCCGATGCCTGTCTGGTCAGAATGGCGGAGACCCATGAGAATTCCAAAGTCATGACCTTGGATTCGGACTTTGTGGTTTATCGGAAATCCCGGCGGAAAGTGATTCCACTTCTGCGACCGGAGCGGTGAGGAGCAACCTTCCAACCGCAAGTCAAATGGCACTCCGCCTGCTAATTCCCCCTCCGCATGGCTCTCGCGTCTTGCCTAATCCTGTCAGGATAGGTTTATAAATTAAGAGAATTTAACCGCAGATGAACCCGATGAACAGGGCCTCATCGATGGCATCCCGGCACTCAACGACTTACGCCAAACGACATTCCGAGTGGACTCGATAAGTCGTTGCTAATGACCCAGAACACCGGCCTTGCCTTGTAAGTTTGCGGACTGTTATGTTTCAAAGGCATGGAAAATCAGATGCTGCAACTCCTTCCTCTCGCGACCAAAATCGCCCGGGAGTTCCATAATATTCCCGGCCTGCCTCATGCCGAAATTGAGCTGGCTGCTCAAGAAGCACTCGCCCATGCCGCGCGGCTTTTCGATGCGGCCAAAGGCGACTTCACCGCCTACGCTGCCCGCGCTATGCGCAATACCTTGCGCGATCTCTATGAACGCCAAGTGCTGCATCACCAGCACCACGTTTACGACCTCCCCGTAACCCAATCCGGCACCACGCCGGAAGCGCGCATCCAGCAGGTTCCCTCACCGAACGCCCTAACTGATCAAGCCGCCGCCCTCGAATCCAGCGAGCGGTTGGAGCAAGCGATGAGCGGACTTTCACCGCGCCTGCGCCAAGTGGCCGAAGGCATCCGCGACGGTAAAAGCTACAGTGAAATCGGCACCACCCTCGGCATCTCCAAACAAGCCGCTCACAAACTCGCCGGAGCCGCCATCACCACACTCCGCGAAAAGCTCGAAGCCATGGGCTTCCAAGGCCTCGACACCCTCGGCCTCTTAAAAAGTGGCTGCGGCGTCTCTCTGCAGGCCGTGTTGGAGGTGTCTCGCCGCCAGTCTTCTCCCCCTCAGGTTGACGATTTTCCTCCTCAACAGTATTCAATGAGTGTGGGAGTCTCGCCCACATCTTCCTCTTCATTTCAGTTTTCAGCATCTCAGCTTTTTCCCCATGTCCACCGTCCATC
>JANMYL010000158.1:0-5665 GCA_031382045.1 Akkermansiaceae bacterium | reverse complement strand
TACGATGATCAAGGCTCCTTCCTCCGAGAATCAGTCGTGGAGATTCAAAAGCGAACCTTTAGTAAAAAGCCGCTCACGCTTGAAGCCATCCTCCCCAAACTCTGAGCACCGACCTCGATGTTCGAAATCACCAGACAGCCTCACATTCGTGGGGAGGATGCCACCCCGGATGAAATCGTTTTCCTGATGAAGGCGGGACCCGGTTTTACGTTACTTCCTGAGCGCTTTTCTGTCGGCTACCCGGGTGATTCAAGAATTGGTGAGGCACGGGAGTTTTAAACTCACTGCGGGCAGCTACACCGACCGGGCCAGTTTGGCGCTGACGGACGCTGTCACAAAGCTTACGGAATTCCTCGATCTAAGTGGAGTGCGCACACAAATAGGCGCGCAGATTTCTAACTCTAAATGATCAAATGGTGCACGCTGCAGGGTTCGAACCTGCGACCCCATCCGTGTGAAGGATGTGCTCTACCACTGAGCTAAGCATGCTTTTCCAGAAATGACCGCTCATTTGCAGCCGGGCGGCAGAATGAATGTCTCCGGTGGGGCTTGGCAAGCAATTCAGTGCATCGAGTGGATTTTAAACTTCTTAGCCGCGCGGAGAGCATTACTCTCCGCCCACAGCAAGACCCGTGGCCCAGATTTCGAAAGACAGCGTAGAAAAAGTGCTCGAAGCGACGGACATCGTCGATTTGATCGGTTCTTACATTCAGGTGAAGAAGGCGGGCTCGGCGTTCCGCGCAAACTGTCCGTTTCACAACGAGAAGACGCCGTCGTTTTATATAACGCCTTCCACCCAGCGGTTCCATTGCTTCGGCTGTGGCGCGGGCGGAGACGCGATTTCCTTTGTCCGCGATCATGAAAATCTGCCGTTCATGGATGCGGTGCAGAAGCTCGCATCGCGAGCTGGGATTCATCTCGTCGAGGAAGATTCGGATCCAAAAGCGGACCAGTCGCGCCGGGCCCGTGGCCGTTTGCTGGATATTCACCGCGAAGCGACGGCGTTTTTCCACGAGCAGTTGATGAAGAATCCAGCGGCGGCTCATGCCCGGGATTACATGAAATCGCGCGGCTTCGGCAGCGAGATGGCGGCGAGTTGGTCGGTCGGCTGGATGCCAGACCAGCCAAGGATTTTCCTCGATTGGGCGAAGTCCCGGAAGTTCACCGGCCGCGAGTTGGTCGATTCAGGGATCGTCAAATTGAAGGAAGACGATCAGCCGCGATCCGGGCTCTTCGTGCGGTTTCAGGACCGCCTGATGTTTCCGATCCGCAACGAGATCGGCGATGTCATCGCCTTCAGCGGTCGGCAGCTCCGAGAAAACAAAAATAGCGGAAAATATATTAACTCGCCGGAAACTGCGATTTTCAAGAAGTCGCGGGTGTTCTTCGGTCTGGACCGCGCGAAGAAGCCGATCCTCCAGGAGAAGGCTGCGCTGTTATGCGAGGGACAGATCGATGCGATTTGCTGTCACGAGCTGGGCATCGAGCATGCCATCGCTACCTGCGGCACGGCATGCACGCGGGAGCATGCGAGGTTACTCAAGCGTTATACTAACAATGTGTTAATTTGTTATGACGCGGACAAGGCCGGGCTGGCGGCGACCGAGAAAGCGTATCGCGAACTCGTTCCCGAGGGCTTGTCCGTCCGCGTGGTGGAGATGCCGGCCGGCGATGATCCGGATACCTATCTCAAGGCGCACGGCGAGGAAGCGTTCCGACAACTGCTCTCGAATGCGAAGGAATTTTTCCATTTTAAACTCGAACGCGCGAAGGCCAGCGGGCTGTTCGATTCGCCCACCGAGCGGGCTGCGGCGCTGAACGAATGCGCCGAGCTGTTATCCCTGATCACGGATTTCGCGGTGCAGGATAACCAGCTCAACATTGTCGCCACGTATCTCCAAACATCGACTAAATCGCTCCGCGAGGCCATTGCCAAGGCCAAGTCGCAGCCGAAGCGGGTGTATGCAGAGAAGACAGTGGGTGAAATCGCGCCACCGGCCGAACCGACGAGATTGCATCGGATTGTCGAATTCCTCTGCCATCTCGCGCTTTCCTCCGGCCCGGCACAGCGGTTTCTGGCAGAACAATTCGAAACTCTGCACGAAGCTAACCGCTGGCTAGAAGGGATTCCGCTGTTGGAGACCATTCTGGGAGCTGCTCCGGATCCGTCTTCGAACGCTGCGGTCAATACCTTCATCGGAGGGCTTTCCGAACAGGATCGCCGTGCGCTGGCTTATGAAACTCCGAGATTGGATGAAGTTTCGTTGGATGGCGTGCAGGCTGCGGAACAAGCACTAGCTTTGCTTTCCGGCACGGTCTTACAGCGTCGTGACGCCGCGGTAACGGCGGAACTGAAACAATTGGATTTAGCTCCTCAACGAATGATCGAACTGCTGAAGGAGACTAAGGAAATCGCGCTATTGCTCAGCGGGGTGGGAGGTCGCTCGGAGTTCGACGATGAGTTGCCCGCATCCACCTTCAGGGAGAAGCTTCCGCCGTGGAAAAAACGTTTCGATCCGGTGAAGAAGGGCTGATTCGTGGCGTGAGAGGGCGAAGCGTGCATTTTACGACATCGGCAGTCTTGACATCCGCGCTGGGTTCTCTGAAATCCTCCGCATGGCCAAGAAAACAGCACCCATCAAAGACAAACTCAACAAGACTCAGATTCTTAATCAGATCGCGGAAAGCACGGAACTCAGCCGCAAGCAAGTGGCTGCCGTTCTCGATAGCCTATCCGACGTTATTGAAGCCCATGTGAAGAAGAACGCTGTTGGCGAATTCGTCCTCCCGGGCCTCATGAAAATCAGCACCGTGCGCAAGCCGGCGGTCAAAGCGCACAAGGGAATCAATCCTTTCACCAAGGAAGAAGTGATGTTCAAGGCCAAGCCGGCCACCACGGTTGTCAAGGTGCGCCCGCTGAAGAAGCTCAAGGACATGGCGCTCTGAGAGCTGTTCTAACTCGCGGTTCAACCGCAATTGAAAAAGACTCATGGCGGTCTCCGGTTTCTCCGGTGGCCGCTTTTCAATTGAACGGCAGCTCATTTCGGGGCGGAGCAGTTACGTGGTTAACGCTGGGATTTTTTCCAAGTGACGATGGCGTCGAGAAATGGCTTGGCGTAGCGCTGGACTTTGGCAGCGCCGATGCCGGGGACGTGGAGGGCTTCTTCCGCGTTGACCGGCTGATAGCGGGCGAGCACTTCGAGGGTTTTGTTGCCGAAAATGACGTAGGTGGGGACATCTTCGCGCTTGGCGATTTTCTCGCGGATGTCGCGGAGCATCGAGTAGAGCTGGCTATCGAAGCCGTGGTCCTTGAGGGCAATTTCCTTGCGGCCGGCCTCGGGATCGGGCCAGACGAGCTGGAAATTCACCTCGCCGCGCATGACCTTGTCCCCGAGCGGCGTGAGGGTTAGGAGCGGGAACTCGCCGGTGACGGTGACGACCAGCCCGGCATCCGACAGGGAGCGCATCAGGCTGTTGAGGTATCCCGCGCCCTTCTCGCGGAGGATGCCGTAGGTGGTGAGCTTGTCGAGGCCGCCGCCGATGATTTCCTGCGATTTGCTACCGGCTAACATCTGGACGATCCGCCCACGGCCGTAGCGTGCTTCCCAGCCCGCAGGGGTGCGGCGGGACATGCGGGCCACGCCACTGAGAGCCTTGCGGACGATGGTGATTTCCTCGGCGGTGGGCGGGCGATTCTCGCCGGAGCCTTCATCGCGGCAGACGTCGCAGGTGCCGCAGACGCCGGCTTCTTCCTCGCCGAAGTAGCTGAGAATCCACTGCTGGCGGCAAGTCCGGGAATAACACATTTCCACCATCGACTTGAGTTTCTCGCGGTCCCGGCGGTCTTTTTCTTCGATGGCGACCTCGTCGAGCTGGATGGCGCGGGCGAGGATGTCTGGCTTGAGCAGGCGGGTGCCTTTCATCCGTTTTTTCGGGATATCGAAGCGCTCGATGTAGCCGCTGCGGGCGAGGATGGACATGGCGCTGCCGACGGACATGGAGTTTTTCACATCGGCGTTCTCGGCGATTTCGTCTAGCGTGCGGTGGACTTCGAAATCTTTGTCGGCCTCGTTGAGCAGGTATTGGTAAATTGAGCGGACGATGGCGGCGGTGGGATTTGCGCCGTCCAGGAAGAATTCTTGGGTGCGAGTGTCGGCGTAATTGAAGAGCAGCTCGCAGACGGCCGCTTCCCCGTCGCGGCCAGCGCGGCCAGCCTCTTGGTAGTAGGCCTCGACACTGCCGGGGAGCTCGTAATGGATGACGAAGCGGACGTCCGAGCGGTCGATGCCCATGCCGAAGGCGTTGGTGGCGACGGCGATGCCGACTTTGCGGCTGATGAAGATTTCTTGGGCGCGCTCGCGTTCTTGGTCGCCCATACCGCCATGATAGGCGACGCACTTGATGCCCCAGCTGGCGAGCGTTTCGGAAACTGAGTCCACTTTCTTACGGGTGGCGCAGTAGATGATTCCGGTCTTGTGGGCGGCGATGACGGCCTTCATCCGCTCGTCTTTTTGCGCCGTCTTGTCGGTGGCGGTGATGTTGAGAGATAGATTTGGCCGGGAAAATCCGCTGACAAGCTCGAAGGGTGAGCGCAGGGCGAGGACTTTAGAAATATCTTCGCGGACGACGGGCGTGGCGGTGGCGGTGAGAGCGACGCATTGCGGGCGGCCAATTTTTTCCAGCGATTTACCAAGTCGCAGGTAGTCAGGGCGGAAATCGTGGCCCCACTGGCTGAGGCAGTGCGCCTCGTCCACGGCGAAAAGCGAGATTTCAATGCCGTGGAGGGCGTTGAGGAAGCTCTCCGCGCGGAAGCGCTCGGGAGCTACGTAAACGAGCTTCCACTTGCCGGCGCGCATCCCGTCGAGCCGTTCCTTTTGCTCGGGCCAACTGAGCGTGGAGTTGATCACGGTCGCTGCGATACCGCGGGCGACGAGCGCGTCCACCTGGTCTTTCATCAGCGCGATGAGAGGGGAAATCACGAGTGTCACGCCGCCGAAGCAAAGTGCAGGGATTTGAAAACAGAGCGACTTGCCGCCGCCGGTGGGCATCACGACCAAGCCGTCGCGGCCGGAGGTAATTTCTTGGATGACCTCCTCCTGGCCGTCGAGAAATCCGGTGAACCCGAAATACCGCTTGAGCGCCTGGTGGGGCGTCATGATGAGCGGTTTGGATTCGGAGGTGGCGGACATCGTGGGCGCGAATGAACAACACGCGCCGCGCGAAGGTCAATCCCGGAGCAAGTCGCGGATTGGAGAAGATTTGGATTTCCGAACAAAATCCTGCGTGGTAATTTCTCGCCTGTGCAATCCCTTCGCTGGCTACTTCCGTTCGCAGTGTTGATTTTTGTCTGCATCCAGTGCGTCCCGATCGGACCACCTGGCGGCGGGCGGGATATGTATCGGCCACCCAGTCGGCAGGTTCCCCAACCGTCAATCAGCAGGGGCGGCGGAATTTCGGTGTCGGCCATGCTGCGTCAGGTGAATTTAAAAACGGACATGGTGCGGCGCGGCACTTACGGCCGCAAGATGGCGAGGCCGATGAAGCCGCGCTACGTCACGATTCACAGCACGCAGAATTATTCGGCGGGCGCGGACAAGCACGCGTTGGCGCTGAAGCGCGGAGCTCTGCGGACGAGTCAGCGGCCAGGCTATTTGATCTGGCATTT
>JANMYL010000148.1:0-3552 GCA_031382045.1 Akkermansiaceae bacterium | reverse complement strand
GACGAACGCGAAAGTCCCTAATTGGGGGGGCACTACTCGACAAAATTTTCTGATAGCAGTAGCCTGATAAATAGGGTCATGATAAATATTAAATAGGGTCACAAATAGCGTCAGGTGAAGCATTTCAACAATTTTATCAGTTCAGCTTATTTAACTTGGATTCATGCTTGGCACCCTTACCTGCGGTAACCACCAGCCGACTTACTGACCTGGGCTGCCCCATGCTCTATCGTTCTGCGATCCAGTTGTTTCCTATAGTCGTTTTTTTACCAGCAATGCGGAGATCAGGATCTTCGCCCGATCTCCTTTTCGTATCTCCTCAAGATCTTTCCTTTCTCTGGAAACTCCCAAGACAACCAGCGCTTCCACGGCAAGCCGCTCCGCCTCCGCCTCATCATGAGACTCATACGCGCCGTTGGCCCGGCTCTTCTTCCGTCCCGTCTTCTCGATCAACCCCATCAGACGCTGTGAAAGCAGCAGATTGGATCGAGAGTCGCAGTCGATCATGTTGCTGGCAGTAGGGACTCAGAGAACCAAATAAGCGCGAGCGCACCACGTTCAACGTCTTGAAGATTTTCAATTCTTCTCCGCTTACGAAGAGCCGCCAATCAATGAGGATACCACTCAATTTGTTGAAATGCGTAACCCGAATCTATTTATAACCCTATTTAGTCGGTAATGATCCTCTCGACTTTCGAATCACCCGCTTTGACTATTGAGCAACTTCCGTTAGCAGGCTGGGCACAGCCCGATCTTTCCAGAATTGACGGTCGAAAAAGAACCTCAGGTATTTTTTCGAGCGACTGATGGCAGTATTAACGACCAGTTTGCCCTCAAAGCATGAAGTGTCTGCCAAGAAGGGTTTATTTCCTCCTAGATGACCGGTATCAGAGGCACTAAAGAAAACTGAATCCCATTCCCTACCTTGAGATTGGTGTACTGTCATCACCTCAATCTGTCTGAAGTCTTCCCAATGACGGGCCTGCCAGTTTCCCACTTGCGCTGAGCTTTGCAAATCCTTCAGGGAAAGCCTAATCAGTATAACATGGTTCTTGTAGGGGGTGAGGATTGCTAGAGTTCCTTTGTCTGAGGTTTCCCATTCCACCCAACTTTTAACCGCTTTGATAATACGATTCGCCTCCGCAGCATTCTCTCGCTTTTTCCGGTTTGGAGAGCTGAATGGACCTAATTGAGGACAGTCTCTCCAACGAATGTTTGTCCCCGTCGTCGCATAACTTTGAAGGCCGATTTTGTAAAAATGGCGATCCAACAAGTCTGCAAGCTCAGGACCGAATCGATACGAGGTGGTAAGTTGGCTCCGGTGCATCTGCTGAAATCTTGGATCCTTTTTTGAACAAAGCACCATCTGCTGAGGGTCGTCCCCGATGCCCGACTGGAAAGCCTCTTCAAGATATAACGCCGATACTCCCCAATAGGATTCTGAAATGGCATCTTTATTCGCGACATAAACCGGAGGCAATTGCCGATGATCTCCGAGAAGAGAGATGGGGCAACCTTGAACGAGTAGCGGCAGGATCTTGGCGAGCGGCGCGTATCCAGCTTCATCCACAAGGATGTGATCGAAATGGAGAGCTTGGTTCATTGTAAGGCCGATGAATCCATCTAGCGTCATCCCGAGCACAAGCTTCTCGGTAAGATCTTGGGTGATTCTAGCCATTTCAACTCCGATCTTAATTAACTCCGCCCCCAAAGACTTGATTTCGAAATCATCTGGGAAGTCACCGAGGTTCATCAACTCCTCATGCTCTTGGAGCATTTTACACAGCTTCTCGCCAGCATCGTTCACTTCAGTTTTTGCATGGCTTTGTCTTTTCAGCAACGCGAAATTATCAGTGACCAGATGACTCCGTGCCAGTTCAGATTCTTGTTGGGCAGTGACAAGTGCGAGCAACCCCACCTTCAGCATTCCAATCTCCGACTCCAGTTCGGCTTCTCGAGCTTCCAGCTGATCTAAGCGTTGACGCTGATTTTTCAGGGTGCTCTCCACCTCCACGAGTCGTCTATTCGCCGCATCTAATATGTGTGTCAATTCCTCCCGTCTCCTCGTGAACACGCGAGCAAGTAAGCCGATGTTGGCAAGTCCCTTTTCCAGCGACTGCCTCTCGGAAACTAGCTTCATTTGATCCATCTCAAGCGCGCCAATTCCATCTCTCAAATGATCGAGTTTGAGGGCTACATGAAGAGCTTGTCGCTCGCCAATTTCCCGCTCTGTCCGATGACAGCCGTTCGTAGCGGAAGAAAGGCGTTCTTCCGCCGCGACAACCTGTCGATTCATTTCCCGACAGGCCTCGTCTAACTCGTTCGCAACCTTGGAACAAGCGGCGGCAATTTCTTTCTGCTCGAGAATTAGCCCATCTAATGACTCACTGCGTAGTTTCGAATCAATGCGCACAGTAATCCATTGTGCTCTAGCCTCCATCTCGTTTAGTTTGCGCTGTCGTGCCCTTTCTTCGCAGCACTCGGGCCAGTTGCGGCTGAATTCGGACGATGGAATCCCCAGTCGTAGTATTTTACTAACGGGCACACAGCCCAACCTGAGGACCGCGTCTAGCGCGTTATCGACAGCGAGGTTGGTAGGAGCAGCGACAAGCACACGATTTCCAGCCTGGATCAAATGGGCGACTGTTTCTGCGAGGACATGGCGCGTTTTTCCCGTTCCGGGTGGCCCCCAGACGTAACCAGCGGAGTTAGAAAGAAGCGCCTTGATTGCATCAAGCTGCTCGCCGCTTAGTGAAACATGCCTCGACACTGGTTGAACTTGAACAGCAACGCGGGGCGACAACAAAAATGGATTGGATATGCTACTTCCATACTTCGTCAGCCAGTCCAAACAGCGTTGGACCAGCCATTTGAAGTCGATCACGAGTTCTCCGTCCTTGCCTGTCGGTAATTCTTCCACTGCGATTTCGGCCAGGCCAGAACGACGATCATAAGCCAGAATTTGAGCCCCGATTTGTGTCCCCGGGTTATTGGTCGGCACAAAAATTGCGCCTGAATCCGGAGGGAAATTTTCATGCTTAGGCAACTCACACTGGATGACCGGCCAAGTCTGATTCCCGATCAGTGCGGACCTTCTTGGTGATAGGGAGACGTTTGAAGCGCTATGTCTAGCTTTCCCCTTCCCTGATTGAGTGAGCAGTCCCAAATACATTGCGGTGCTATGACTAGCAGCGTTGACCAGTTGGGGAATCTCTATCATTGGGCGGAGGCGTTAAGGGCGTTCGTTTTTAGAGGGGAGATGAATCGTTGAATAGGATCAGGGGCATCGTCGGGGTTACTAGTCCCGACTAACAAGCATTGACGCGGAGGGAGGCCACTTTGATCGGCGGGTGATGTGAGGGGGAAGCCCATGGGAAGCGGGGTGGATTGATGATTTCCGATTAATGATTTTGGATTTTTGATGAGAAAGAAGAAGAAATGGGAGTGCCTGAAGGCTAACTGCTGGGAGATTGCTGGGAAGGAAAGAAGTGGAGAAAAGAATATCGAACATTGAACGTCCAACACCGAACGTCGAAATGGGAAAGATTCGAA
>JANMYL010000125.1:0-3714 GCA_031382045.1 Akkermansiaceae bacterium | reverse complement strand
GGAAACTCCCTGCATGCGTGCTTCATATTGCCGAAGCTCCCACCGGGCGTTCACGCTCTGCGACGAATCCACACCATACACCTGAATACAGAAGTCCAAGTATTCGCGCTGTTGCGCGATGGCTTTGTCTCTGTCACCCATGCCAAACCAAGCTCTTATCAGAGACTGCATTGAAATCCCGATCTCCTGCGGAGTGGCATTGGCTTTGCGCAACGATTCGTTTTCGAGAAGCGCGTATCGCAGCGCGGCCTTGCTGTCACCCATCGCCTCAGTCACCTCGACAACCTTGCGCAGTGCGATCCGTGTAAGGGGATCGTGAGACCCAAAGGTCTCATGAGAGGTTTCGAAATTCTTTTCCCTCAATGCAAAACTCCGCTCGAAAATTCCGAGACACTCGTAGGTCTCTGCTAGGACACTGCGGAGCGTGGTTTGCCTTTTCGGCTGTTTCACAAGTTCCGCATCAAGCTTTTCCACCGCCGTATCAAGTGCCTGCAGAACAGTCACACTCCGCCCGTCCACTCCAGGCTGTGGACGTTGGAACACTTCGGCTAGCAGACGACTCACCGACTCCGCTTCCTCCAGTGCCTGATTTTTGGCATTTCGATCCTCCAGAGCCGTAGCCAGCCTTTCCTGCGCGATTCGTTCCGCATCACGCGCCCGCATCGCCTGCCAGGTGCTAAAGACCACGGCGGCCACTAAAATAACAGATAGGCCCAGTAATGACCTTACGGCACCCCGATTCCGACGGGCAAACTTCGCAATCAAATAAGCCGAACTAGGCGGCTTGGCAGAGATAGGTTCGTCCGCAAGAAAGCGACCAAGATCGTCCGCCAAGGCGGCAGCGCTATCATAGCGGCGCTCCTTGGACTTTTCGATCGCCTTCATCACGATCCAGTCCAGCTCGGATTTGATCGATCTCAGGGCCTTGTCTGTGGAACTATCCCCTTTTACAGGCTGACCTTGGGAAATGTCCCGGCGATTCGTAAGGCGCGCAGATGGGCGGGGCGGATTCTCCTCACGGATGATACGGCGCATTTCCTCGTATCCTGCCCGCATTAGCGTCTCCGAATCGAATGGCGGACAGCCGGTGATCAGCTCATAGAGAATGACGCCAAGAGCATAAATGTCACTTCGTGTATCGAGATCGGCGGAACCCATCCCCACTTGTTCAGGGCTCATGTAAATCGGCGTGCCGATCCATTGTTCGGCCCGGGTTAAAAGTGTTTGGTCGGTTAGGTCGCCCTCGATCGCCTTGGCGATTCCGAAATCGATCACCTTGACGAGAGGCCCCGAGTCTTGGCGGCTAACGAGAATATTCGATGGCTTCAAATCGCGGTGGATGACCCCTTTTTGATGGGCGTGGTTGACCGCAGCACAGACATCCACGAACAGCTTCAGCCGATCACGCGTCGGAAGAGCGTTCTCCTCACAGAATTGTGTCACAGGACAGCCATCTACGAGTTCCATGGCGAAATAGGATCTGCCGCTTTCGGTGATGCCCGCATCGAGCACCTTGGCGATATTCAGATGGTCCATGCGGGCCAGTGCCTGCTTTTCCGCATCAAAGCGCGCCAGGACCTCGGCACTGTCCATCCCCGCCTTCAGAACCTTCAGAGCCACCGTGCGGCGCAGGGGTTTCTCCTGTTCCGCCTGCCACACCACGCCGAATCCGCCGGTGCCCAACTTGCCCACCAATCGGTATGGTCCGACCATATCGCCCTCGACGGCTAGTAATGGAGTCGCGGACTGCGGTAGCATCCTGACCGCTACTCCCCCACCTGTAAAATAGGCGTCCGCCGCCTCAGCATCCTTGAGTAACCAAAGCACCTCCGACCGGAGCGGTCCACCCTCCAGCCCAAGAGCGTCCAATGCGGCCAAACGCTCAACGGGCGGAAGGTCAATGAGTTCACCAAACAATTGCTCTGCCGCAGAATGATCCATCACCTGAATATGCGCGAAATTCCCTCCAAAACGGACATGCTTCTTCAGTTACCTTCCTGGATGGCACGAAACAAGATCACCTTGGCCAGTTGCCAATGACGCCTCACGGTTTTTTCATTCACATCAAGGATAGCGGCGATTTCCTCGTTTTCCATACCACAAAAGAAGCGCATCTTGACGATTTGGGCTTTCATGGAGTCCTCGGCTTCTAGCTTGTCGAGTACGTCGTTGACCTCAAGAATTTGCTGGTGATCCGTCTCATCGGGCAGGTCGATCCCATCCATGGGCACAGCTTGTTGGCCACTGCCTCTTTTTACCGCGTGTCGGCGACGGGCAGCTTCGACGAGGATACGCCTCATCGCTTCGGAGGCCGCGCCAAAAAAATGAGCCCGGTTTTGCCAAGGCCCGCCAGCCCCATTGTCGAGTCGCAACCATGCCTCGTGAACCAAAATGGTTGCGCAAAGAGTCTGGTTTGGCTTTTCGCCAGCCATCCGGCTCCTAGCAATGATTTTTAGCTCGCGATAAAGCTCCTCAAAAACCTCCTGGGGTGGACGGGTGCCGGTAAGGAGGTTCTGCCATTGGGTGGGCTTGGTGGAAGCGGACAACCAAGGAAAAACACCAGCGATGCAGTCACAAAACAAGGCGAATCCAGCCAATGTCGGCCAACCCGGAAAAAAAATGACATTCCATGTCCGCGCGCTCACGATTTTTTCGCATGGATAGGTGAGGCATGAAAAATGAGCACACCCCAATCGAGACCCGGCGGAACCGGACGGCATGGATATTTAGCGCCGATGCAAAAAAAACCGCGAAACCAATCCCGCTCTTATGAGATCCACCAAAACACTCATTGTTTCATTCTTGCTTCGGAAATCGTGGATTTCACGCCCAATGAATCATGAAAAATCGTATCCAATCTCTTAGCCTTTTCGAGTAACGCCCCAACTTTCTGCCTCTCGACTTGAAATCAAAAGCCCGCTTTCGACCTGAGATCAGTCAGCGGCTTGAGGAGGCCGGAGGTTGTTGAAAACTTTGCTTTCTCCCGCCCGCAGTCAAATCACCTCACGCTCCCATCAATATTAGTAACAAACCACGCGGAAATTCATTTCAGCCCATCCGATAGAGGTAAGAAATCAATCTTTGTAATCATCGAACCAATCCATCAAATTATGATATTTCTCATCGAGCTCATCTTCGGAATCCTCCTGCTATTTTTAATCGGAAGGGCCATCCTCGAAACAATTCGGGGCATCTGCCTCGTCATCTTCGGCTTGACCTGCCATGCCCTTGCAGCGGTTCTATCCGCCGTGGTCTGGTTGCTTCACGCCTTCACGCGTCGTAAATCCCAGCACGTAAACCTCAAACCCTTAACGGCGTGACTCACCTCACCGCTGGGATTTCTCGGCATTAATCAATCCTGTACATGAAAACCACACTCAAAGAAAAACTGAACACCACATCCGCCGCCATCCAGACTCAAGGTCAGAAGGCGTTCAAGCACCCCATCACGAGCATCCTCTCGCTATGCCTTGTCGCAGGGATAGCCGCCACCATCGCCGGCTTCTCCCAAGCTCCTACGGAGACGAATGAGTTCCCTACCCCTGCAGCAGCTGTTTCTCCCAAAGCAGGAACCCTACCCACGGCACGCACACTGACGTCAACAGACGGGCGCACCATCGACGTGACGATCCTCTCAAAGTCAGCCACCACCATCACGGCCGCTCGCACCGACGGCAAGTCGTTCGAGATCGCCCTCGACAAATTGTCAGAGGC
>JANMYL010000109.1:0-6373 GCA_031382045.1 Akkermansiaceae bacterium | reverse complement strand
TTCTTGGAAAATTTTGTTTTTCCAAGTCTAATATCACTTGTTTGCCAGCATTATGTTTCGTGGAAAACAAAAATGGGCGGTCGCTTTCGCGACCCCCCAAGAGGTAGTTTAAGTCGAATGACTCGTGTCAGCTTAGAAGTTGACGGTGAGCATCGAACCGGCAACGAACTCATTGGCTGAACCGTTGTATGCAGTGTCGTTGTCATCGCTAAGAGCGAAGGACGCAGCAGCAAACGGCGAAAGCTTGGCGTGTTCTGCAAAGCCCCAGTCGAGAGAGACCTTGGTGGTCCAAGCGGTTGCTTGGCCTTGTTCTGCAAGGTAACCGACGTTGGTGCTTGCGTTGAGAGCGAGGCACGAGTTGAGCTCGAAGCTACGGCTCAGAGCGAGCTCGGAGTAGCCGTCGTTATCTTTTTCGATGTCCCAGAAATAGGTCAACGAAGCAGCAGCGAATCCAAAGTCGCGTGCGACGGAGAAATAAACTTCCTGAGCGTTATCGATGTTCAAAAATTGCTCGTTGAAATCAGCTTGGTTGTAGATGTAGCTGATGTAACCGACCGATGCTGTGAGGAATCCAAGATCTTTGGACACTTCGGCATAGAGGTCGAGCTCATCAGTATCGACTTGGAGACCGTTGGTCGCCGAGTCGAAACTGCCATACCAAGCGCCAGCGCTGAAGCCGAGGCCGTAGGCTTCAGTTTTGATGTCAGCACCGAGTTCGATGAGGTCATCACCAGTGTCAAGACCACGGAACAGATACTCGCTGGAGTAGCCGGTGTGGAGTTCGTATTCGACTTCCGCGTTAGCGTTGCCGGCCACAAGGGCGGAGGCAGCGGCCAAGGCGCCAATGGTTTTGCAGTAGTTTTGCATAGTATAGTGTTGGTTTTCGGTTGCTGCTTGCGTCCTTGCTACTCCGGGTTACGGAACAGTTAGGAGCAAAGTCGGATCTAGCATCTCACATGCCAAATGTCATGCTGGAAACTTTCCGTAAGACGAAAGGTTTGGCTTTCCGAAGTAGTTGTCCAGAATAATTTTGGTTTGTGTCAGCGTCGCGACGGCATGTGGGATATGAACAGGATCTGGCGCTTGCAAGTAAGAATAGGAAATTTCCTCCGGTTTTCGTATCAAATGAGGTTCGCCGTCACTGAATTGTAGGAGTTTTGGATTCTGGCACGGTGTTTGCTTAGTTGAACTTCAAGCCTCGAAGATTTTTTGAATCGTCGGGACCATGCAATCAAATATCCGACCAAACTTGACTACAATGACTTGTCGAAATCTCCGTAAAATTCGAGCCCTCATGGCTGCTGCCGTCGCGCTCATCGCCATTCCTATGTCCGACACTGTGCATGCGCAGGATACGGTTGCTCCGCCGCTTGTGGCCGCAGAAACCGTGGCTGCACCTCCGAATGCTACGGTCGAACAACGTCTTGCCGATTTAGAAAGCTATTTTGGAAACGTTGGTGTCGGTGGCACGGGCGATGGTGCGTGGACCTCCAAGATTAAAGAAACCGCCGGCCCGGGTCACAATGGTTGGATGATGACGTGCGCGGCGTTGGTGTTATTTATGACGCTGCCCGGCCTAGCGTTGTTTTACGGCGGTCTGGTTCGAAAGAAAAACGTTCTAAGCGTCCTCGCTCAGTGTCTTGGCTGCGCCGGTATGGTCACCGTGATCTGGTGGGCCGTCGGCTATAGTTTGATTTTTGGGAAAAACTTCAGTGGAACCGCCATCGCGCCATTCCTCGGTGGAACTGAATTCTTCTTCCTCAAAGGCGTCACCAGCATTCCAAACACCGACTACTGCTTCTGGATCTCACAAAACGTGTTTGCCATGTATCAGCTGATGTTCGCGATTATCACCCCGGCGCTGATCATCGGTGCCATCGCTGAGCGCATGAAATTTTCAGCCATCATGGCCTTTATTTTCATCTGGATGTTCGTTGTTTACATCCCGATGGCCCACATGATCTGGGGTGTGACTGGCCTGATGAACGGTGTCTGGAACGGCGATGCAGCCATCAAAGCCATTGACTTCGCGGGCGGCACGGTCGTTCACATGACCTCGGGTTGGAGCGCCCTGGTGCTCTGCATCATTCTTGGCAAACGGCTCAACTTCGGTAAGGAAAAAATGTCTCCGCACAGCATGGTGCTTTGCATGGTTGGCACCGGTATGCTCTGGGTCGGTTGGTATGGTTTCAATGCTGGTTCGGCACTCTCGGCTGACGGGATTTCCGCCAACGCCTTCATGACCACCACACTTGCTGCCGCCATGGGTGGGTTCGTTTGGGGGATTATGGAAAAAGTCCTCAAGGGGCATGCTTCCATCCTCGGAATTTGCTCCGGTGTAGTCGCGGGTCTCGTGGTAATCACTCCTGCTTGCGGATTCGTGGACGCCACCGGCGCGATGATCATCGGCGTCCTCGCCGCCATCGTCCCTTACATCTTCGTGATGTATGTTAAGAAAGCCGTCGGCTATGATGATGCGCTTGACACCTTCGGCGTGCATGCCGTCGGCGGTACCCTAGGAGCGATTTTGACTGGCGTCTTGGCGACGAACTCAGTCAACGGTAACCTCTCTGTGACCGAGCCTGCAAACTATGCAACCACTAACGGACTCGCTAAAATGGTAGTTGAAGGCGGACTTCTCCTTGAGCAATTTAAGGCCATTGGCATCACGCTGGCCCTCTCAATCATTGGCACCGTGGTTATCGCCATGGTGGTCAAGGCTCTCATCGGCCTTCGCCCAAGCCCTGAAGCCGAGACTGCTGGTCTCGACATCAGCGATCACGGAGAAGAAGGTTACGATATCTGAATGCTGTAAAATTAGAAACCCTCTCACGGGCGGACCGGCAATGGTCCGCCCGTTTTCGTTTGCAGCACGGCTTCAATCTGTCTCCTCTCTCCACGTGAAGCGCCAGATTCTGAGATACTCCCTAATGGCTAGCCTGTTGATTTCTGCGGTATTCGCCACATGGAGTTGGTTTCGGCCATATGCTTGGCGGTCGGATCCCGCAGCGCGCTGCAAAATCGTGGAAACTCTGCTGACTCGTGATCAGTCCTATTTCTGGATCGATGTGCGCCTCAAAGTGAATCCCGGCATGACCCATGATCTTCAAAAACCGGTCCTCCTCAAAACTGCCGACGGCGCGACGCACGAACCCGCCGACACCACGTTTGGCGGAACCGAGGGGCAGGGGACTACCGAGATTTGGTTCAAATTCTGGCTTGAGCCCGCCCATCTCGCAGGCCCACTCACCTTGCATTTAAACGACGGAAAACTCCGGATCAAAACTGGAAATACTGCACCCGAACTCGGCACCTCCACTTATAAAAATTTTACCACTCACCACTGGTGACCCATGGCTTGGCTCCTTATTGATAACTCAAACACGCGTACCAAATTCGCTCTCGGCGACGTAGATTCCTTGCTTCCGTGGCGCGGTGTCCTGCCGACCGCAGAGATCTCTCCCGACTCGCTGGCCACACTGCTCGCGGAAATCGACTTCGACGCCGTGATGATTTGCTCCGTTGTCCCTGAAAAATCCGTGATTCTCCGAGCCCACTTCGAGGGAAAATATCCGTTACATTTCCTCCATTATCAAAGCCCGCTTGGTATGGGAATCGACTATCCACTCCCCGCACAGATCGGCGCGGACCGCCTCGCCAACTCAGCCGGAGTCCTCACCCGCCACGGCGTCCCTGCCATTATCATCGACTTCGGCACCGCCGTCACCTTCGACGTCATTTCCGCCCAGCCTGCTTACTGCGGCGGCGTCATCGCCCCTGGCCTCGGTGCGATGTCAGGCTACCTTACCCAAAAAACCGCCCTGCTTCCCGAGATCGAACTCGCTGAGCCCGCCTCCGCCGTCGGCAAATCCACCGTCCACGCCATGCAGGCCGGTGCCATTTTCGGTTACCGCGGACTGGTGAGGGAAATCCTCACCCGGATCTGCGCCGAGCTTCCTGGCAAGCCGAAAATCATCGCCACCGGGGGCGATGCCGCCCTCATTGCTCGCGGCTTGCCCGAGATCGACGCGGTCGATCCAGACATCACCCTGGACGGCCTTCGCCAAGTCGCCGCCCGTGTTTTTTGATAGCAGCATCCCCCAATAAATATATGCCATTTAATTTCCATCCGTTATTCATTACTCTCCTATGCCTGACAGCCCCTTGATTATCGGCATCGACTTCGGCGGAACCTCGGTAAAAATAGCCGTCGTTTTCCATAGCCACATCATCGATTCCGCGCCGCCCATCGCCACCCAAGAATTCACCGGTCCTGCAGAGCTGATCGCCGCCATTGTCCGCGAAGTCGAAGTGTTAAGGGGAAAACATCCGGGGGTCGCCGCCATCGGCGTGGGCATGCCCGGCCTCGTCGATTTCGAAACCGGCTTGGTTTATGGCCTCACCAATGTCCAAGGCTGGAGCTCCATTCCTCTGAAGAAGCTTCTTCAAGAACAAACTGGCCTTCCTGTCGTCGTTGAAAATGACGCCAACTGCATGGGATTCGGCGAGTGGAAATGCGGTGCCGCCCGTGGTCTTAAACACGTCGTTTTCATCACCCTTGGCACCGGCGTCGGCGGAGCCATCATTGCCAATGGCCAAATGATACGCGGTGCTTTCCACAGCGCGGGCGAAATCGGGCAAACCTCCATCGACTATCAAGGCCGGCCCGGCCACTATGGAAACCTTGGCGCACTGGAAGACTACATCGGAAATTGTGAAATCACCGCAGCGGCGCACGCCGCCTATCTAGCCGCTGGGGTTGAAAAACCGCTTACGGAATGCACACCCGCCGCCTTAGCCACCGCCGCCCACCAAGGGGATTTAATTGCCCTCGCCCAGTGGAATGCCATCGGCCGAATGCTCGCCACCGCCGCCATGAATTGCTGTTGGCTCCTCAATCCCGAGGCCATCGTCATCGGCGGTGGTGTCGCCCGTGCTGGCGAAATTCTCCTCCAGCCTTTCAAAAATCACCTCTTTCCGCAGCTCTCCGCTTCATTCAAAGACCACCTTCGCATCTTGCCCGCTGCTTTCGGCCACGAAGCCGGGATCATCGGAGCTGCCGCCCTCGCCCGCGAAGCTATCTCAATCAGAGTTTGAATTCCCCCCACACACTGCTTAGCTAATTCAAGTATGAAAAACTCATCTTCTCTCGACCGCAGGAACTTCGTCAAACTCGGCACCCTAGCCGCCACCGCCGCCCTGCTTCCTCATGCCGCCAGCGCGCAAATCGTCACGTCCCACCAACTTCCTGCCTTGCCGTATGCGTTCGATGCACTGGAGCCGCACATCGACGCCCGGACCATGGAAATTCATCACGGTAAACACCACGCCGCCTACATCAACAACCTCAACACCGCACTGGGATTGAATCCTCTTACGAAAGCCGCTCCGGTTGCAAAAAAGAACTCGGATACTCCGATTGAGCCAAATTTGCAGCTCGCAAAAAAACCGCTCGACCAACTTCTCGCCACTCTTCCGGAGATTACCGACGAATCCCTTCGCGCCACCCTCCGCAACAACGGTGGCGGCCATTGGAACCATGATTTCTTCTGGAAGTCTCTCGCCCCTGCGGATAAATCCGGCAAGCCATCCACCGAGCTCAGCGCCGCCATCGACACCGCCTTCGGCACCATGGACGCATTTAAAAAATCCTTCGGTGAGGCAGCCACCAAGCGCTTCGGCTCCGGTTGGGCTTGGCTCATCGTCAAAGACGGTAAACTAAAAATCACCAGCACTGCCAACCAGGACAACCCGGCGATGAAAGGCATCGTCCCCGATGCCGACCTCGGCACCCCGCTCCTCGGTCTCGACGTCTGGGAGCATGCCTACTATCTCCACTATCAGAATCGTCGTCCCGACTACATCGCCGCTTGGTGGCATATCGTCAATTGGCCCGCAGTTTCGGAACGCTTCAAAATTTAACTGAGTTTCGCAAAATGAATAATCAGGCTCTTGGATTGATCAGGTAATTTCATTCGTCGTGGTAGCCGCGATGAGCCGTATAATCGCTTCATGATCGAACTTTTGGGTCCGGCAGATTCAAAATGTTAACGAATATCTAGATGGGAATTCGTTCAGTTTAGTTGTATGTTTTAATTGATCTATCCAGGGGTTGCGGGACGGAACGGAAGGGCGAGCGAAGCGACTCCTGAAGTGGAATCCCGCAACTTCGCGAAGGCTGCCCTGAGAGAATGTTCGTGATGCTCATGATGCTCTCACGTGGTCAAGGAGATCGTTCGGGGACGGGTAGCCTGGAGATGTTCCGCGGGCGGTGGTTGATCTCCTCCTCCACCTCCAAGAGACGCGCCGACGTGATGGTTGCGAAGTCATATCCTTTCGGAAAATACTGCCGGACCACACGGTTGTAATCGTC
>JANMYL010000100.1:0-5620 GCA_031382045.1 Akkermansiaceae bacterium | reverse complement strand
GCGGCAGCGGCCGATGATCCGACGTCGGATCGGCACAGCGACCTGGTAAGCGATCTGGTGCAGCACCTTATCACCTCGATCGTGCAGGAAGGCGAGTATCTCGACATTGACAAGGGCATGGCGGTGCTGGGTCGTCATGCGAAGGGCCTGGGCTACGACGGAGTGATCTTGTTTCTGGACGAACTCGTCCTGTGGCTGGCCAGCCGCTCGGGCAGCGTCGATTTCCTCAATCAAGAGGTGAACAAGCTGGCGAAGTTGGTGGAGGCGCAGGAGATGCGGCGCGCCATTCCGATCATCAGTTTCATCGCCCGACAGCGGGATCTGCGGGAGCTGGTGGGCGAGAATGTCGCCGGTGCCACGAACCTCAATTACCTGGACCAGTTGAAATTCATCGAAGGTCGTTTCGAGATGATCCAGATGGGCGATACCAATCTGCCGGAAATCGCGGCGGAGCGCTTGCTCAAGCCGATCAACGCGGACGCCCGCAGGCAGATCGACGCCAAGTTTGAGGAAACCGTGGCGGTCCGGCAGGAGGTCCGGGATGTGCTGATGACGGCCAACTCGAATCCCGAGGCCTGGCGGAACCTCTATCCCTTCAGCCCGGCGCTGGTGGATACGCTGGTGGCTGTTTCCTCACTGCTCCAGCGGGAGCGCACCGCCCTGCGCATTCTGCTGCAACTGTTGGTCGATCAACGCGACACCATGCAGCTCGGCGAGCTTGTGCCGGTGGGAGACCTCTACGATCAGATTGCCAAGGGAGACGATGCCTTCAGCAGCGAGATGAAGAAGCATTTCCAGACGGCGGACAAACTCTACCGTCAGAACCTGAAGCCGATGTTGGAGGCGACATATGACCTGAGTTTCGCGGCCGCAGAAGAACTACCGCAGGACGATCCGAGACGGGTGGCGCTCCGGAACGATGACAGGCTAATCAAGACCGTGTTGTTAGCCGCTCTCGCGCCTGAGGTCGAGACGCTCCGCAGTCTGACACCAGCGCGTCTAGCTGCCCTGAACCACGGCACGATCAAGACCCGGATCCAAGGACGCGAGGCGTCCATCGCCGAGGGCAAGTTCCGGGAGTGGGCCGGCCGGGTCGGCCAGCTCAAGGTGGATGAAAGCACGCCGCCGATCATCTCCCTTCAACTCACGGGCGTGGATGTGGATGGGATTATCGACAAGGCGGCCTCACAGGATAATTTCGGCAACCGACTGCGCTGCCTGAAAGAGATCCTTTTCAAACAACTGGAGCTCCGCAGCGAGGACAAGCTATGGCTGGAGCACAACTTCCGCTGGCGCGGCACGGAGCGCCGGTGCAAGGTGATTTTCAAGAACGTCTGGGAGGCGGACTTCGACCTGTTGGAATCCAACGACGGCGATTGGAAGTTGGTAATCGACTACCCGCTCGACGCGGATCCTAACAAAGGACCATTGGCGGACCGCGCCCAACTTCAAAAGTATCGGGAAGAACGTGGTTCCACCCGCACCGTGGTGTGGCTGCCTTCGTTCTTCAGCCAGCAGGCGCTCCAGGATCTCGGAAAACTGGTGAAGCTGGAGACGATCCTCGCGGAACATGCCTATGACGGCTACGTGAGCGATCTCTCGATGCAGGACAAGACGACGGCCAAGTCGATCCTCATCAACCAGCGGGACGCCCTGCGCAATCGGATGGTCACCCACTTGCAAACCGTTTACGGCCTGCGGGAAGACAAGACCGGCGTGATCGACACGATGCGGAATCTGGATGGTGTGGATCATTTTCAGAGTCTCGACTCCGGCTTGCAACTGAAAGTGCCTGGCGCGACCCATCTGCAAGGGGCGATGGGTGAGTTGCTCGAACAAGCGATGAGCAGCCAGCATCCGCAGCATCCGGAGTTCGACGATAGCGTGAAGTTGTCCGCTCCGTTCGTGCAACGGGTATTGGATGTCTTCCTGGATGCACTGCAACAGAGCGAGGGAAGGATCGAGGTGGAGAAATCGCAACGCGACATGATCCGGATGATCGCCAATCCGCTGAAGCTCGGCGAGATGGCACCACAGTATTTCGTGCCCGGCGAGCACTGGAAGGATCACTTCCGGCGCAAGGCACCCGACGGGCTGGACGGAGTGAAGGTATCAGACCTGCGTGACTGGATCGGCTGGGGCATTCCACCCATCTTGGAAAATCTGATTATCCTCGCGTGCGCGGCACAGTTGAACTGTTCGTTCTCGCTGCATGGCAGCCACTATCATGCGTCGCTCAAGGACCTTCCCAGCGACTGCAAACTCAAGACCCAAGAGCTGCCCGCCCAAGAGGAGTGGGACAAGGCGCGGAACATTCAGGACGCGCTGCTAGGTCTTGCGGAACTTCCCAAGCTGATGACCGCCCAGTCAGTGGACGACTTCAGCTCGAAGGTCCGCGACGAAGCCGCCGGCTATGAGAAAGCCGTGAACCAGTTGGTCAGCCTGCTCGCCACGGAGGCCGGGAGGCAGGGCCTGGACGAGGATTTCGACCGGTTGAACGCGGCCCGCGAGGCGCAGCGCTTTCTTGCATTGGTGAAGTCAAACCAAGGCTGTTTGCTGGTCAAGGCGCTGGCGGGCTTCACAAGCGAGTCACCGGACGAGGCGATTTCCACCAGTATCAAAGGGACGGAGCCCGTGCTGCACGTCCTGCCGATCGATCGCAAGACGTTGGATCTGGCACTTGGTCTTGACTCTCCACTGAAGGAAGAAGCCCAGAAGTTGGAGAACGAACTTCTCAGCGCCCTGCGCTTTAATGAATACGTGGCCGCGCTGGCTCCGGTGGTTGAGCGGGTCAACTCCAAGGCGCTGTTGATCCTGCAACGCCAGATTCAAGGGACCAAGGGTGCCGGAAAACCTGCGCCGCCCGCTGAGGAAATGGATGGTGCTGATGGTGTCCCTGTCACTATCTTTACGCCCACGACCGGAGCAAGAAACGTGGTGTCGAAAACGGGATGGTCCGGTTCCGACGAAGCCGAAGTGTTGCTGAAGTATGGCGATGAACGCGCCGCTCTGGACCGCAACCGGAAGCGGGTTCGCGATCTGAAGTCGCTCTATCGGGCGAGTCAGGTGGAGGATGACAAGTTGCCGGACTGGGTGCCGGAGTCGCTGGTGGACGTGCTTCTGGAAGTCCATCATATCGAGCCGCTCGGCAAAGGTGGCGAGGACGAGCGCTCGAACATGATCGTGCTCACTCCAACGCTGCACGCGCTGATGCATGCCTGTGAAGATGCTAGGATCGACTTGAAGACAGGAGTGCTGTCGATTCCAAGCAAGGGCATCGAACGCAAGCTCACGGTGAAGTCGGATCACAACGGATAACCGAACCATGGCAAATTTGATTCCAGAACAGTTGAAGGCCCAGATTAACCGGTGGCGCGACCGCCGGGGGTGGGAGTCCGAGCGCATCTTCGCGATCCGCACCGAGTTCCCCTATGCCGGCGTTTCCGAGATCACCTGCGATGGCTTGGCGGTGAAGGTGGTGGACTGCCGTTCGGATCTGGAAGCTAGGGATCTTCTGCTCGACCTTGATGGCGAGGATGGTCAAGGGCTTCTGCTGTTAATGCGGACCGATGAGGATCGGATCGGTGAGGATGTGCGGGCACGCTTTGCCGGGAAAACCGTCCACACTCTGGATCCTCGAGAAGTGTTAAAAGAGATCTACCATGCCGCGACAATCGACCCGAGGATTTCCAACGACGACGCACTGTTGGACGCGCTGGTGATGTCGGGAGCCGGCGGTGCTGGACGCAAGGCACCCGGCGGCACCTTGGACCTGGACTTCGCGTGGAGCGTGATTTTGCGTCAGCCGGAATTGATGAACCAACGGCCGGACTTGGTGGAGATCTTGCGTTGGAGCTTGGACGAAGAGCGCTGGTCCGCGGTTCGTGCGCTGGAGAGTGCCTTGGTGTCCTCGTTCTTTGACTGGGTCGGCGAACGTGCAGGCGAGGTGGCGCGGTGTTTGGAAAGTCTTTTCACCACGGACCAGACTCATCTCTATCTGCCACTGGGACTTGTCGCCGGTGATCTGTATCATGAGCGCCTGGATCAGGCTGATGGAGTGGTGGGTGCCCGGACGCGGATCGAGAACTACCTGAACGGTAAATCCCTCAAACCCACCGAGGCCGCGATGTGGAGTCATGCGGCCCGGGAGGTGCTGGGAAAGCGGCCACCCGAGGAGCGCGACCGTCTTGCCGCCCAGGTGGATGCCGTGCTGGAAGTCATCCGGGCGATCCCGCTGGCCTCTGCCTTCACTTACTCAAAACAGGGTTTCAAGGATCGCTGGATGTGCTTTGCGGATGACATTGACCGATTGGGCAAGCGCAAGTGGGAGTCCGGCAGCCGCGCGATTTTCAACAGTTTGAGACAGCTGGAGGACCACGCGCTGGCGAAGCTCCATGCACCCCGGTTGGCAAGGGCGGAGATGGCGGCCCGCTTGGCCGGATATGAGGTGAGTTTCGCGTCAAATCGGGAGCGCACGACCGGCCTGAGCGACTCGGCTCGTGAGTTCGCGGCGACTGACTCGTTCATCGACTGGGCGAGGTTCGCGTTGTCATGGGGAGACCCGCTTCCCGAGGTCGCCGATGTTTACGGGCGCTTGGTCAGGAGGATGGCCAAGGTCCGGATCGAGGCACAAGTGGATTTCGGCGAGCGTGTGTGCCACTGGCATGCCGACAACGAGGATGGCAGCAAGGGGCTGATCCCCATCGAGAACCTAGTCGCAAGTTGTGTGAAACCTTTAGCTTCGCTGCGCCCGGTGCTGTTGCTGGTGATGGATGGCATGAATTTCCCCGCCTTCCATCAGCTAAGCCGAAGCCTTGAACGCTCCGGGTGGGCCGCACAACGGAAAGTCGGAGACGAGTTTCCCACGCGGGTGATTAGCGTCCTCCCCAGCGTGACCGAGCATTCACGTTGGTCACTATTCTCCGGGAAGGTCCAGGCGTTACCACGCAGTTCCGAGGTGGTGGCATTTCGTGAGCACACCGCGTTGGCCGACGTTCGCAGCAAGGGCAAGCCACTGCTCTTCACCAAAAGCGACCTTGGCTCTGAGGACAGCGCCGCCCTGTCGATCAAGGTGCGCGACGCCCTTGCCGGCAGCGAGCACCGGGTGGTTGCCGTGGTCATCAATGCGATCGACGACCAGCTCAAAACAGGAGGACAGCTGTCACTCGACTGGAAGGTGCAGGACATTGGCATCCTGCCAGCCATCCTCGAAGCGGCCGACCAGGGAAAGCGCACGATCGTAATCACGAGTGATCATGGACACATCCCGGAGATGGAAAACACCAAGGCGATCGAGCGGAAGGCGGAAGGCGAGGCCCGCTATCGTCATGGTGAGGTATCGGACGAGAACGAGCGCAAGTTCACCGGTCAACGCATCAAGGCAGCCACCGGGGCTCCATCAATCATTCTGCCCATCACCGAAACCCTCCGCTATGGTCTAAAGTCAGCAGGTTATCACGGCGGAGCTTGTGATCTGGAAGTGCTGATCCCCCTGGCAATATTCGGCGCGCCCGAGGATGAGATCGACGGCTACGAAGCGGTGGACGCACCACAACCCGACTGGTGGAACTGGCGCAGGGTGTTCCAGGGCGATGGCATCGCCACGCCAGCGGGCGAGCGC
>JANMYL010000028.1:0-7951 GCA_031382045.1 Akkermansiaceae bacterium | reverse complement strand
TCGATGACTTCTTCGAATTTCCCGAAATAGAGACGTTCAGCCATGGCGTTTAGTGGTATTCTTCTTACAAATTGAGCCCGAGCCGCGAACGGTCTCAGGCAGGGTGGATCAAGCGTTGGAAAATTTTGTCGGAATCGGCGGGAAAACCTAGTTGTTGATGATTAGAGTCTCCCGTCGGTTTCGACAGAAAATCCCGGAGCAGATTTCTCTGCCCCGGGAGTAGTCTGAAAGATGTTACTTGAGTTCGATTTTGGCACCTGCCTCTTCGAGCTTCTTCTTTGCAGTCTCGGCAGCGTCTTTGGCGACACCTTCGAGGATTTTTGCGGGAGCGCTCTCGACGAGCTTCTTCGCATCTGCAAGACCAAGGCCGGGAGCGACTTCGCGGACTGCCTTGATGACGGCAATCTTGTTTGCACCGCAATCCGTGAGGACCACGTCAAATTCAGTCTTCTCTTCGACAGCTTCGACGGCAGCAGCAGGACCGGCAACGCCGACAGGTGCAGCGGCGGAAACGCCCCAGTGTTCTTCAAGTTGTTTAACGAGTGCGACAGCTTCCAAGACGGTTAGCTTGCCGAGTTCTTCTACGAGTGTGTCAATATTAGCCATTTTTGTATTCTCCTTGTTCGGTATCGTCGCCTCCGGAGCCTCCGGAGATTTCAGAACAACAGCCGTTGCTCCGACGAGGAACCATTATGGGTTCAGGTGACGAACGGGAGCCGCCGCCACCATCACTTCAGATTGTTGTTATTCCGCAGCAGGTTTTTCGGGTTCGGCAGCAGGAATTTCTGCAGCCACGACGGCGACTTCTGCTTCTGGTGCTTCAGATTCCGCAACAGGTGCCTCTTCGGCATTGTCTGCGGAGTCGTCGCCATCCGGGTCGAATTTTGCTTTGACGACGCGAGCGATGCGAGTTGCAGGCTCGAGGATCGTGGCCAAGAGTTGGGAAAGAACTGCTTCGCGCGAAGGGATGTCGGCGATGGCCTTCAATGCTTCTGCATCAAGGATCGCATTACCGAGAATACCGACCTTCATTTCTGGCTTCTTGAATTCTTTTTCGAAATTCTTAATAACCTTCGCGGCTGAGAACACTTCAGCATCACCCATGATATAGGCCATTTGACCTGTGAGATCAGAGCCGATGTCAGGCATTCCCGCTTCTGCGAGAGCCTTGCGCATGTAAGTATTTTTAGCAACAGTGCAATTAGCACCACTTGCCCCGAGACGGTTGCGAAGTTCCGTGAATTGCTGCACGGTGAGGCCGGTGTAATCGATGACGATTAGGTAAGGAGACGCGTTGACGCGATCCAACAGGCCGTTGATGATGATTTTCTTATCTGGATTCATATGCGTTGGCGGACCGTGAATTAAGCAGAAGCTTTGCTGTAAGTAGCGGCTTCCAGAGGAATGCCAGGGAGCATCGAAGCGGCGAGAGTCACTGCTTGGATGTAGTTGCCCTTGGCGGAGGCGGGTTTGGCACGAACGACACTGTCCACGAAGGCACGTGCGTTTTCTTCCAATTGAGCAGGCTCGAAAGATGTCTTACCGATCGAACCGGAAACATTGCCGTTTTTATCGAGTTTAAAGTCAACGCGGCCGGCTTTCACTTCGCGAACTGCCTTGGCGGTGTCGTCTGTGACGGTGCCGGTCTTCGGGTTCGGCATCAGGCCGCGAGGTCCGAGAACCCGGGCGATTTTCCGAACTTCAGCCATGGCATCTGGAGTGGCGATCGCAGAATCGAAATCCGTAAAGCCTTCTTGAACACGCTTGATGAGATCTTCGTAACCGACGTGTTCGGCTCCAGCAGCGATGGCGGCCTCAGCGGCTGCGCCTTGGGCGAAGACGACGACGCGGACGTTTCTACCCGTGCCGTGTGGCAGGGAAACAGAACCACGGACCATTTGGTCGCTTTTCCGAGGATCCACGCCGAGGTGGAAGGAAAGAGTGACAGTGGGAGTGAATTTAGGCGCCGGGAATTCCTTCACGGTGCTGATTGCATCGGTGAGCGAGTAGCTCTTGCCTACTTGGACAAGAGCGACTGCTTTTTTGTAGCGTTTGCTGCGGTGTTTAGCCATTTTTTTATTTGTTAGCAGTTCGGACGGAAGCGATTACTACTCCCTCCTGCGGATGTCCGACACTCAGTGATGAATGTCGCGACGAAATTTTCAGTAACCCTCGATTTCGAGGCCCATCTGGCGGGCGGTGCCAGCCAAAATACGGCAAGCGGCTTCGGGATCTTTGGTATTGAGGTCAGGCATCTTGATTTTGACGACCTCCATAAGTTGCGCCTTGGTGATCTTGCCAACCTTAATCTTATTCGCCTCTTTCGAGCCAGATGCAAGGCCTGCGATCTTCTTGAGGAGATTGCCAGCAGGTGGCTTTTTGGTGATGAAGGAAAATGACTTGTCCTTGTAAACCGAAATCACGACAGGCAGCACGTCGCCGACTTGGGCCTGGGTGTTTGCGTTGAATTCCTTACAGAATGCCATGATATTGACACCAGCCTGACCAAGGGCAGGGCCCACTGGAGGTGATGGATTGGCGGCTCCAGCTTTAATTTGGAGCTTAATGATTTTGACGACTTCCTTGGCCATAATAAATGCGGTTAATCTTGCGGGAGAGGGGTGGTGGTATATTTTTCAACTTAGGTCGAGAAAAATTTATTCTCTTTCAACCTGCCAATATTCGAGTTCCACCGGAGTGCTACGACCGAAGATCGTCACCGAGACGCGGAGCTTGCCGCGTTCCGGGTCGATTTCTTCGACCACACCATTCTGGCTTTGAAACGGACCATCGGCCACCTTGACGGTATCGCCGACTTCGAAACTGATAGAGGGACGCACACTTTCCTCGCGTTCCTTGATTTGCGAGAGCATCGCCTCGACTTCGCGCGGTCGCATCGGTGCCGGGCGATCTTTCGTCCCAGCGAAACCGATCACGCCATCCATCTCTTTGATGAAAAACCAGGTCTTCTCGACGAGCTGGTTGTCCTCAGTGGCGAGATACATGTTAACGATAATGTAGCCGGGGAAGAATTTTTTCTTCGTCTCAGTTTTTTTACCGCGCCGGATTTCGGAAACCATTTCGGTGGGCACAAGCACCTCGCGAATGTATTCCGTCATCCCTTCAGCTTCGGCGGTGCGAGCGATGCGATCACGGACTTTGCCTTCTTGGCCGGAAAGGACTTGGACAACATACCATTGATCGCGGAATGAATTGGATTCTGACATGACGGGTCGGTCGGAGATAGATGAGGGCGGAAAAGCTAACGAATCAGCGTCCAAAATAAGAAAAGAGATACTCAGTCATTACGTGAAAGAATCCAACGATTTGAACATCGAAGAAATCCCAAAATTGCACGAAACCGGCAAGTAGGATCATCGCGATCAAGACCACAACGGTCGAATCAACGAGTTCCTTGTATTTTTTAAGTCCCTTGATTTTCGGGTCGGACTCCCATGGCCAGCTCGCTTTGTGGAGTTCGCCTTTTACTTCACCAAGGAAATTAGAGATTTTCGAAAACATGATGTCAATTGACTTGAAACGGAAACGGAAAATGGCACGCCAGGGGGGACTCGAACCCACAACATTCGGTTTTGGAGACCGACGCTCTACCAATTGAACTACTGACGTTTTGAGGCAGCCAAAGGACACTCCACTTATGAGGTGGAATGCCCTGAGGCCGGGCATTTCTGCGGACCAGCCGCAGGAAGCCTCGCTGCTAAAACTTACTTAATGATCTCGCCCACGCGACCGGCACCAACGGTGCGGCCACCTTCGCGAATCGCGAAACGCATGGTTGGCTCCATGGCGATTGGGGTGATAAGCTCAACTTCAAGGTTGATATTATCACCAGGCATCACCATTTCGACGCCTTCTGGAAGCTTGATGCTGCCGGTTACGTCGGTGGTGCGGAAATAGAACTGAGGACGATAGTTCGAGAAGAATGGAGTGTGGCGGCCACCTTCTTCTTTCGAAAGAACGTAAATTTCGGACTTGAAGATCGTGTGCCCCTTGACGGTGCCGACCTTGGCGATGACTTGGCCACGCTCGACTTGATCTTTCTTGAGACCACGAACGAGAAGACCGACGTTGTCACCAGCACGACCTTCGTCGAGGAGTTTGCGGAACATTTCGATGTCTGTAACGGTTGTCTTCTGCGTGTCGCGAATACCAACGATTTCGACTTCTTCCATTTTCTTAACGATACCGCGCTCGACACGGCCGGTGCAAACTGTTCCACGACCTTCAATCGAGAACACGTCTTCGATCGGCATGAGGAAAGTTTTGTCAATTGGACGCTCAGGCTCAGGGATGTAGGAATCCACTGCATCCATGAGCTTCATGACGTTTTCCATTTGGGCTGGATCGCCATCGAGGGCGAGCTTGGCGGAACCCATGACGATTGGAATGTCGTCACCCGGGAATTCATACATGGAAAGAAGGTCGCGGACTTCCATTTCAACGAGTTCGAGCAGTTCGGCATCGTCCACAAGGTCAACCTTGTTCATGAAAACGACGAGAGCAGGAACGCCGACTTGGCGTGCAAGCAAAATGTGCTCACGGGTTTGTGGCATCGGGCCATCCGCAGCGGAAACAACGAGGATACCACCGTCCATTTGAGCAGCGCCAGTGATCATGTTTTTCACGTAGTCGGCGTGACCGGGGCAATCCACGTGTGCGTAATGGCGCTTGGCGGTTTCATACTCAACGTGTGCGGTGTTGATAGTGATGCCGCGCTCACGTTCTTCGGGAGCTGCGTCGATGTCTGCGTAGCTTTTCTTTTGGCACAAGCCTTTTTCAGCAAGCGTGTTGGTGATCGCTGCAGTGAGGGTAGTTTTGCCGTGGTCGACGTGACCGATGGTTCCGATGTTTACGTGCGGCTTGTTGCGCTGGAATGATTCTTTAGCCATGGTGGTTGTTGTTCTGCTTGAGACGATTGAGATTTTTCGAGATTGCCCTGGAGCTCGCGGGGGGAATTGAACCCCCGACCTCATCCTTACCAAGGATGCGCTCTACCCCTGAGCTACGCGAGCAATCTGATATGTGTTGCTCTACCTTTAACTCGACAAAAACACCGCGGCCGATCCCGAAAACGAGACTAGACGCGGCACCCCTGACTTGCTGTGGGTAAGAGCGGCGGGACATTAGCAAAGTCGATCACTCTGTCAAAAAAAATCTCAATGAAAAGGAGATTTATCCAAATCCTCTTTAGAACAGCAGGATCAGGAGGCAGAAACTCCGGCTTCAGGCATCATGATCAAGAGCCTTCGGATGCCCGAAATCGAATCCGATCTTCATTTGCTACGAGATGAATTACCTGACCCTCTGAGATTTTTTCGCCCAGAAGCGCCTCCGCGATCAGAGTTCTCTGCATCCGATCCACCACCCGTTCCAAATTTCTTGCTCTATCTTCTTTGCTGAAGCCCTCCGCTAGAATCAGCTCCTTGACGCTTTCATCCAGCTCTATTGTCACACCACGGTCAGTCAGGTATTTGTTGAATTTTCTATCAGCTTTCTGAGAATCTTTCGCCCTGTCCCAAGCCCCATCCCCCTCTTCTTCGCCAACCCACTCTCCAGATTACACGTCAGAATAATCACCGACTTCCGGAAATCACATTTGCGTCCCTGAGTATCAATCAGCCTGCCCTCATTCGCCGTCAGCGTCCCTACCGGAATTCCAACCCGCGCTGCCACCGCTTCCGCTATCTCCTCTCTTCACACCACCAAGTGGTGGCTGGGATTTCCAGTCCCAGCCCGTCTTAGCGACAGCCTTTCCCTGCTCTTCCGCGCCGATAGCGTCGCAGACCTAACCGCCGTGCAAGCCTGATCCACCAAATCCAACGCCTTATCTAGTAACTTGAAACCCGGCACATACCGGATCGACCACTCCACCGCCGGCCGACCCAAAGCATCCAGCAATTTCCCCTCAGCCAGCAACTGCGCTAAACCCTCGATAATCCCGGTCTTTCCATGCTTGGCTCGCCCACCAGAATCAGATGATTCTTCCGGCTTTGGAGAGGGATTTGGGTGATTTTCAGCATCCCCGCCCGGCGACCGATCAAAGGCGGCAATGCCCCCAGTGCCCCCATCTCCGTCAACTCTCGGCCAGAGCGCGGCAAGGCAGATTCCTTCTTTTCTTTCTCAATTCTAGTGTCTCCCAAGCTAAAGAATTTAATATCTTCGGGTTTTAGATTGTCGCAATACATTGATTCAGAACTAATTAAACAAATATATCGCTCAAAATCCCAAGCTGAAATCCTCTGTTTCTTCATTTCAGTTTGGCCGTGCCCGGATGGCCCAGCGCACGTCGGAGCCTCGGAGCTCCGCTGACGTGCTCGAGACCGTTTGCGTGCGGCGGGCTGGTTTGTAGGTGCAGTTGCGGATTTTTGAGCGCTTCCTGCGATAGGATTCGAGTTCGCAGGTCCGTGATGGTGTATTCTCAAATCTCGCCGCCCACCCCTTTGAACTTCTCAACGAAAGCGGCGATTTTCTGAAACACGCTTTGTTTAATCGTTAGATATTTGGGATTCAGTGGGCTCATTTTGGGGAGAATGCCATTGAGTTCTGTGCCGTTGTCGCTTGCGTATTCCCGCTTGAGCGAGGTCACAAGATAACGCTTGGCAGCTTCTTCGTTGAGGCTTTCCGCATGGATCAGCGCTTCGGCTTCTCGCTTTTGTTCCGCTTGGGCGTAGGCGAAGAAAGCCTCGATGACACTCGTCTTGTCGTTGAATTGATCCAGATCCGCTTGATTGATGAAATCCACCACGAGACTTTCCTTGGCGCGGTTGCCCAGGCTGGCACGGATCACCCGGCGCACGTCTTCGATCAAGGCCCCCTTGTCCTTCACCTTCTGGTTTTTCTCGAAGATCAGTTCCAGAATGAAATCCAAGTTGATCTCCTGAGATTTGAGCAGGTCGATTTCAAACACGGCGTCATCCCAGTCCATCTTAGACTCCTGCTTTTCCTCGGCACTCTTTTCTTTGCGTAGCCAATCGCGAATATCGTTATAGGTGGAGCGGTAATCCTGAACTTTACGCTCAGGCAAAACATCCGTCGCTTTGAGCTTATCGAGATCCTCGTCGCTCAGATAGCGCTGCGCCTTGAACGCTTCGACGGCCTCCGGATCATTAGAATCCAGTTTTTGCAGGGCTTTCAGGCTCACAAATTCTTCGAAGTTCTGGAGCGCATTTTCAATCTTCAGGTATTCTCCGAACAGTTTAGTGAATGCCTTCTTATCGGCCTCTTTCTCGATGGCTACCGGATCGGGGAAACGCTCTTTCAACTCCGCGACGACCGCGACAAAACCCCGCCGTGCTTCACCGGTGGCGATTTCGATAAAGCCTTCCATGTATTCCTTGTAGCTCTTCTCCAGAACCACGTTCTTGGTATTGGAATCGCCGAACAAAGTGATCGCATCGATGGTCGCCTGCTCCAGATCACGGAAGGTGATGATGTTGCCAAATGTCTTCGTCGCGTCGTAGATGCGGTTGGTGCGGTTGGTGCGGTTGGTGCGGTTGGTGCGGGAGTAAGCTTGAATCAGCCCGTGGTAGCGTAGGTTCTTATCGACAAACAAGGTGTTCAGCGTCGGTGCATCGAAGCCGGTGAGAAACATCCCGACCACGATCAGCAAGTCCACTTCCTGCCGCTTCACCCGCTGTGCTAGATCGCGGTAGTAGTTTTGAAAGCCGTTGCTATCTACGCCGAAGTTCGTTTTGAAGAAGGTATTGTAGTCTGCGATGGCCGCGCTCAGGAATTCCTTGGCACTACTATTCATGGCGGAAACCTCGAAACTTTCGTCAGGTATGTTGCCGATCGCGTCCTGCTCTTCATTGGCGGCGAAGGAAAAAATCGTGGCCACCTTGATCGGCTTCTCGCTGTCTTTTTGGAGCGTCTTGAATGTCTCGTAGTATTGCTTTGCCGCATCGATGCTGCTTACGGCGAACATCGCGTT
>JANMYL010000294.1:0-11511 GCA_031382045.1 Akkermansiaceae bacterium | reverse complement strand
GCGTTTCCAAGGAAGGAGCGACGGTTCAGAGATGAGTTCATAGGAGCTTTGGGTGTTGATAGTGAATCGTGGATTGGCGAATCGGTATTGATTACTGCTCACGCGGCAGCCACCTTTCTATGAAAATTAAAAATGCGAGGCCGGTCCTTCAGCATTTGAGTGAAACGGCGGCTGCTTCGAGAAATGGATAGTCGGTTCAATCATTGGGCCATTCGCGTCAGGTTAAGGCTAGAATTCCTTATTCTACGAGAAATTTCCGAGTTTGCTTTTCTCGTTCGACTTGTCTTGGGTCAAGATTAAATGTATCTAACACTGCCAGATCGCGGGCTTTGATCAGTCGCACGGCCGGAAGGTCGTAGAGTTTTTCATAGCTCAGTCTTGCTCGTCCGACTGTGTTTCCGATTCGCTGGGCCATCCTCATGCCGAGCTGGTGGGCGATCACCCCTGCTAGCATCAGGGCTTGCATATGATATTCGTTGCTCTTGGGATTGAGGACTTAGTCGAAGTTGAGCGCCTGCTTCCATGTACGGAATTGAATTTTTACCGCTCAGCGGGCGCGGTAAATTGCGGCGAGTTGACTCACGTGTCGGCCTGCTCTTGGCACGGATGGGTCACCATGAGGGTAGGCGAATGATGAAAATATGATAGCAAGCGTGCGCTACAAGTTAGTGAGCCCATCCCCGCCTTCGGTCAGTGCTAAAATGCGTGAGTAAGTCAGCATTAAAATAGGATCCGCGAGTTCCTCAAGACGCTCTCGAACCGCAGTGGGTATTCTCAATTCGACCTCAGGGTGGTAAGGATCACTTGTCCGCTTGCTATGAAAACGACTGCGGCGACACATCCGCTCCCTTTCACCACCGGAAAGCACGATTCCAAGGCGGTTCATCATATCCACCTCGGCGCTTTCCACCAACCGATGATACACCAATGGGATAAGATTTCCCCGTTGCACATGGGGGAGGGCTTGAGTGAAGATAGATTCTAAAACTCCGGCGGCGAAGGCATCCAGATCTGCTGGGGGAAACCGATCAAACTCGATGTTTAAATGCATGAGATTTCGCAGTCCCGGTACCATCTGGCTGCCGCGCTGGCGGTGGTGCGACCAGAGGATTTCTATAGGTCGCCGATAGATGAAAAAACATGGCACCGCGGGGAAAGCTTCACGGATCAACGGCAGCCATGGTAGATTCCAACTGTCATATTTGATGAAAAAATGCCGATCCTCACCGGAGCGTGCTTGCCCGAGTGTTCGGAGGACTTGCCGGAGAAGCTGAACCTTCTCTTCGTCGGGTAAAGTAAGTAGCAGAACTTCGTCCACGATCGGCGGCTCCGAGAGGACTATGCTACCGTCGAGACAGGAAAGGAGTTGCGTCAGAAGCGTTGAGCCGCTGCGTGACGTATGAAAAATAAATGCCGTGGGAGCGACCGCAGCAGGTAGTGAAATTTCACTCAGCTCGTGGAGCGAGGTTTCCCGAAGTGCGGGCCGCTGATATCTCGCTTGCCTGACAGCATCTTCGAAAAAAGGCACAGAAAAGTCTGCCGCCGATAGATCTTGCCAATACATAATCGCTTCCCCACGCAGCGGGAATTCCAATTTTACAGGATACCACCCTGGCATGGGCTTCATCTTGAAGCCGCTTGATGAAGCTCGTTTGCCAGCCACTCATTCATCGTGGCATCCACAACAAGATGGACACGGTCGGTCATACCACGATTTTTAACAGAATGAATATCTGCTAACCGCAAATACCAACACGAACCGGGGGTCATCGGCACGCGGGTCTGATTGAGAAAAAAATCCACGTCTGGATTTGTCGTGATCGGGATGTGCATCCTCACTTGACCCAGTTCGGCACTAAGATCGTGATCGCAGTGTTGCTTGATTTCCGAGCCGGGAGTGAGCCGCATCAACCGCACGCTCTGAAGCGGACATTTAAAAGTCGCGAGGACGCTACGGAGATACGGGGTTTGTTCTAAGTAATGCGTATCCGCGAAGTCCATACAGCCTGGATCCGAGTAAATCATCATCACCGGATGCGTCGCCCCAGCCGTGCCTCGGAGCGGCAGCACATCCCAAGTGCCTCGGTAGTTTTGCTTCACAAAATGGTCGATCCATGGATGTGACTCTAGCACTTCCAGATCACGCCTAAGTCTGATAGGATCGAAGAATAATCCGAGCGAAATGCGGTCTGGTAATAGGTCCATAAATAACAGATCGAAATCAAGATTTTTTCAATTTAGCAAGATTTTTTAAAAGTCAAATTTTAATAGACGTTTTTAAAAAGTAAGGTAAAACCCGGAAAGTTATGCAGGTGCTTACACGTCGTAAAATGATGTCCTCTGGTATTCTGGCACTGGGTGCTTTGACGACTCGGCCGTTATTCGCAGCTGTTTCAGAGCCAAACACGCTCGACTGGGTGACGACTTTGGAAGACCAACTCCAGATCTTCTCGACTCGCATTTCCCGGGTTCTGACAAAATCGGGTGAGACCGAGTTGCACTGCGAAATGCCGGATCTTACTGCCTTTGCAAACAGCCACGGAAATTTCGCCGGACTCAAGTTGCGCGTCATCGCTCAGCGAAATCGGCTCACCTTCCATCACAAAACCGCCAGAATAACGGCGGTCCTCACGAGTTCAATTGACTCTAAATTCATTCCTGCGTGACGGATTTTTTGGAAATCTCCCCGGTTATTGTGCTGTCACCGCTTCAGCGGTCCGGCACCACGCTCATACAGCGGCTGCTCTGCTCGGCGTCAAACACGCTCATCTATGGCGATACCGTGGGCCAAGAAGTCGAGTTTTTCGCGAAATACGCGATGGCCCGCAACCAAATGGTCGGCTTTCAGCAATCTCAGATCGCGCCAATCCGCCAAGCGGTGCTGCGCGGCGATGTTTCAGATTTCATCACCCCACTTGCTCCTACCATGGAGACTTACCTCGCTGGATTCCGCGCGGCAGCCCATGCTTGGCTTGAGGGTTGCCACCGAGAAGCGGTCGAGGTACGTCGCCCGGTGTGGGGCTGGAAACTCGCCGGAGCAGATGCGATGGCACTTCCAATCTTGGCCGAGTGGTTTCCACAAGCTCGTTGGATCTGGATTGAGCGCGACATCACTGACTGCCTGCGCTCCGCCAAGGCCGCCGCCATGTTTGCCACGGCAGAACAAGCAGGAATGATGGCGCGTCACGCAGAGCATAGCCGCCAGGTTTTCTCCTCGCTACGGTTGCAACATCTGCTTTCGCTGGATTTCACTGCGATGACCACTGATCCGACCGACACCGTCTCGCGCTTGGAGAAATTTACCGGTGCCCACGGCATACATCCCGCAGTATTCGACCACCGCGTGAATGACCTCGGGAATCCTAACTGGATACCGCCCGCAGAGCTTTCCACCGAGGAAACTGCTGCCATCAACCTTCATTCAACTGCTGCGTAATGTCTGAATTGATCGATAAAATGACGAGTTTCCTCAGCGAGCGAGGAATCCCAACACGCTTCCAATCCTTGAAGAGCGATTGTTTTCTCCCCGGCTTGGAAATCGACCAAGGTATCCTGCTGATTGATTCTGAGAAACTCAAATGGCCTGGCGATATCCTACACGAGGCCGCTCACATCGCGCTGAATCCACCGTCCCGGCGAGCCCTCGTTTCTGGTAAATTAGAAGTTTCTCCTGCGGATGAAATGGCAGCACTGGCTTGGTCCTACGCTGCGGCAGTGGCGCTAGAAATCGACCCCCACATCGTCTTCCACGAGGGCGGCTACAAAAACGGTGGTGCGCAACTGGTCACCCAATTTGCCGCCGTCGCCGCAGGGCGGAATCCCGTCGCTCCCGGCGTACCAATACTCCAGTGGTATCGGATGTCCCAGAAATTTCCTGTCATGCATTCATGGCTTCGCGAAGTCGAAGATCCCTCAGCAGCTCAAAACTAACCTCCTAATTTTTTTTATGTCACAACCTTTTATTGGCCAAGTCAAAATGGTCGGCTTCAATTTTGCGCCAGTCAATTGGGCCTTTTGCGACGGCCAGCTATTGTCGATCGCAGAAAATGATACACTCTTCGCCCTGATCGGCACGACGTATGGCGGCGACGGCCAAACTACTTTCGCCCTGCCGAACCTGAGAAGTCGAATGCCAATTCATCAAGGTCAAGGTCCAGGCTTATCTAACCACGCCCTAGGTCAGGCTGCAGGTACAGAAAACGTAACTCTTGTGTCACCACAGATGCCACAACACACCCATACACTCACTCAGACGGTAACTAAGCGCTGTCAGAATGGCCCGGGAAATAGTAAGTCTCCAGTGGGAAATTTTTTCGCCTCAGGCACGAGTTCTGAGAACTTCTCCACGACTGGCCCTGCGGCCATGAGCGAGCTGTCATTTACTACCACCGTGGGCATGGCGGGTGGAAATCAGCCTCACGACAATATGTCACCGTATACCTGTGTAAATTTCATCATCTCTCTCTACGGTGTTTTTCCTTCAAGAAACTAAAATTTTTACCACCTAACTCTCGATCCCATGGCCTCCAGTCCTTATATTTCAGAGATTCAAATCTTTGCCTTCGATTTCGCCCCTAGAGGATGGGCATTTTGTAATGGCCAGCTTTTGGCGATTAATACCAATCAGGCTCTCTTCTCGTTGTTGGGAACAACCTACGGCGGTAATGGCGTGACTACCTTCGCCCTGCCAGATCTTCGCAGCCGGGTGCCACTGGGATTGGGTAATGGCCCAGGTCTAACTCCAAATAATTTAGGTCAACTAGGCGGCACAGAAAGTGTCTCGCTTCTTCCCACTCAGATGCCGCTGCACACGCACCCCATTACAACGACGGCTGTCCAATCCTGCCAGAGTGCAGGTGGAAATCAAAATACACCCGCCACCAGTTTTCCCGCTGCTCATGAGAGCGAGAATATCTATTCAAATGCGAGCAATGCGAATATGGGTGCTCCGACCGTGAACACCACCATCAACATTGCCGGTGGCAGCCAGCCGCACCCGAATCAGCCGCCGTACCTAACGATGAGTTTCTGCATCGCGCTGCAGGGGATTTTTCCATCACGCAACTGATTTTTCCACAGTCCACCATTCCTCGAAATCGTCAACGAACATCACTTTTTATGTCTCAACCTTTTGTCGGAGAAATTAAAATACATGCATGCAGTTTCGCCCCCAGAGGCTGGCAGTTTTGCCAAGGTCAATTGATAGCCATCCAGCAAAATTCCGCCCTATTCTCGCTGCTTGGAACCCAATTTGGCGGAAATGGACAAACGACCTTCGGCCTGCCCGACTTGCGGGGACGAACACCGATCCATAAAGGCACGGGTCCGGGACTCACGCAGCACCTCATGGGGGAAATGTCTGGCACTGAGAACGTAACACTTCTCGCGACAGAAATGCCAATGCACACCCATGCGACTGTGACGACTGCCGTTCTCCCTTGCTCAAATATCCCTGGAAATACGGATTCACCAGCCGGAAACTTCCCTGCAGCAAACGAGAATTCAGAAAATTTCTCATCCACCGCTGAGGTAAATGCTGCCATGGGTGGACTCGTCGTAAGCCAGTCGCTGGCAAGCACAGGCAACGGTCAAGCTCACCCCAACATGCCGCCCTATTTGGTGCTAAATTTCTGTATTGCCACTCAAGGTGTCTTTCCTTCGCGTAATTGATCTAACTTTTTCAGAACTTTTCTAACCTCCCCCTTCATCTGACATGAAATCTTCATCCATCATCAAATCTTTTGGAGTGGCTTGCTTACTGGCCCCCTCCTTACTTCACGCCGCTCCTGCAGAAATAGCCCGCGAGTCGTTTGAAGGCACGGTTGGAGAAATCGGTTATACGCCTTCTGTTACGGAATTTGAAATTAGCCCATCCACTAAAAACGATTTTTTCAAGGTCGTTGCTAACAATGGAACTAAACTGGTAGGCGGAACCATCAGTGGAGGCGACGGCTTACGCATGTTTGCCGCAGAAGACATTGATACGATTCCTGCTTCACTGGTACCCACGCAGTGGCTGACTACAAATGCGGTAACCATCGCCGGAAAAACCAATACCTCGGTGAAAATTCTCCTCGCGGCGCCAGGCACTGGACCGGCAGCGGGAGGAAATCAAAACGAATACGATCACTCTGCTACGGCTTCGGTCATCGATTTCGTCCGAGTAGAAGCCAGCGTGGATGGTAGCCCATTCAACCGTCTGATTCAATATTCTCCGATCCTGCCATCGACGACCAGTCTTGATGTCGCACTGGGCCTGGATTCCGATGGGAATGGATTGGCCGATTCAAGCACGACGAATCTGCTTACAGCTTCTTTCCGCGAATTTGACCTACCATTTCCATCGGGCAGCTCCGTCCAAATCCGCGTCGTGATGCACTCGAACGCGACCGACGAATACATTTGCGTGGATAACATTCGCATCTTCGGCGAATCGAGCGCCACGGCGGCACCTGTCATTAGCGTGGTACCGACGGCAGCACTATCCTACACAGAGGGAGATCCGGCCACACCGCTCGCTCCCGCTCTCACCGTGACAGACGCGGACAGCACTACGCTGCCTTCCGCCTCAGTCGTGATTTCTCAAAACCTGTCCGCCAGCGAAGACTCCCTCACCGCCACACCGAGCGGTGCAGTGCTCGCAGGAGATATTGTTTACACCTCAGCCACCGGGACGTTAGCCATCACGCGTTCCGCTTCACTGGCAGACTACCAAGCGGTGCTGCGTTCAGTGCGTTACCTAAATTCAAATGTTTCTAATCCTAACACAGCAGTCCGTCAGATTCGCTTCAGTACCACAGATGGTGCCACACCAAGTAACCAGCCGATCCGCACGGTAGCCATCACGGACAACATCGCCACCCAGATGCTGCCATTCACCGAGAGCTTCGAGACCGATGGCCGTGGGACACGCTATGCTCTCGATGGGCGCTTCAGCCTGAGCAGCACTGCTTTTTTTGACCGCAGCACACCTACTGGTCTTACTAATCTGGATGGCACGCAAGCCATCGTCGCAGAGGATACCCTGCTGGACTCTGCAGCTCCATTGAAAGCCCTTCGTCTTCAGTTCAATACTGCTGGTTACTCTAGCACCACTGCTACAGTGCGACTCGGCACCGCCAGTTCCGCAGCATTTGACACCAATGACTATATCTTCATCGAGGCCAGCGTGAACGGCGGTAGCTTCACCGCGCTTACCAATGGAGTATTCCAGAGCACGGCCTTCAACGGAGCATTAGCGATCGATACCAACAACGATGGCATAGGCGATGGCACCACCCTGGGCACCGCAATGCAAGATTTCACCCTCTCGCTACCGACTGCCAACACCCTAACCCTCCGAGTACGCTGCCAAAGCAATGTCGCAGGGGAGCGGATTATCGTGGATCGAATCAATGTCACAGGTGTTCTACCTACAACGGTCGCCTCCGTAAACTCCAGCACCGCTAACGGATCTTTCAAAACGGGTGATGCCGTTAGTATTCAGGTCAATTTCACCGCCGCCGTGACTGTCACCGGTACCCCTCAGCTCACACTGGAAACTGGTGCGACTGACCGAGTTGCCAATTATGCCAGTGGCAGCGGCACCAGCACGCTAACATTTAACTACACAGTGCAAGCGGGCGATGTCTCATCTGATCTCGATTACGCATCCACATCCGCTCTCGCCCTTAACGGTGGCACCATTCAGAGTGCTAGCGTCAATGCCCTACTCACTCTAGCAGCTCCCAGCACAGTAAATTCCTTAGGCGCGAATAAAGCCATCGTCATTGATGGTGTCCGCCCAGTGTTAGCATCTGCCATCACAGTTTCTGACACAGCATTGAAAATCGGCGATACCGCAACGGTCAGTTTCACTTTTGCGGAAGCGGTGTCAGGCTTTACCAATGCCGACCTTACCGTCGCCAACGGCACACTCAGCGCCGTTTCTACGTCGAATGGTGGCATCGCTTGGACAGCCACCCTCACTCCCAGCGCCAGCACAACTGACACGACTAACACAATCACATTGGACTACACCGGCATCACCGACACCGCAGGAAATACAGGCACAGGAAGTGCTGCATCACCAAACTACGCCATCGATACCGTCCGCCCGACTTTAGCATCTGCCATCATTGTATCGGATACCGCACTTAAAATCGGCGATACAGCGACGGTCACATTTACCTTTACCGAGGCGACTTCTGGCCTGACCACAGCTGATCTCACAATAGAAAACGGTGGATTGAGCGCACTTTCTTCGAGTGACGGCGGCATCACTTGGACCGCTACCCTCACACCGAGTACAAGCACCACCGACGCGTCGAACATTATCACTCTAGACTCCACCGGCATCGCTGATAGCGCAGGAAACGCAGGCACAGGAAGTGTAACATCACCAAACTATGCCATCGACACCGTCCGCCCGACAGTTGGCATCTTCGTGGCAGATACCAGTTTAACGGCAGGCGAAACCTCACTCGTGACCTTTACATTTAGCGAAGCGATTTCTGGCTTCACCAATGCAGATCTCACCGTCTCGAACGGCACACTCGCGAATGTCAACTCCAGCAATGGTGGTATTACTTTCACGGCTACACTTACACCCAGCGCGGATGTTAGTGATACGACCAATGTAATTAACCTTGCCAACGCCGGACTCACCGACATTGCGGGAAATGCTGGCACCGGCACCACCGACTCTAATAATTACGCCATCGACACCACCACCGTCTCAATCCTAGCCGATGCGACGAGTGCGAACGAAGGAACTGGCTCTGGAAACACGGCCTTCACCTTCACCGTCTCACGCACCGGCCCGACGACAGCACCGACGACAGTAAACTACGCAGCCTCTGGTGCTGCAGTCACTGCCACCGACTTCGGCGGCACGCTTCCGAGTGGCTCGGTCATTATTCCGATCGGCCAAGTTAGCGCAGTCCTTGCTATTAATGTTAGCAAGGACAACCTCGTTGAATTAAGTGAAGCCTTCACCGTTATACTAACAAGTCCTAGCAGCGGCTCACTCGGGACGGCTACCGCCTCGCAAACGATCACCAATGATGACTCCAGCATCATCACCTTCACTGGTCCGTCGATCAACGAAGGCGACACCGGGACTTCTTCTTTCAATTTCGGCATCAGCTTGAGTAACCCTGTCGATACAGCCATTTCCTTCAATGGAGCGACGCTCGGCACTGGCACAGCGACTGCTGGCACAGACTTCACTGCCATAGCTCCGACCTCGATCAATATTGCCAGTGGAACCGCCACGGGTTCCCTCCTCGTCACGGTAACAGGTGATCGTCTTACCGAGCTGGATGAAACCCTCATCGCCCAGCTTTCCAACTTAGCAGCAAGCGGTAGAAACGTGATCTTCAATGGCTCAGTTACCATCTTGAATACTACCGGAACGATCCAGAATGATGATCCCGCTATAGTTCCCGGACTTGCCAGCCTGAATTTATCCAAAGGAATTTCCGGCAAGCTACTCCACAGCACTTTAATCGCCGCTGCTACAGGAGGAGAAGGTCCGCTCACCATCACCGCCGTCCAGGGTGCTCTCACTGCAGGTGGTGGAACGGTTAGTAACTCGGACGGCTGGATCACCTACCAGCCCACCGCGAGCTTCACGGGTGTGGACAGTTTCACTTACACTCTCAATGATGGCTTTAACAACGTAAACGGCACAGTTTCAGTTGTGATCTCCGCGACCACAAGTGGGCAAACCATGAATATCTTAGGCATCACTTCCGAAGGAACCGGTAAACGAGTCGTCGCAATGGGTATTCCTGGCCGGATCTATCAATTCCAAATTTCCAATGATTTAGTGACTTGGATCTCCCTAGGGAGCAGCATCACTTGCCCGCCAAGTGGCATCCTCGACACTCTTGATGCTGGCCCTCTACCATCAACTCGTTTCTACCGGATGTCCGAGGCTCCTTAATCCACGCTCACCGAACCAACTTTCATCTTCATCTTATGAAAATTTTCAGCTCTCTTATTTGCTTAGGTTTCACGTTTCCCGCAGTTCATGCCGCTACCATTATCGTCACCGACGCTGCCAGCCATCTGATTCCCGATGGCTCCAGTTTAGGACTTGTTCGCCAACTGATGGTGGTCGCTCCTGGCGAAAGTATCGTCGGCGTCGAAGTGGATTTATCAGTAGCTGCTGTCTCTACTAACATCGCCTTTCTTGGCGATCTCTATTTCTATCTGAATCATGGCAGTGAAAGCGCAGTGCTTCTTAATCGCGCGGGCCGCACCACGAGCTCACTCGGTGGCTACAGTGATAATCAGTCGATCAATGTGACTTTCTCTCTGAATGCCACAAATGATATTCACAATTATCGGTTGATACTCAACGGCAGTCAGACAACACCACTAACCACGACTCTCGGTGGAAATTGGCAATCGGATGGCCGTGCGACAGACCCGGCATCAGTTCTTGATACCGATACTCGGACTGCCAATCTGGATGTTTTCAATGGAACAGCAGCCGGTGGAGCATGGAACTTATTCGCGGCAGACATGTCTACGGGAGCCGTGCACGAACTCACAGGTTGGACGCTCCGCCTCACCACCATCCCTGAGCCGAGTTCCATATTTCTTTTCGCTACAGCCTCGTGCCTTTCTCTTTTGTATCGCCGCAGGAACACCGAGGGGTAGGCGTCCTGTTATTAGACGAGTACAACGGTAGATGGTAGCTTGGCATTCGTGTTAGGTTAAGGTCAGGATGCCTGATTCTATGGGAGATTTCCGGGTTCGCTGGTCTCGTTCGACTTGCCTTGGGTCGGGATCAGGTGTGTCTAACTTTTCCAGATCGCGGACTTTGACCAGTCGCACGGCCGGAAGGTCGTAGAGTTTTTTTATAACTCAGCCTTGCCCGTCCTACTGTATTTCCAATCCTTTGTGCCATCCTCATGTCGAGTTGGTGGGCGACCATCCTGTTCGTTGCTCTTGCGATTAAGGGCTTTGTCGAAGTTGAGCGCCTGCTTCGATGCGCGAAATTGAATTTCTAACGCCCAGCGGGTGTGGTGAATCGCGGCGAGCTGACTCACGCCGGCTTGCTCTCGGCTCAGATGGGTCAGCATGAGAGGTGCTAGCCCTCGCGAAGCAGGCCTTTCGTCGGGCAGGGATTCTTGCCGATGGATTTGTTCTGCTCGGTGACGGCGTGCAGGCCGTGGGATACGATAGAACCGGTTAGTAAATCGTAGGCGAGGCCGATCTTCACTCCGGCAGTCTTTCCACAGTGGTTGCCGTGTGTGGAAAATGCGTCCGGGTTAGACTTGGGTATGACTTAGCTGGAAGCGTCTTAAATGAGGGTGCGTTGGATTCCGTTGCTACCCGATCGCCGTGGCGGCGGTGCTGTAGCGTTGTTCCATGAGATTCCCGAGAACCGTCATGAGGAAAGCGGAGGAGCTGAGCAGGGATTGGAGAAATCCGGCGGCGGTGAATTTGCGGAAATTGCGGATGATCAATCGGGTTTGGCTTGTGATGAGATCAAGGTCGGGTGGGTTCGGCCACGAG
>JANMYL010000291.1:0-6218 GCA_031382045.1 Akkermansiaceae bacterium | reverse complement strand
CGTTTCCGCTCCCGTGCGACGATGGTGAATATCTGCCAGACGTCTTTTTCCGCCTCGAAAAATTCCCGGCGCTCGCCTTTTTTCAACACCGACCGGAGTAGCCCCCAAGCAACCAATTCTTTGAGATTTGAGTGAGCATTCCCGCGGCTGATTTCTAGCTCCTCCATCACCTCATCCGTCGTCAACGGCTCCGGTGCGGTCATCAGCAAAGCGTGAATTTGGGCCATCGTCCGATTGATCCCCCATTGCGAGCCAAGCGCGCCCCACTGGGCAACAAACTCGTCGCGGGCTTGTTTGAGTTTTAGGGTCTCGGCGTTCACTTTTTCAGTTAATACTGAAAATTCAGAATCGACAAGCTAAAATTGCTCTGCCGCTAAAATCTCTCGCGGCCATCGAGGAAACTGGATAGTAGCAAGTGACAGATAGATTGCCGATTCTGATCCTTCCGTTTCTGTCAGCATGTCCCTCCCCATTTAGCATGAAATATCACCACCAATCCGTTCCCGCCACCCGCATTTCTAACCCTGACTTGCATGCTTTGGTATGGCTCGGCGTCTTATCCTTCCTGGGAAGCGCTTTCACCCAAGCCGCGCCTATCATGATCGCTGGCACGGGATCCTACTTGCAGAACTTCGACGCGCTGCCAGCCATCAACTCCGCCACTTGGATTGACGACTCGACCCTTCCAGGGTGGTATTCCCAACGAAGCGGCAGTTTAGGCATCCTAATCTTAGCAGATGCGGGTACTAATACCAGCGGAGCCTTGTATTCCTACGGCTCCGTCAGCACCTCAGAGCGGGCGCTCGGGTCGATCGGAGCTGCCACAAACACGGCTGGAAATTTTGCTCACGGCATCCAGCTCCAGAACACTTCTGGCGAAGCTGCAACCGTGAATTCCCTCGCTTACACCGGCGAGCAATGGCGTAAGAGTGGCGTCATTGTAGCGCAAGTCGTCACGCTCTGGTATAAGATAAGCCTGAAGCCTATCACTTTATTGGAACCCTCGGACGATGCCGGCTGGACCGCTGTTCCGCTTGGCGATTTCAGCAGCCCAGTAAATACCACAACTGGAACCTCCCTTGATGGAAATAATCCGGCCAATAGGACCTCGATTTCAATCAACCCAAACATCTTCGTCCCGGCGAACAATTACCTGATGATCCGCTGGAAAGACTCGGATCATACCGGCAGCGACCACGGACTGGCCATCGACGACCTCTCGTTAGGATGGATCGCCAGTCCGGTCGTCAGACTGAATCCCGGCGCGATCGCCTTCGTCGGCTTCAATGCGGATGGCAACGATGACCTCGCCTTCGTCGCTTTAACTGGCATCGCGGAAAACGATGTGATTCGTTTCACGGATAATGAATGGAACGGCTCCCCTCTCGTTTCCGGCGGTGCCTTCGTGAACTTTAATGAAGGCGTCATCAATTGGACGGCACCCGTTGGTGGCATCACAGCTGGCACTGTAGTCAGACTTAGCAACCTGGCGACGCCAACTCCCGTGGCCAGCGCAGGGAACCTTACCCGCTCCGGTGATTTTGATATAGGGGCGGAAAATGAAATGATTTACGCTTATCAAGGAACGGCGCAAATCCCCACCGGTTTCCTCGCAGTGATCGCCACCCACAGCGTGGATTCCACAATTGGTACCGGGCTAAACGCGTCACACGTTATTTATCTCCCGAATGACAGAGATGTAGCGGCTTACAATGGCTCGCGTTCCAGTGAAGCCAGTTTCCCGGCTTACCTCACGCTGCTCGGAGTCGCTGCAAATTGGGTGACGGAAGACGGCCCCGGCGACCAAAGCGCCAACGGCATCGCGCCGGATGTCCCGTTCGCTGCCACCGTCTTCACAGTGACGAGCGTGGGAAATACCTTCGCCAACTGGCTCGCCATCCACGCCCCGGGCGAAAGCGCGTCCCAAGATCACGACGGCGACAGCCTGCCAAACGCGGTCGAGTATTTCATGGGAAGCGCAGGCAATGCCTTCACCGCCCATCCCGGCATCATCGACGGCGCGGTGTCTTGGCCACGCGCGGCAGGCACGACGATCACCGAGTTCAAGGTGGAAGTCTCGTCCGACATGATTGCCTGGGAAAATGCGAATATCAGCTACGCAGCGAACTTGAGCATCGACGCCAGCCAAGTCGTCTTCACCCTGCCGAGCGGTTTGCTGAAACTTTTCGTCCGCCTGAACGTGGTTCCATGATTTGAAAGGATTCACCGGCTTCAAGCCAGCGTGACGGCCACCGGGCAATGGTCTGAGCCGTGGACATGCGGTAGGATATCCGCGTCTTTCACGCGGCTCATGAATGGCGAGGAGACGCCGAAATAATCGATTCTCCAGCCGACATTGCGCTCCCGCGCTCCGCCGCGGAAAGACCACCACGAGTAGGCATCGCGCTTGTCCGGATAGAAATGGCGGAAGGTGTCGGTGAAGCCCGCACCGAGCAACTCAGTGAAGCCCGCACGTTCCTCGTCGGAAAATCCTGCGGAAAAGCGGTTGTCTTTCGGCCGAGCGATGTCGATTTCCTGATGGGCTACATTGAGGTCGCCGCAGAAAATCACGGGCTTGGTTTTCGCCAACTCAGCGACGTGGCGGCGGAACGCTTGGTCCCATGTCATCCGATAGGGCAGCCGCCGGAGCACGTCCTGTGAATTAGGCGTGTAAACATTCACGAGGTGGAAATCCGGATACTCTAAAGTGAGCACGCGGCCTTCTTGGTCGTGTTCGTCGATGCCGAGGCCGGTTCTGAAATCGATTGGCTTCTCACGGGTGAACACCGCGACCCCGGAGTAGCCGGGCTTTTGCGCGGAATCCCAGTAGCCGTGATAACCGCCGAGCTCCAGCGGCAGCTGCACTTGTTCCGGGCGCGCCTTGGTTTCCTGCAGGCAAAGGATGTCCGGCTTCTCCGCCGTGATAAAATCTCCGAAGCCTTTGCCAATCGTCGCGCGGATGCCGTTCACGTTCCAAGAAATGAGTTTCATCGGGTGGTAGCTTTCACCTCAGATCAGCAACATGCAATCTCCGCGGCTGAAAAATAGGCCTTTGATTCTTTGGACTTGTTGGAAACGGAGGTGGCGCGCCTAATTCTACCATGATGATCCTAAAAGCAATTCGACGTTTGATCACGGGTATGGCCACGCTAGGTTTCGCGTTTCTGCTGAGCGCCTGTTATGAGACCAAGCAGGAGTTCACTCTCAATCCGGACGGTTCCGGCAAGGTGCGGCATGAGTGCTCGTTCCAAAACATCACCCTGAGCGCTAACAACGAGAACGACATCTCTGAAGAAGCCCTCCAGGCAGCTATCTCTAAAATCATCACCGACTCCAAAGGCGTGGACGCATGGACTGACGTGAGTTTCAAGCGCCTTGAGGATGACCGGATGTGGTTCTGCGGCACGGCTTACTTCAAGAAACTCGATGATCTGGAAATCCCTAACCAGAGCATATTGAAATTCGCATGGGAAAACCGCGGCGACGACAAGGCGGATCTCACACTCAATCTCAAGAAATCCGAGAATCCCAAAGCCAAGCCAGACGCCTCGAAGCTCACGCCCGATGAACGCGCGAAAAAAATCAAGGATGAGCGCGCCAAGTTCAAACAATCCAAACCGATGTTTGCGGCCATGCTTGGCAGCCTCAAGCAGACCGTTTCCTTCAAACTCCCCGGCAAGGTCGCGGGCAGCTCTAACTTCAAACCGACCGCCACTGGCGCACTCGACCTCAACTTCGAGGGCGCAAAAATGATCGATGCTCTCGAAAAACTCATCAACGACGACGATTCATGGTTAGCAAATAACGGATTCAACCCCCAAGACACACCCGTGCTCGACAATGAACTTGGCGGCCTGCTCTTCGGCGAGAAGGCCACAGTGAAAGCCACTGTCTCCGGCGCATCCACCCCCTTGTTCAACTACGCCACCGAAGTGTCCGCCGCCCTCAAAGGCACGGAGGCACTCCAGAAGCGACTCGGCGCCGTTTCCATCGCGCCTCCCGCCGTGGGCGAGGCGCTGAAATCCATCAAAGTGGTGGGCGTTCGCATGGTTAGCGCGGTGGACAAGAAACTCGACATACGCCCGTTCAACTACGACGAAGGATACACCCTCTCCTTACTCGCCGAATTGCCCGGCAGCGTGCTGGATGTCACCGACAAGAGCATGCTTATATCCGCCACGGCCAGCGATGGGGGCAGCCTTTTAAAAAGCGATCGCGATTGGGATCGCCGCCTCGGATTCCCGAAGCTCTCCGCAGACAAGGCGTCGGTGATGTTCGACGTAGAGCTTAAGCTTCCCGCCGGAGCCAAAGGCATCAAGGAAATCTCCGGCACACTGCAATACCGCGTGGCTGGCGGAGCGAGAGAAATTGATCTCGGGTTGAAGTCCCTCAAAGCCGGGGCCCAGGGGACTGAACTCGGTGCCAAAGTCGAGGAAATCAAGGAAGGTTATAGCAAAGACGGCTCCCAAATCATGGAGCTAAAGCTCAGACTCGAACCAGACAGTTTGAGATCGACCCATCTCGTTTTGAACGGCTTCAAAACCGCGATTGAGCGGAACGGCTACAGCAGCTCGGGCGGAATCACGACTTTTACTTTCAAATCAAAGGCCGGCTTTCCGGAAAACGGCACAATCGTTGTGGAGCTATACGACAAGGTTCAGACCTTTGATGTGCCGTTTAAAATTGAGAACCTCTCCCTGGTCGGCATGCCACAGGCAACGGGCGCAAGTGATAGCCGATGAGGATCATCAGATCAGCAACATGCAGTCGCCATAGCTGAAAAATCGGTAGCGTTCCTCGACTGCTTTTCTGTAAGCTTCCATCACCAATTCTTGTCCAGCAAAGGCGCTCACCAGCATGATCAGCGTGCTTTGTGGCAGATGAAAATTTGTCAGCAAACCGCCGACAACCCCAAATGAATAAGGCGGATGAATGAAAATATCCGTCTCACCGCGCTGTTCACAGACAGGGCGGCCGATGGATTCCAGCACCCGCGTGACCGTAGTCCCCACGGCGACGACGCGCCCGGCGGCATTGACTTTTTCTGCAGTCTCAGCGCTAACGATGTATCGCTCAGAGTGCATGACATGGTCTGCGATCACCTCCGCGCTCACCGGGCGGAAGGTCCCGACGCCGACGTGAAGCGTGAGAAATGCGTGGGAAATTTCCCCCAACAGCTCCGGTGTGAAATGCAGCCCGGCGGTGGGCGCGGCGATGGCACCTTCCTCGCGGGCGAAGACGGTCTGATAGCGATCGCGGTCGGCGGGCTCATCATCACGGCCCATGTAGTGCGGCAGGGCCAGGTGTCCATGTTTTTCCAAATCCACGGGTGCGTCCCAACGGATCAGGCGGTCGCCGTTTTCGAAGACTTCCGTGACGGTTCCGTCGATGCCACCGACGCTGACGGTGCGGCCGGGCTTCATTCGCTTACCGGGTCTCACTAGACAGCGCCATTCAAGCGGTGAAAGCCGATCAAGACAGAGCAGCTCAGTCCGGCCGTCGTCCGAGAAGAGCCTGGCGGGAATGACTTTGGTGTCGTTGAGGACCAGTAAATCATCCGGCCGCAAGTAGTCTGGAAAATCGCGAAACATCCGGTGCTCGATCTCGCCACTCCCTTTATGGACCACGAGCATCCGCGAGGCCGCGCGGTCGGCAAGCGGATGCGCAGCGATCAATTCCTCGGGCAAGTGATAATCGAAATCCTTTGTCAGCAGCGGCATTGGCCTTCGTAGTCACGAGATGGCTAATTCGCAAGAAAAGCTCCAATGCAAGGAATCTTCAATTCCGCTTTTATCATAACGCTTGAGCGGGGCAGGAGAGGCAACTTAGGGAATTATCAGAAAATTTATCCTGCCTCCAATATCGACCGCAGGGGTAATGTGGTTTCCACTCCCCAGACTCGGACGAGCGTCCGTTTCGCGATTCCGCAGCCGCGTTCGGTGGCCATGAGCACGCGGGAACCGTGTTTTTCCACGTCCCAAGCATCTGTTTCACCGGCGGTCTTCCAGCCTTGGCGGAGTAGGACACCGAGGAAATAGTCGCGGTCTTTTCCTTCTGCGGAATTGATTGAGAACTCCTCGGCTGGGCCAGAAATTTGGCGTTTACGGGGAAATTCCGGGCGGCGAAAAATCGTGTGGTTTCGCGCCCAAGCGCGGATCCGAGGCTGGAGAAATTTCACGATTTGGAGCGCGAGCCGGGAATTCCATGAGTCTAAATTT
>JANMYL010000258.1:0-3828 GCA_031382045.1 Akkermansiaceae bacterium | reverse complement strand
CGCTCGCAGGCATGAAACCCACTGTTTTTTCAGTTAAATTGACGGGGCCTTGGGTAATCCAGATCGGATGAATCAATTGCAATACGACCACGGCGAGGACCAGGCATGCGGCGATGGCAATGAACGCGCGGAAACCGGCGCGCCGGATGCGACGTTCTTTATGAGTCTCCAGCGGGATGACTCTTCCCTCACCGAGGATTTCATCGAGAGCCTTGCGTTTTTCGGGGGGGAGCTTCCAAGGGTGGTCGGTCTCGGCGGTTTCGGTTTCGCCGAGGAGGCCGTGGAGGGCGTGCATCCGGCGGCGGAAAATCAGGAGTTCGGGGCGCTCTTCGCAGAGGCGTTCGAGCTCCGCGGCCTCGAAGGCGGAGGTCTCGCCGAGGACCCAGGCGACGATGCGCGCCTCGACGGATTCGTCGCCGACTGTGTCGAGTGGAGGTTGGTTCATTTGAAATTTAAGGTTCGAGATTTGAATTAATCAGCCCTCTGCCGATTCCACACCGAGTCGGCGAAGGGAGTCGGCTAGATTTCGCAGGGCGTGGTGGAGTTTGTAGCCGACGTTGCCGACGCTAAGGCCGGTGCGCTGGCTGATTTGGTCGTATTTGAGGCCGTCGTGGTATTTGAGGGAAATGAGTGCGCGGTCGTCTTCGTGAAGCTCGGCGACGAGGAGTTGGAGAGTGCCGATGGCTTCGAGTTTGCCGAGGGTTTGCTCGGGGCCGGGTGTCGAGCTTTCCCACTCGCGGTCGGGCTCCATTGGGATTTCGCGCTTGTGGTCGCGGAGGTGGCTGAATGCGAGATTCCGGATGCAGCGGAAGAGCCAAGCGCGCGGGTGAGTGACTTCTTCCCAGTGGGCGTGGAGTTTTAAAAACGCGTCTTGGACGATGTCTTCGGCGGTTTCGCGCTGGCCGAGGAGGCCGTGGGCGTAGCGGAGCAGCGAGGATTCCTCCGCGTCGAAGACTTGCCGGAGTGTGGGTTTTTGCTCCATGGGTGGGTGCTGCGAGCAGATGAAATTGACCGTAGCACGGCCGAGATCAGCCGTGGTGCGGGCGCTGGCGGTTCGGGTTTCCATGATGCTGCGGAGGCGGGCTCATACTTTACGTGATGAAGACACGGATGGCTGGATTTGCTTAGAAAAAACTTTGAGGAAAAATGAAGCGGCTTGTCATGTCGCGAGAAATTGCCGCAATCTCCGCCGCTCATGAAGCGCGTGATCATTCATACCGACGGTGGCTGTAAGGGAAACCCGGGACCGGGCGGATATGGGGCGGTGATGGTCTGCGGTAAGCACCGGAAGGAGCTCTCCGCCGGATACCGGTTGACGACAAATAACCGGATGGAACTGCGGGCGGCTATCGCGGCGCTGGAGGACCTCAAAGAACCTTGCGAGGTGGAATTGCACTCGGATTCGAAGTACTTGATCGACGCGATTTCCAAGAAATGGATCGACGGCTGGAAGAAGCGCGGTTGGAAAACGGCGGCGAAAGAGCCGGTCAAAAACCAAGATTTGTGGCTGCTGCTACTTGCTGCAATCGGCCCGCACAAGATCGACTGGCGGTGGGTAAAAGGCCACGCTGGGCACGAGGAAAACGAACGCTGCGACGAGTTGGCCAACATCGCCGTGGCAGGAAAAAATTTGCAGGAAGACTCGGGATTTGAGGCGGCCCGTGCTTGATTTCAATGCATTTCGGGGGTCGTCTCAACCAACAAGCATGCGCGTCAAAACACGCGCAATCGCGTTTCCTCCTCGAAGACGCCGACGGTGCCGGAGCCAGCGGCTGAGGTGAAGAGGGTTGCGATTTTTGCGGAAGGCGGGTATCGCTGGCAGGTGATTTTCGAGCGCTTAAGGTTATGGATAGATCCGGTAAAACGCTCCGGTCCAGAGGCGATGGCGGTGGACGAGTGGCTGTTGGAGACAACGGAAATGCCGGTGCTGCGGGTTTACGGCTGGCTGGGAGAGTGGGGCAGCGTTGGGTATTTCGGAAATCTGGCAGACGCGCAGGCATCGTTTCCCGGAGTCGAGTGGGTGCGGCGCTGGACCGGCGGCGGCACGGTGGATCACCGGACGGACTGGACTTACACGGTGGTGGCTCCCACGGGAGAAATGCTGGCCGACGCGAGGGGAGCCGAGAGCTATCGACTGCTACACACGGTTCTTGCGGAGGTGTTAGCAGCGGCAGGAATTACGGCCCGCCTCAGCTCCGGGTCCGCAGAAACTGGGGCAGCGGCTTGTTTTGAGAATCCGGTCAGCCATGACATCCTCGATGCCGCGAGCCGGAAAATAGCAGGTGCCGGGCAGCGGCGAACCAAGCACGGATTGCTGCATCAGGGTTCGGTGGCGACAGCTTGCGATCCGGAGCTCTTCGCTGCGAGTCTGGCAGAAAGCTGGGAGACGTGTGAATTTTATCCACCAGCAGACGAGATTTCTGCGAAGATCTGCAAGCGGTATTCGCTAGCTGCGTGGACTGCCCGGCGCTGAGGGTAATTCTGACGAATTCGTCACAATCGTAGCTTTCCCCGGAGCGGGCGGAGGTTGTTATCTAGTGGTCCCCCCACCATGAGGCTCCAAAATTTAAACCAGGTTAGATTCGTCTCGCTGGCTGCCACTTTGGCACTGCCCGCCATGGTGGGCGCCGGCTATCTGGGTCCAGAAAGAATTCTGTTTACTGCCGGAAAGCACAGCCCGAACGGCAAGCCGCTGTTGGTGGTGGTCGCTGACGAAATGAGCAGGACCACCGCGGTTTATGAAATCAGCAAGGTGACTGCCAACAACTAGCAGGAACTGTTTGAGTTGCGTAAGGGGCAGGTCTGCAAGTGCAGGCCTGCCTTTTTTCATGCTCGCCGCAGCGTCAGGTGGATAATCTCTGCCGGGGCGTTGATCCGCACTGGAAACCAGTTTCCGGTGCCGTTGCCGACCACCAACGCGCGGCTATTTTTTTGATAGAGCCCGGACCAGTAACGAAACATCGCTGAGCCCGCGCCGACCTTAGATGTGAGCATCAATTGCCCACCGTGAGTGTGGCCGGCCAGCGTCAACGGGAGGCCGAGGTCAGCTGCGAAGTCGAAGGCGTGCGGATGGTGCGCAAGCAGGATTGGGAAAGCCGTCGGGTGGCGCAGGCTGGCCACGACTTCCACACTTCGCGCGATATCCCGCTCACTTTGATTCCAGACGATCCCGAGAATCTGCACCGGCACACCCCGCACTTCCACGGTCGCCGCCTCGTTCCGGAGCAGCGAGATGCCGCCTTGCCGCAAGCCTCTCACAAATTCTTTCGGCTCATCGAAAAGGTCGTGATTTCCCTCCACCACAAACACGCCGGCCTTCGCACGCATCTGTTGGAGCATTCTCACGCCGTCTGGTAAATCGCGGATTGAACTGTCGATCAAATCGCCGGTGAAAAGCACCAAATCTGCGTCCAGCCGGTTCGTCGCGGCCACGATTTCGTCCAGCACCCGACCCCGCGTGAACTTGCCCACGTGGGTGTCTGTCAGGTGGACGATCCGCATGCCATCGAGCGCTTGCGGTAAATCTCTGAGAGAAACCGACATTTCCCGGACACGAAAGCGCGTCATTTGCGGGATGCCGTATGCTGTCGCGCCGAAGGTGGCCATCACTGGCATCGTCACCGCTGCCGCGCCGAGCCACTCGCGCCGGGTCCAGTTTCGGTTCGTCGCTGCCACGGGAGGATTTTTTTGAGTCAATCGCCGCGCCACCGACCACAGCGACCACCCCATCATCGTCGGCAAGCCGAGCATGGGCATGAAAATCAGACCCCAAAGCAGGACCAGCGAGTATAGCGCAGCCGGGATCGGCACGGTCACCACGTCCCGCCG
>JANMYL010000253.1:0-40567 GCA_031382045.1 Akkermansiaceae bacterium | reverse complement strand
GATGGCCACGCCGAGATTCCGCTGGAATTCCCGGACAATCTCACCACTTGGAAAGCCCGCGTCTGGGTGCTTGGCAAGGGCACGCAAGTCGGCGAGGGCAGCGCGGAAATCATCACTTCCAAGGAGTTGCTTGTCCGCCTGCAAGCCCCGAGATTTCTGGTGGAACGCGACGAATCGGTCTTCAGCGCGGTCGTCCAGAACGACCACGACACACCAAAAACGGTGAAGGTTTCCCTCGAACTGGATACCAAAAACTTAGAAGCCATCGACGGCGCACCGCAGACTGTGGAAATCGCCGCACGCTCGGAAGCCCGGGTCGATTGGCGGGTCAAAGCGCTTCACGAAGGCGAGGCGATCTTCCGGATGAGGGCGGATTCCGGCGACGATGGGGATGCGGTGGAGCGCAAGTTACCAGTGCTCGTCCATGGCATGTCGCGGCAGGACGCGTGGAGCCGCGTCGTCGAGCAGGGTGCGGATTCGGCCAAGATTCAAATCGAAGTGCCTGAGCAACGTCGGCCGGATCAATCGAAGCTCACCGTCCGTTTTTCTCCCACCATCGCCGGCGCGGTGGTGGATGCGATTCCCTACTTGGCGAGCTATCCATACGGTTGCACCGAGCAGACGCTGAACCGCTTCGTGCCCGCCGTGATCGCCCAGAAAATGCTGCGCGATCTCAAGATCAACCTCGCCGAGGTGAAGGCGAAGCGCACCAATCTCAATCCGCAGGAGTTAGGCGACTCCACCGACCGCGCGGCGCAGTGGAAGCAATGGCAGACGAACCCGGTCTTCGACGAAGTGGAGATGGAGAAAATGGTCGCTATGGGCATCGAGAAACTCATTTCCATGCAAAATTCCGACGGCGGTTGGGGCTGGTTTTCGGGTTACCGTGAGAATTCCTATCCGCACACCACGGCGGTGGTGGTGCATGGATTGTTAGTTGCGAAGCAGAACGGCGCAAAAATCCCGGATGAGATGCTGGAGTCCGGTGTCGCGTGGTTGATGGCACACGAGCGCAAGCAAATCGCCGCGCTGCAGCTCCACGTCGAGCGCGAGGTGCTGCGGAAACAAGGCAAGAAAATCAAAGAATCTGAGCTTTACGAAAAATTTACCTGCGATGCGCTGGACGCGTTCGTCCGGCTCGTTCTCGGCGAGGCCAAGCAAGATTCAGGGCCGATGCTCGCGTTTCTCCACCGAGATCGGTTGGATCTGCCAGTTTACGCCAAGTGTCTGCTAGGACTCGAACATCACCGCAAGGGCGACGAGGCGCGCCGTGATGAAGTGATGAAAATGATCTCCCAATATATAAAGCGCGATGCGGAGAATCAGACGGTTTACCTCGATCTGCAGAACGCCAATCACTGGTGGAGCTGGTATGGCAGCGAGGTGGAAGCGCACGCGTGGTATCTCAAGCTGCTCGCCGCCGTGAAGCCGAAGGAGGCAGATACGCGCGGCTTGGTGAAGTATCTGGTGAATAATCGCAAACACGCGACTTACTGGGAATCCACCCGCGACACCGCATTTGCAGTAGAAGCCATCGCCAGCTATTTCAAAGCCAGCGGCGAGGACGCGCCGGAGATGGATGTGGAAGTCCTGCTCGACGGGAAATCGTTGCGCAAAGTTTCGATCAAACGGGAAAATCTTTTCACCTACGACGGCACTATCACACTCACGGGCGATGCCATTACCAAGGGGAAACACGAGATTGAACTGCGGCGGATAGGGAAGGGGACTCTTTATGCGAATGCCTATCTCGAAGTTTTCACGCTCGAAGACAAGCTCCGCGCCGCCGGACTGGAGGTGAAGGTGCAGCGGCGGATTTCCAAACTCATCGCCTTGGAGAAGGAAACCGAAGTGCCGGACTCCAGCGGATTGATCGTGAAACAACAGGCAGAACGCTTCCGCCGCGAGCCACTGGCGGACGGCGCTAAACTCGCATCCGGCGATCGCGTGGAAGTGGAACTCATCCTCGAAAGCAAAAATGACTACGAATACCTAATTTTCTCCGATGCCAAGGCCGCCGGCTTTGAAGCACTCGACGTGCTCAGTGGCTACATCGGCGAGGGTGACGGATTGAGTGCTTACATGGAGCCGCGCGACAGGACGGTGGACTTCTTTATCCGCGCCCTGCCGCGCGGGACGCACACGCTGCGCTACCAACTCCGCGCTGAAGCACCGGGGATTTACAAAGCCCTGCCCGCCACCGCGGAGGCCATGTATGCGCCCGAACTGAGAGGAAACTCCGAAGATATGAAATTGGAGATTTCAAAATAGCACTGCCGCGAACCAGAATCCAAGAGAAGGGAAAAATAGGAATGATAGGAATTATGATTCCTCTAACTCCCATGATTCGCATGCTTCCTATCTTTTTACCCACAGCCGCCAAAGAGCCGGGGCTTCATCTCCTGATGCTTTTCTGCGAGACACGCTTTGATCGGGTCACGCGCTTGCCTTACTTGCGGTGAATTTGCATGAAATCAGAAGGGCGGCGATGAATAATAAAATCCAAAAGCGCCAGAGAGGGTCGGCTTGAGTCTGGCGCTCGATTGTGGATGGATTACCGCCGGTGGTGGGGGCAGATTTGCCGCAGGTGGAGAAATCGGCTTCCCGAGTGTCGGCGAAGAAGACTGCGGCATCTAGCAAAGTGGTCTCATTCTGGCGGATAGTTAGGAAGCATGGCGTGGCTGGGGCGTGAGTGGTGGAGACGGGCGCGGGAACGGGCTTGCCGGTGAGGTCGGTAGCGGTGATCTGGATCGGGATTTCGGGGGCGGAGGTGATTTTAATGGGTTGGCCTGTTTCGAGATTGGCAGAAGTGGGTGCAATCTTGGCCTCGCGGATGGACTCTGCGAAGCGGTGGAGTAGGACAATGAAGGCAGGCTGGTTGGAGGCGTTTGAAAGGCGTAGGTCGAAATTAAAGCAGAGCTGGCGGATGGCGGCTTTTTCCCGCAGAAAGATGAGCGGGTGCTTGTCCTGCCAGAGAAGGACGGTGTCGCTGGGTAGTCGGTCGAGTTCGATGGTTTCGCGAACGAGCAGAGATTGCCAATTGAGGCCATCCAGCAACGGGTGGGGTTTGGCTAGGATGCCGCCTTTGAGGTAAGCTCTGTTGCGAATATTGTCCTAGGCGAAGATGACTGAATTTCCGGAGGGTAGCACGGGGGAGAGCGGATTGCAGGAGATGATGAACAGATCGGCGCTGGCGGGGTCTCGGGTGGGGACGGCGGTATCGAGTGCACGAAGAAGTTTCTCGGTCAGATCTGCGAAAGCTGGTGAGGTGGCGGTGAGGATTCTGGAGGTTTGGGGTTGGGGGCCACTATCGGAAGTATGTCGTCTAACGGGAAGGTGTCGTGCGTGAGTGCCAGACGGACGTTCTTCGCATCGATGGGGAAGGCGGATTGAAGGGTCACAAGCGCGCCGGGATCGAGACGAATCTTGCGTGGCTCGGGCTGCCAGTGGTGGTCCTGAGCGACCAAGAGCGATCAACAGCGGTCTTGCTGTAGTTCCGCACAAGCGCCCGCCAGACGAGCGCGCCTTCCACGGTGGCGAAGGTCACTCCGGTGAAGCCGACATTTTCTATAAAGTCGCCAACTGCGATGAGCCGGGCATCGAAGGGCAGCGAGTCCGCCGGGGTGTCAGTCAGATAGATGACTGTGCCTTCGCGGGAAACGAGGGACCGCGCGAGACGGAACGCTTGGGTGGGGTCGGTGAGTCGTCGAGAGGCTGCCATTTTTCGAGAACAGCCTTGAGTTCATCCAGCGATCTACCGGCGTAGAGGCGGGGGCGGTTGGCCGTGGATTCGATGACGGTCAGCTCGACGGTCGCTGGCGGGCCCTGGAAATATGCTAGCTCGGTGGTTAGTCGGGCGATGGCGGCATTTTTGAAAACGCCCATCGATGCTGATGAATCCATGACGATTGCGATGCGCTGGACGCTGCCAGATTTCTGTAAGCGTGGTTCTGCTAGAAACCAGGATAGCAGCAGCACAGCGAGCAACTGCATCCACAGGGGAATGGACGGAATGATCCGCTCCATCCGCCGGCCGTGAGCGGCGTCGCGAGTAGTGCGCTCCAGCAGAAATAGCGTGGAAATCGGGAGCTCAATGGCTTTCCGCTGGAGGAAATGAATCGCCAACACGGCGGGAATGCCAGTTAGAGCGAGAAGTCCGAGTGGGTTTGCGAGCGTGAGCAAAGGGGGGAGTTAGAAAACACCATTAAGTAGGGAGGGGGCTCCTCCCGCGTGTGGACGAGACCTCTCCTCCCTTGCAGAGATATGCTTATGCTGTGACGGCGCTGCGGTCGTCGTTGAGGCCGCTCTTCTCGATGAAGTAGTCGTAGCCGCCGGTGTAGCGGGTGACAGCACCGTTGTTGATGTGCAGTGTGGTTTCGGCAAGTGTCCGGATGAAGTGAACGTCGTGGGAAATGAAGACGAGCGTGCCTTCGTAGCTTTTCAAGGCTTGAACGAGTGAGTCGATGGACAGGATATCGAGGTGGGTGGTCGGCTCGTCCATGAGCAGGAGGTTCGGGGGATCGACTAGAAATTTAACGAGATTGAGCCGGGATTTCTCGCCGCCTGAGAGAACTCCGCAACGTTTCTCGACGTCGGTGCGGCGAAAGAGGAAGGAGCCGAGGATGCTGCGTGCTTCTTCTTCGCGGAGGGTGGTGCAGGCGGCCAGCACTTCTTCGAGCACGGTGTTGTTCTCGTTGAGCGACTCGGAGCGGTGCTGGCTGTAGTAGCCGATTTTAGTGGCGTAGCCAGGCTCGCGCTTGCCGCCGTCGATTTCTAATTGGCCAGCGAGAATCTTGATGAGAGTAGATTTACCCGCACCATTCGGTCCGACGAGCACAATGCGATCGCCTCGCTCGATCGTGAGATCGAGGTCTTTGTAAATCCGCTTTTCGCCGTAGGCTTGGCAGGCTTTAGAGAGTTCAATGACTTTTTGGTTGGAGCGCGGAGGCTGTGGGAAGCTGAATTTGAACGGCTTACGCGGGGTGCGTGGTTTCTCGATGCGGACGAGTTTTTCGAGTGTCTTAATTCGGGATTGGACTTGGGAAGCCTTGGAGCCGACTTGACGGAAGCGGTCGATGAATTCTTGGACGTGCTCGATTTCCTTTTGCTGGTTCCGGTAGGCTTGGGTTTGTTGGTCAAACCGGGCTTCGCGTTGGGCGAGAAAGGCACTGTAGTTGCCGGTGTAGGAATTGAGCTTGGCGGCGTCCGGGTCGATTTCGATGACGGTCTCGATGATGGTGTCCATGAAGTCGCGGTCATGGGAAATCATCAGAATGGCACCGCTGTAATTCAGCAGGTAGCGCTGAAGCCAGAGCAGAGAGATCAGGTCGAGGTGGTTCGTAGGCTCGTCGAGCATCAGCAAATCCGGCTCCATGGTGAGGAGTTGGGCGAGGTGGGCGCGCATCACCCAACCACCAGAATATTCTTTGGCAGGCTTGTTGAAGTCTTCGGATTTGAAGCCGAGGCCGTGGAGAATTTTTTTGGCTTTGGGCTCGAGCTGGTAGCCATTGAGCGCGGTGAATTGGTCTTGGGCGTGGGCAAAATCTGGGTGGGATAGATCACCAGTGGCCTCGTGCTCGCGCATGATGCGGAGAATTCCGATCATTTCCGGGGTGATGCCCATCGCAATCTCGATGATCGTTTCGTCGGTGGGTTCGCCAGCTTCTTGCGGGAGGTAGCCAGTGATGGAGTATTCATCGCGCTCGATGCTGCCTTCGTCGGGTGAGTCCTCGTCGAGGATCATGCGGAAGAGAGTGGACTTGCCGGCACCGTTGGGGCCGACGAGAGCGACGCGCTCGCCCCAGTTGATGGACATTTCCGCCTCGCGGAGCAAGCAACGTCCGCCGAGGGTCTTGGTAAGTTTGTGAATCGTAAGCACGCCGAGGATGTAATGTAGGAGCGTGCAGGGGGCAAGGATTTCGGCAGGAGTTGAGAATACTCACGGGGGGGGTGCGCTGGAAAGACCGCTATTTTTGACAGCCATTGACGCCACTTTTATCCGAGCCATGAACATGGATCTAAAGTTCGTGAGTGGTAAATGGCTTGTCTGCTTGAGGCTTATGGAGGTGTCCAATGTGGTGCTGGTGAAGGCAATTTCGTTGATTGATGCGATGCTCGCATGGCGGTCATTAACAATGGATACCGAGGCGTGAAGGCTGTGGAACACAGATGGATTTTATGGGTGAAAAATACCCGCACGAAAAATCTCTCATTCAGCTCCTCCCAAGTTTGTTATAAATAAGAGATGGCTTTTATTCTACGCTCGAATGAAGATTTTTCCCACTGTTCATTGATTGAGCTTCCAGCCACATGCTGAGAATAATTGCCGAAGGTTTCGCTTAACGATCCTGTTTTATGAAAATTCCATCACGAATCCACTCGCTGCAATCTGTATTGAAATCCATTGTCCTAGCCGGACTGGCAGTGGCTCTTTCAACCGCCGCCCATGCTGGCTTGGTTGTTTATGAAGGATTCAATTACGCTGGGCAGGCTGACAATGCCGCACTGAATAGCGGTTCTTTCAACGGCGGCACGGGTCTGAGCGGTAATTGGCAAGGTTCCGGGAAATATCGCAGCACCGGTCTGACATTCAGCGACCTTCCGGTGACAGGCGGTTGCGCTCAAAATAGTAATTCAGAAATCTACTACCGCCCACTCAGCACCAGCAAAACGGGAACGCTGTGGGGCAGCTTTTTGTTCAAGTCGGTTGGCGTCGTTGATAATTCCAGCACGCTTTTGAGTTATATTGTAAGTAAGCAAGCCAATGGAAACGATTGGCAACTCGCAACCAACTTCGGCGTGACGCCTAAGAGGTATCAGGGAACTAACGGTGACATCCGGGTGGGTGGAAATACCGCTAACCCAACTGCCCTCAGTAATTCTGGCGGCACGATTGTGACGCAGGGCACGACCTATTTGATTCTTTTTAAAGTTGAAAACCTCATTGCCTCGGGGGCTCCGACGGCCACCAGCCAGACCATCACATCGTGGATTCTCAGTGAGGGGCAGTATGACAATTTCAAGAGCGGCGGAGTGACTGAAGCAGAACTCAACGCCGCAACTCAAGGGGGCGGTGCCACGAATGTGATGCAGAAGACCACCCTGACTGCCACCCAAAAGGCTTCATTCTCGGTGAGCGACTACCTCACCGTTCAAAGCAAAAATGCGGGCGATTTCATGAACGATGAATTCCGTTTTTCTGACTCCAGCCTCGCGGAGGTGGCCCCTCCGGCGATTCCTGCGGCAAACATCGTTTCATTCGGTTCGGGTGCCACAATCGGACCAGTAACAGCGAGTGCGGCCGCCATTTCATGGACCGTGCCGTTTGGCACAAACGTGACGACCCTTGCACCCACTTACACACTATCGATCGGCGCAACTTGCAACAAGTCATCCGGCTCCACTCAGAATTTCACCAGTCCGATGCACTACATCGTCACCTCTTCAGACAGTCTGTTCACCACCGACTACACCGTGACGGTCACTGTCGCACCCGCCAGCACGGCTTGCGACATCCTCACTTTAGGTCTGCCGGGTGGTGCAGGGGGCATTGATCAGGTCTCCAGAACTATCACTCTTACGGTGCCGGGGAGTCCGGGCGTGAGCAGCCTTTCCCCTACATATTCAATTTCCCCTTTTGCCACATGCTCTCCTGTTTCCGGCTCCACCCTAAATTTCACCAACCCGCAGTCCTACACGGTCACCGCGCAGAACGGCATCACTCAAAAAATCTACACCGTCAGGGCGCAGACTTATCAGGCATGGGCCTACTCTGCTTCCCTGTTTATTCTGACCACCCCGGACGGTGCCAATATCCCCACCGGTGCATCGGAAGCCAATTTTCCGTTGCTGCTGCGTCTTAATAAGGATTCGTTGGATTTCAGCCAGGTCAAGGCTGGTGGCGCGGATCTCCGCTTTGCTACCGCCTCTGGCGTTCCGATGAACTACGAGATTGAGCAGTGGGATGCGGTCGCTAAAACTGCGGCCATCTGGATATGCGTCCCTGCAATTGCAGGCAATTCGCGCCAAGAAATCAAAATGTATTGGGGCAAGTCCGATGCGGCTAGCGAATCAAGCGGCCCTGCGGTTTTCAATGCAACCAATGGCTACTGCGCTGTCATGCATTTGAATGGAAATGTTCTCGATGCTACCGGCTCCACCTCGCCGGTTAATAACGGTGCCACCCCGACGACGGCGATGATCGGTAGCACTGCCATGAATCTTGCCACCGGTGGTATCTCCGCGGATAACATTACCAGTTTTCCAACAGGCACTAATCCCATCTCCTCAGGCGAAGTTTGGATACGAGCAAGAAAAATCAACAGCGGCTGGAGTGTGCCTTTGGCTTGGAGTAACAGAGGTGCGTATGGCTGGAATGCCTGGATCATGCAGATTGGCTTTTGGGGCAGCCCAACAGTCTTGCCGGCTCCTCTTACCTGCCACGGACCCGGAGCTGTTACTGGCTCCACTGCACTTGCAGCGCAGCAATGGTATCATGTGTCTTATACTAATTTAAATGGGACTGCGACTGTTTATGTCAATGGTGTGCTGGACGGCACTGCGTCATGGGGCTCGGTAACAATTACCAATCCTCAAGCAATGGCGCTAGGCGGCGATGACCTAGATGTCGATGAGGCGCGCATTTCCAGTGTGGCCCGCTCGGCCAACTGGGTAAAGATGGCATATGAAAATCAGAAACCCCTACAAACGTTGGTAGGTAACGTGGTGCAAACCGGAAATACCCTCGCTGTCACACCTACCTCCGCGACCCTTCTGGAAGGGGCTTCCACCACTCTGACTTCTCAAGCCGGTGGTGCGCAAAAAGTTTACTGGATCGAAAAAAGAAATGGCGTGGATACCTTACTTGCCACCGACACGTTTACTCTGCCGATCACAGCAGGGCGGGTGACAGGTACCCAAAACTATATCATTTAGTTCAAGGCAATCTATGCGGCGAGTGTTCAGACCGTGGATATTCCGATTACGATTACCGAAGATCTGTCAGATCCGGTGTTTACCCTCACCGGCCCCAACACTTGGGACGGTCGCCAGACGATTACGGTGACGCCAAATATTTCAAACCTCGCCGCTTTGCAGGCCAAGGGTCTTGCTAATCTAACCTACACGTGGAGCGTAAGCGGAGTTGCAGCAGCCAAGACGATTAGCAGCGGCACGCCGAGCGTCCCAGGCGTCATGACTTTGACCCGCGCCCAAGGGAGCGGGTCGATGACTGTTACTCTAGTGCTCCACAACGGCGGGGAAATCGTCACTCAAACTAAAAGCATCACTGTTACCGAACCGGCCACCGACATCTATGTGGTGCGAACTCCAGGTGCTAACGAAATCCCAGTGACTGGCCAGTTCTACGCCCGGGATAATTCTGGATTGGGTAAGCTCTACTACAATGGCACTCAGAGCGGCACACCAACTTCGGTTTTCCTCAAAGTCTATACCACGGACACCGGATCGGATGTCCTTTACGCCACCCACACACAGTCGCTCTTGGCCGGAAAATATGCCTTCACAGCGCCGATCGCTCCAGGCCTCGTAAATTACAAGGTCGTCTATGGCACTACCACGAACGGCGTTGATACCATCGTCAATACCGTGAGTGATTTGATTTGTGGCGATGCTTATATATTTCAGGGTCAGTCTAATGCGGTTGCCACTCAAGATTTGCCATCAGACATAACATCTAACTCATGGATTCGCAGCTACGGTCACACCACGGGCGGTTGGGGTAGAGCTGTTCGCAATGGGAACGATTATACTATCGGGTATTTCGCCTACGATCTGGCGCTCAGTTTGACGACGACACATAACATGCCGATTTGCATTATCAACGGTGCGCTCGGCGGCAAGCGGATTGACGAGCATCAAGCTAATCCTGCGGATCATACGGCAGCGGGCAGCCTTTATTCGATCTATGCCAACCTCTTGAATCGAGTGTCGGGAGCTAAATTAACACATGGCATTCGCGGTATTTTTTGGCATCAAGGTGAGAATAATAGCGGCGCAGCAGCTCCAACAGGTGACTTTGATTACAAATCGTATCAACAGTATTTTGTGGACATGTCGGCGGCCTGGAAACAGGACTACCCAAATTTTGAGCGTTATATCGTATTCCAAGTGATGCCAAAACCCTGCTCAATGGGCCCCAAGGGCGACCAATTGCGAGATGTTCAACGCACCTTACCACAACTATATTCCAAGATGGATATCTTGAATACGCTGGCAGTTCCGGGCTACCTTGGTTGCCATTTCACTGCAGCGGGTTATGAAAATATGGCAGATAGGACTCTGCCTTTGGTTAATCAACGATATTATGGCATAGTGCCGACCACTCCCGTCACTGCGCCGATTTTGAAGCGTGCGTACTTCACCAGCCTAGCTCGCACATCGATCGCCTTGGTTTTCGACCAAGCCATGAGCTGGAGTAACTTCTCAACGGTTAATTACTATGTGAACGATGTCGGCGGTAAAGTCACTTCTGGCAGCGCATCGGGCAATGTCGTCACGCTCCAATTAAATAGCGCGGCTGCTACCACTGCGACCCTCGACTATCTGAATGACAATTTCTGGAACTATGGCGAGTCCACTTCCAGTTTGCTCTACGGAGCGAATGTCATTCCTGCACTGACGTTTGCGGATGTGGCCATAGAGTCAGCGAGCCAATCCCAAACCATTACCTTCGGTGCTCTGCCGACTAAGACTTATGGAAATGCTCCATTTGCACTGACTGCCGCCGCTAGCTCGGGATTAACGGTTAGTTATGAGAGTTCGGATCCAACTGTAGCCAGCATTTCAGGTACGACCGCTACGATCTTGAAAGCGGGCAGCACCACGATCACCGCTACCCAAACGGGCAATGGCAGCTTCGGCGTCGTGACGCCCGTTGCGCAGTTGCTAACGGTGAACCCAGCTTCTTACTCAAGCTGGGCAGGCAGTCCCGCGCAGGGGCTTGTGCTCGGCGTGAACGATGGTCCGCTAGCAGATCCTGACCGGGATGGCATTTTAAACCTCATTGAATTCACCCTCGGCAGTGCGCCGATGGATTCCTCGCAGGCAATCTTGCCGAAACTTGCGAAGTCTGGTGGAAATTTGGTGTTTGAATACGATCGCAGTGACTTCTCTTTGGCACCTGCCACCACCCAAGTCGTAGAATACGGCAACGATCTAATGGGGTGGACTCAGGTTCCGATTCCTACAACGAGTGCCGGTATTGTGACGATCACACCCGGTGACTCGGCGGATCGCGTTCAAGTCAACATTCCAAATCAGGGGAATCAACTTTTTGTCCGCCTCAAAGTGAGCAAGTAGCTTAGTTTTTTTTGATTCTAGCCCTCAGGGCGCTGAATTTTTTTGAGGCTAATTTTAACGAATAAGATTCAGCCAACTCATGGATGCAGATGCATTCTGGCTGTATTTCACCGAATTTGGAGAAGAAAAAAGGACATGATCGAGGTCGGGAACTCATTGCCAGGTCTACAATATCTGGTTCATTGCAGGAAAATCGACAGTGGAGAGAGGCATTATCGACGGATTTGCACCTCCGCACTCCACTTCAAAGGCAGAGATGAGGTGTCCTTAAACTGGTACGTTTTGTTGCCTAGTTTTCTGTAAAAAAGAGATGCTTTTATTCTTCATCTGAATTAACAATTTAGAACTGTCCGCTGACTGAATAGCAAAATATGACCTGAGGATAATGCCCGAAGGTTTAGGTCAATGATTCTATTTTATGAAAATCCCATCACGAGTCCACTCGCTCCAATCCGCTTTGAAATCGATCGCCCTTGCCGTGCCTTTAGGCACTGCGGTATTACTCGGTTTGACTCCGACCGCTCACGGGCAATTGCCCGTGACCAGCGGCCTTGTCGTCTGGTTATCGGCTGATTCTATCAACACTGCCGATTCCAACCAAGTTCGTGTCGTGGGCGCTGACACTTTCGTAAAGCAGTGGAACGACGGCAGCGGCGGTGCTCATCACGCCATTCAAACCACCGAAGCAGATCAGCCGAAATACATTGCCAACGGCTTGAACGGCAAGCCGGTGTTGCGATTTTCACAAGTCAACGATGATGATGGTTCAGAGATGAAGCTTGGTGATTTGAGTGCATTTTTCCCCACAGGTGCCTCGATGTTTGCAGTCTCCACGATTGACACTGATGGACGCTACAACCTGTTCGATAACCGAACCAACGATTCCCGCTGGGTTGCTAATACTTGGAACGAATCAGTGCCGGGCGTTTTCGCCAGCAATCGCAAAAACATGACTTACGCGAGTTGGCCGCAGAGCGGCTCGCACATCTTTGCGATGGAAAGTAGCAGCTCGATCTACCGTTTTGTCATTGATGGTACACAGATCGGCAGCACCACTGGGGATTATCACAATGGCAACGGCCAAAACTGGACCATCGGCGACCGCCCAAACAACGGTCAGCAACTGAAGGGCGATATTCCAGAGTTCATTCTCTACAATCGCGTGCTAACCGCTGCTGAAGCTAATTTGGTGGGCGGCTACCTTAAGGCCAAATATAGTCTGACAAACGCCTATCCCGCGCTGCCCATCCCGCCAACGCCGACCGGCGTGACGGCTGCTCCTGTGTCAACAGGAGCGGTCCGAGTGAGTTGGAGCCCAGCCTCTGGTGCGGCGAGTTACAATGTGTCTATAAGAAATACCCTCACCAACGTCGAGCAGGTGCTCTCTGCCCCAGCATCGCCATTCAATGTCACTGGCTTGACTAACGGTACGACCTACGAATTTAAGGTTTTGGCGACGAATTCTAGTGGCGCCAGCACTTATTCTGATGCAGTTAGTGCAACTCCGACGGTGAGCTCGGCCAAGGACATGCTGACTTTTGTTTTCCCGGGCCAGCCTGAGGTCGTTATTTCGGGCACGAACATCAGCGTGACCGTGCCGGTCGCCACGGATACCATGGCGCTCGCGCCGACCTACACAATTTCCCCACTTGCTATTGGCAATCCTGTCTCTGGGGCGCCGCGTGATTTCACCAACGCACAGACTTACACTGTTACTGCCGAGGATGGAACAACTCAGGTTTATACAGTCACGGTTACCAAGGGTGCCGTGCCCACCGTTTTCACATGGAATAGCGCTGGTGCGGGTAATTGGAGCGATAGCTCAAAATGGACCAACGATCTCGCCAACGGGGCAAGACCCATGGCTTCCGGCATTGCCTACTACACTCTGAATTTCAGCCAAGCGGGCACTTACACATCCACCCATGACCGCAACGCGGGATTCTTACTCAACAAGCTCAATTTCGGTGGCACGGTAACGCTAGCTGGCAGCAGCCTCACGTTGTCCGCTAACGGTGACACCCTACCGACGGTCAATCAAAACTCAGTTAGCCAAGTTACCTTCAACACACCGATCAGCCTCGCAGCCAATACCACCATCGGTGGCACCAGCACTGGTGATGTCACTGTAAATAGCAACATCACGGGAGCTGGTAGCCTAACCAAGTCAAACGGCGGCACGCTAAATCTCAACGGCACAAACTCTTACACCGGCAGCACTCTTATCAGTGCGGGCGTGGTGAGCTGCTCGTTATTGAATTCATCGCCTCTCGGCGGTGCCGGCTCGGTCAATGTCACGATCCAAGGCGGCGCCATTCTTGCCATGAACCGCAACCAGATCACGGGAAATCTCACGCTTAACGGCGGGAAGATCGCAACGGGCAACGGCTGGGGTGATGATGGGTGGAATGGCCCCGTCACTCTCAGCGGGATATCCACGATCGATGTTGGTGGGACGGATGGCTCATTTTTCATGACAGGTGTGGTCAGCGGCTCTGGCAGTTTGATCAAGCTGGGCACATCGGGCAAAGCCGTCCGCCTAACCGGAGCAAATACCTTCACTGGCGCCCTGAACATTCAGGCTGGCGGCATACAAGCTTCGTCTCTCAATCGGATCAGCGGCGGCACCGCCAGCAGCAATCTAGGCGCGCCGACGACTGTGGCGAATGGCACCCTCTCACTCGGTGCGAGTGGCACCGGCGGCACGCTGGTTTACGATGGCCCCGGCGAAACCACTGATCGCGTCATTAAATTGGCAGGGACGACTGGCAGTGCAACGATTTCTCAATCGGGCACTGGTGCTGGTTTTCCGACCACACGCGGCGAGAGTGGTTTTTTGAAATTGACCAGCAACGTCTCAATCCCCGGCACCGCCGGAGTGGACAATCGTAAAACGCTCATTTTGACCCATTCCAACTCAGATGCTACCGGCACCAATCCGGGCCGAGGTGAAATCAGCGGTAACATCGGTGACAGCGTGCTTGGGGCCGTTAACCAACTCGCCACCAGCATCACCAAATCGGGTATCGGCACTTGGACACTTTCCGGGGTGAATTCTTACAGCGGTGCCACTCGCATCCAAGCTGGCACGCTTATTTTAGCCCGTGCCCTTGCGCTGGGCAGTGGCTCTTTGGACATCAGCAATGGTGCCAAGATGCAGCTTGATTACATAGGCACTCGCCAGATTTCTGCGCTGACTTTTAACGCAGGCGCAGCTCAAGCGAATGGGAGCTATGGCTCATCCAGTTCCCTGGCTATGTTCAAAGATGACACCCGCTTCTCAGGTCCTGGCACCGTGACAATTGGAGCCATCACGGGCGCGACTACCACCACTCTCGTGCAGACCAGCGGCAGCGAGCCGAGCAACGGTGGGGACTCGCTCGCCTTCACTGCCACCGTGACAGGTGCTTCGCCTACCGGAAACGTACAGTTTTTCGACGGTCTAACACTTGTCGCTACCAGCACATTGAATGGCTCCTCCCAAGCATCATTCACCACCAGCAATCTCAGCGCAGGGGTCCATGTCCTCACCGCCCAGTATGTGGGCAACTTGAGTAATGCCTCCAGTTCCGTCTCGCTCACCCAGACCGTAGTCGAAACTCGCACCATCGCCACCACGACCATTCTTAGCAGCAGCGTCACCACATCGGCTTTTGGCGCGGGCGTGACTTTCACCGCCACCGTGGCGGGAGGCACTCCCACCGGTAGCGTGTTGTTTTACAACGGCACAACAGAGTTGGGCACAGCCACCCTGAACGGAGGTGGTCAGGCAACCCTCAGCACCAGCGGACTGCCCGTCGGCTGGAATCCGATCACAGCCCGGTATTTGGGAAGCACGACGCATCTACCCAGTCTCACGGTTAAAGCGCTTCTTCAAACCGTCGATCCCTCGCCCGGTAACGGCAAGCTCAAGGTCTTCATCCTCGCTGGCCAATCAAATATGGTCGGAAAAGGACAAACCGAGATCGGTCGTGATCCGAACAATCTTGCCTTGACCAATCTCGTCGGAGGACTCGGAAGCCTGCGCAATATGCTAAATAAAAATCCTGACAAGTATGGCTATATGGCAGACCCGGGCAATCTCACTCCTCAAGGCAATCCTGGCTGGCTCAAGCGCAGTGACTGTTGGGTCACCTACACTGGCGAGCCGGCAGCTCCCGGTCGTACGGGGATGCTAGATGCCAATTTTGGGAACACAGGAGGCCAAGGTCTTATCGGACCCGAGTATGGATTTGGTCTGGTAGTCGCGAGTCAATTTGCCGATCCAGTTTTATTGATTAAAATTGCGTGGGGCGGCAAGTCGCTGGCAGTAGACTTCCGTCCGCCTGGTGCCGTTGCGGCGCGCGGCGGTGCGGTGGGACCGTTTTATACCAGCATGGTTGCGCGTGTGGACCAAGTGCTGGCAGACCTTCCAACATACTACCCCGGCTACAATGTTAACGGCGGCTACGAAATCAGTGGATTCGGTTGGCATCAAGGATTCAATGACCGCATCAACGCGACTTACACGGCTGAGTATGAGGCGAATATGACCAATTTGATCAAAGATCTACGCACTCGGTTTAACGTGCAAAATCTCCCCGTAGTGATTGGTGAGACAGGCATGGGCAATGCCCCCACCGGCCCGGGTTCTCTGGTCGAAGCCCAACGCAACGTCGCTGATCCCGTGAAACATCCCGAATTTGCAGGCAATGTCTCTACGGTGAAAACTACGCAATTTGATTACGGCATTTTACTAGGAACTAGCACTGAAGGTTACCATTGGAACTGGAGTGGTGAGAGCTACTTCAATATTGGAGAAAGTATGGGTAAGGCAATGATGTCTCTAATACCTGCTCAAAGCACAGGATTCAGTGCTTGGACAAGTAATTCTGCGCAGGGACTCACAGCCGGAGTGAACGACAGTCCTTCGGCCGATCCGGATGTCGATGGCATCAGCAACCTGATGGAGTTTGCACTGGGTGGCGCACCGATGGTTTCCTCGCGAAGCATCTTGCCGAAACTCGAAAAACCCGCAGGAAATTGGCTGTTCGAGTATGACCGTAGCGACTTGTCGCTTTCTCCCGCGACCACTCAAGTTGTCGAGTATGGCAGCGACCTCATCGGCTGGACCCAAGTAATAATACCTGCGACCAGTGCTAATAGCGTAACGATCACACCTGGCAGCCCATCGGATCGCGTTACAGTCACTATTCCGAATCTAGGGAATCAGCTTTTTGTTCGCCTCAAAGTGAGTCAATAGCCTGATTTTTGAGGTAAGGAATTCCATGTAAAGTTAGATAACTCAATGTGGCGGAAATTTCCTTATTCAGTGGAACTATCGATAAAAACCCAATCGCATGTTTGATCAGAAAAATAAAAGTGAAGTAATCCTGATGAATTCATTGATGAATTTTATGCGCTGGTTCAGCGCGCTGCTCGTGGTAATGGCCTTGGAGCAATCGGCAGTGCAGGCCCAAACAACCTATCCACTGACCAGCGGCGGCTATTTGGGTGCGGCTGTCGCAAGGACGCCCGAAACGTATAATGCAGGTTACACTTTTTATTCGGCAGCGTGGCCTTTGATGGGGGATTATCCCCGGGATAATCAGGTGCAAACTGGGCTTTACGGCACATGGATGTGGCCGGCCAAGTTGGTTCCTAATTCCCATTACACGACTATTGAGGGAGGTTTGGGCTGGTGGTACGGGCGGAATTTCCAGACAGCGACACCGAAGTTTATCATGGGTGGCGTGGCGTGGGGAAATGATTCGTGGTGGTTTGCGAATGGTCCCGGTAGCGGATCGACAGGAGGCAACGGGAAATACGGCGTGGCCCAGCTCAGTCCGACGCTGCTGTTTCCCCCCGACGGGCTCAACCTTCGCCAAGGCACTAGCGGTCAACTGTTGGGCTCGGGCTACCTCGCGTTGCCCCTGACTGAACCGAAGGCCACCACCGCAGGCGCTGCCATTCCTACCGGTAATCACTGCTGGACCTTGTTCATGAATAGCGGGAACTTTAAGGGTCCAGCTGCTTTCTACACACCTTACTTCTGGTCACAAGTCATGGTGGCCAATCCCCAATGGGCTGGCCAAGGGTTCGACTCTCGCTGGGCCGAGGCGAACAAGGGAATTTCTATGGAGACTCAAGAGACCATCCGCTGTGCAGGATACGACACGGCGGGGAGCACCTATGTCCGTTCTATGCCAGTTTATTATCCCGTGGACGAGAATGGCTATTCACTCATGATGCACCGCCTTTCTGTCTATGATCAAGGCGCACTGTGGGATGATGTGGGGCAGTGGCTGGCCACCAGTGGTTCAGCACCCGGCGGCGTAATCGATCCTGGATCTACCTATGTGCAAGCGGCTACCGGCAATTATCCAGTGTGGAAGATGAAAAATGGAAAGACTATATTGGGACAGCTTAACTGGGATGGAATTGTCAGTCCTTATGCCTCCAATCAACAAGAATGGGGTTACCTATGGGAAACTGATCAATTGACAGTGATCCCATCCGCAAATGGCTCGTTAGTCAAGTTGCCGGAATATTATCAGGGGCCAAGCCCTGCCAATTCGGCGTCGATGTGGCTTCCAATCGAGAAAGAGAACGTTCCGAAAACTGCGGCTGCGGTTCTTGGAGGTGCAAATTTAGGTAACCCGACCTCGCACATTTCGGTCGTGTCGGTTGATAGTGACCCCGTCTGGACAACTCCGGGACCTTCATCCGGTCCATACCAGTCCTTGTTAGGTGATGGCAGTGTGGTCACCTACTATTGGTATCGCTTCGCGGACCAGCCAGCTATTCTAAAAGCCGACATGACTCTGGCTGAACGCAATCGGATTCAAACAGTGGTGGAGAAGATGCACCGGGAGTGGAGAAACGACCGAGATTATATAGCTCCGCCGACGACGGGTCGCCTTGCTGATCTCGACCCAGGGCAACTGGTGGCACCACCTCTTGGGCTGGAATGCGGCTACGTGCCTATCGCTTGGCGGCAGGATTGGGGTGGCTCGGTGGCAAGTCCCGGAGCGTTGAAATTTACGGCTGTTCCGGCAACCTCGGCGACGGGAACATCCTTTAATGTAACAATCCAAGCTACAAATACCACTGGCGTCGTTCAGAACGTGACAAGCGCCACACTGGTGAAGTTAAGCGTGGCATCAGGCTATGGAACCCTGAGCGGAAACACGGTGGGCACGATTCCTAGCGGGAGTAGCAGTGTGACGATCACGGGGGTAATTTATTCGGCGGCAGACTCAATGACCTTAGTGGCCGCGGCGACGTGTTTGTCGTCGGGCACCAGCACATCCATCACTTTCACGAATTCCAGCGGAAATGTGAATCTTTACAACCGGCCAGCCACTGAGATTGCGCCAAGTCTCGCGGTGCTCAATGCAACGCTGGATTGTCTCGGCACCAACGCCGACGTTCATGTATTTTGGGGAGCTTTCAATGAAGGCACCGACTCCGCAGGATGGGCCAACTCGGCCCACGTGGGTGCTCGGAACGGTGTGACTTCTACAAATCTCAGCAGCACCGCCACGGGCTTACTTCCAGACACGACCTATTACTTCACTTTCCGAGGAACGAATGCGTCTGGAATCACATGGGCCTCCAAGGTGTTGAGCTTCACCACGCTGCCTCTGGCCCCCGTCATCACCGAGCAGCTTGCCAGTATTACCCAGGTAGTCGGCTCAACGGCAAATTTTACGGTGGGAGCTCTCAGAGCAGTCAGCTACCAATGGTTCAAGGGCACGACTTTGCTGGCCAATGGCGGAAAAGTCTCTGGTGCAGACACCGCGACGCTCCGTTTGAATGGTCTAGTGACTGGTGATGCCGGAAATTATAGCGTGGTGATCAGTAATTCCAGCGGCCAAACGCCAAGCGCGACTGCGAGTCTGACGGTGGTGGCTGCTACCACTCTGACATGGGATGCCAATGGTGCGAGCGCCAACGTAAGCGATGGCGGCGGAGTTTGGGTTAGCAATAATTGGCGAGACGGTACAGCTAATGTGAACTGGGCTAACAACCACAACGCTCATATTGGTTCAGGAGGTACGGGCGGCAGTATCAACTTAAACGAGATCGTGGTTAATAATTTGACCCTCTCCAACTTCAGCGGCACCTACACTTTGAGCAACGGCTCGGTGACGGTGATGAGGGATCTACTATTCGATTCGTCAGGTTCCGCCAAGCTTAGTTCGATCATTCGAGGTGATGGATCTTTAATAAAAAACGGATCTGGCACGCTGACTATTGACGGTGTGACCCCGAATTTTTATCGCGGTGGAACTGTCGTCAATAATGGCACGCTGGTTTGGGGCGCTACTGTGGGCAGTGTATCTCCCAGTTGTGATTTTGCGTGTGGAACCGGGCCTGTCACGCTCAACAGCGGTGCCACGATCACATTGCAGCGCGCCAAGGTCAACAACTCTCTAACGCTTAACGGTGGCACGCTAGTTTCTACGAACGGATGGGGAGCTATTTGGGCCGGGCCAGTCACCCTCAACTCAAATACGAGTGTGCAATCTAACGCCCCAATGAATATCTTTGGCAATATCACCGGGCTGGGGGGATTGACCAAGACGGGTAGTGGCATCCTGACACTCTCCGGTGATAGCACATACAAAGGGATGACAGTTCTCCAGACCGGTAAGATGTCTTGGTTGCGTGCGGCTTCGATGAGCTCTGGTCACCTAGTCATTACCAACGGAGCCGTGGCCAGTCTGGATTACACGGGTGCCCGCGTGATTGAAAATTTGACTCTTGGCGGTGCAGCCATGGCTGTGGGCACTTATGGCTCAACTGCCTCGGCTGCCACCTTCACGAATAATACTTATTTTTCCGGACCCGGCATAGTGAACGTCGTTGGATCCAACATTGCGCCTGTGGCCGAAGGTCAAAGTGTAAACACGGAGAAAAACTCGGCGGTAGCGATCACTCTGACTAGTACGGATATAAACGAAAATCCACTGAGTTTTGCCATCGTCACCCCACCCACGAACGGCGTACTGACTGGCATAGGGCGAAATCTAATCTACACGCCTACTTCTAATTTTGTTGGATCTGACAGTTTCACATTCAAGTCAAACGATGGCCTTCTGGATTCGGCATCTGCGACGGTGAGCATAATTGTAACACCCCCGAGTTACACATGGCACAGCGCGGTTTCGGGCAACTGGAGTAATGCCACCCAATGGCTCGCAGGTAATCCCATTAGCACTGGTGCTAGATATTACGTGCTTAATTTTAACGAGCTTGGTGCCTACACGGCCACTCATGACCTAAGTGCGAATTTTCTACTCAATCAACTTAATTTTGGTGGCTCGATCCTCACTCTTGCAGGTAACAGTTTAGCCCTTGTTGGAAATGATGCCACTCTGCCAAGGATCAATCAAAACAGCGCTTCTGCGGTGATGATTCAAAACGGAATAAATCTCGGAGCTGATACAGCATTAGTAGGTTACGGTAATGGTAAGGTGACTGTATCCGGATTGGTCTCAGGTATTGGAAGTTTGACCAAAAGCACCCCCGGCACACTTCATCTTTATGGCTTAGTTTCAAATACCTACAGCGGTGGTACCATCGTCAATAGTGGTACGCTGCAATTGGGTGCTGTCATTGGAAACACGAGTATAAATGTGATCAATCCCGTGGGAACAGGAACAGTTACGCTCAATGGTGCGTCGACTCTCTCCTTGGAGCGAGTGACTGCATCCAACGCCCTCATCGTCAATGGGGGCACGCTTCACAGTCTAAATGGCTGGGGCGCGACGTGGAGCGGTCCCATCACCCTGAATGCCACTCTCACCTGCAATACAAACAGCAGTTTGACTTGCAGCAGTAACATCGGCGGCACCGGTGGTGTGACAAAGACAAACAATGGACGCCTGATTCTCTCCGGTGCTAGCAGCTATAACGGCACCACCACCGTAACTGCCGGTACTCTACAACTCAACTCTGCTAACACCGGCAACAACGCATCCACGATCACAATTGCTTCCTCCGGGGCCACGCTCAACTTGAATTTCGCTGGTACCGACACCGTAAGTAAACTTTTCATCGGCACCACTGAGATGACCGCTGGTATCTATGGCCCGGGGAACATCGTGATTCCCCAGATTACCGGCACTGGCACATTAACTGTCGTGAATAATGCTCCCGACAACACTCCTCCAACGCTGACTGGCAGCTCCTTCGTGGATGACAAGAGCGGCGGACCGACCATTGCAAACACCTTAATCACTTACACCCTGACCTTCAGCGAGGATATGGATGCCAACAGCGTTGCCGCAGACGACTTTGGTAACGCGGGCAGCGCCGCAGTCACGATCGGCACGATCACCGAGACTGCGCCCGGAGTATTTACGGTGCAGGTCACTCCGACGAGCTCCGGAACCCTCCAAATGCGGGTTAATACCGCAGCCGCTCTGACGGATGTTGCTGGCAATGCCCTTGCCACCACTACTGCTATTACCGATGATACAAGTATCATTGTAAGACCGGTGAACAACCCACCCGTCGCGACAGATCAAAGCCTGAGCACTGGAACGAACATCGCTATGCCCATCACACTGGCTGCCACCGATGTGAATGGCGATACGCTAACATACGCAATCGCCACTCCACCCGTAAATGGTATTTTGACCGGCACTCCGCCTAACATGATCTACACACCGAGAACGAACTACTCTGGCGCTGATAGTTTCACTTTTGAGGCCAATGATGGAGCAATCAACTCGGCGGCTGCCACGGTGAGTCTCACGGTGACACCTTTGTCTTTAACTTGGGCAAACGCCGTTGCTGGAAATTGGAGCGATGCTACGAAATGGACCGATGGGAGCGGTCCCAGTAACACGGGCCTCGCGGGCTACCCTCTCAACTTCAATGTCGTGGGCACATACACCGCAACTCACGACTTAGATGCGGGATTTCCCTTCACCCAACTCAACTTCGGGGGTTCCACCGTAACCCTCGTGGGCAACAGTCTGGCTCCAGTCGTCAACGGCTCTGCTTTGCCACAAGTGAATCAAAATAGTGCGAATGCAGTGATTGTTTCCACCAATCTTGCGCTCGCCGCCAACACTATTCTCGGTGGTAGCGGCCCGGGAGAACTCACGCTTTCCGGCATCATTTCTGGTGGCGGAACCCTCACCAAAACTTCCATTGGAAATCTCACGCTCTCCGGTCCGAACACATACAGCGCGGGCACCACAGTTAACAGTGGCACACTCACACTTGCGCATAGAAATGGCCTAGGCTCAGGTGTGGTGACCATGGCCGCAGGCACCTCCTTCCAACAATCAACCTTCGAAGGAAACAGCTCAAGCGGCGCAGTGCCAAATGCGTTGGTCTTAGGTGGCACCGGAAATGTGCTCATCAACATGCCATTCAGCCAAAAGGATGTCTGGCTGAGCCAGCCGATCTCGGGCAGTGGTGGACTCACGGTGCAAGGTGGCAGTAGATCGCTGACCCTCACTGCCAACAATACTTTCAGCGGAGGAGTCAAACTCACCAACGCTGACAATAGGATTCAAATTTCACACCTTAACGCGTTGGGGACTGGGATGTTCCGCTCGGAAAGAACCTCCTCCAGTTCGGGACAGTTAATTCCACTTAGCGATCTATCCGGCGGCGCAGGCGTGCCAAACGCGGTCGATATCGCTGCTGGTAGCTATCTCAATGTATTTGCTAACACTACTAACCACTTGTTGCTCTCTGGTCCTATTACCAGCGTGGTAGGCACCGGTCATTTGCATAAATCCGGCACCGCCACTCTGACGCTCTCCGGCGTGAATACCTACACCGGCACCACCACTGTCGCAGCTGGAGTAATCGCCTGCAATAGCGCCACTGCGCTGGGACAGGGGTTAGTCGCCATCACAAGCGGGGCCAAACTCACCTTGAACTACACTGGCACGCGACAAGTTACTTCGTTGTCGCTTGGCGGCGTTGCGCAGGCGAATGGCAGCTACGGCTCCACCACCTCGCTCGCCACCAATAAGAACGATACTTATTTTACCGGCACCGGCAGCGTGACGGTTGGGCCTATCACCACTAACACTATTGTGGCAAGCAGTTTGAACCCTGCCACGGTTGGAACTACCCTGACATTTACCGCCACCGTGAGTGGCGGCTCACCTACGGGTAACGTGTCGTTCTACCACGGAGCCACGTTGTTAGGCAGCAGCGCCTTGAACGGTCTGTTCCAAGCTAGCGTGACGAGTAGCAGCTTGGCTGCTGGAGCTTATAGCATCACGGCCAGCTATGCGGGAAATTCAAGCCATGCGAATAGCGTTTCCACGGCATTGAGCCAGGTGATCTCGCTTCTTGGATACCAAACGTGGGCAAGCAGCGGCACGCAGGGTCTAACGGCCGGTGTGAATGATACTCCCTTAGCTGACCCGGATGGTGATGGTATCGCCAATTTGATGGAGTTTGTGCTTGGTGGCACACCGATGCTTTCTTCGCAAACCATCTTGCCGAAGCTCGCAAAATCATCCGAGAATTGGCTATTCGAGTATAATCGTAGCGATCTTTCTGTCTCTCCCGCGATCACTCAAGTGGTGGAATACGGCAGCGACCTTACCGGCTGGACCCGTGTGATAATTCCTGTAACCAGTGCAAACATTGTGACGATCACACCCGGTAGTCCCTCGGATCGCGTAACAGTCACTATTCCTAATTTGGGAAACCAGTTATTTGTCAGGCTCAAAGTGAGCCAATAGCCAAAACAATCGCTTCTTGATGAATCCACACATCCAAGTTGATAATCCAAGTTCAATGTCCACTGTCACAATAGTATCACTTCATCCACGTCTTACACATGCCTTGGTCCGCTTATTTTTTAGCCTCACGCTTGTTGGTGTGGCTAAAGCCGCTGCACCAGATCTCACCGCATCGGGAGTGATTGCCACGATTGATAAAACACTCACCTACAATCTCGGACCCACTGGGCTTCGTGGTTGGATTTATAATAAAGAAGGCAGTGCCCACGACGGCACCATCTCTGCGCTGAGTCGGCAAATTCTGGTAACGGTGGCGAGCGCCCCAGCGGCGGATGTATTGGCCACGGATGACGTGATTCTCGGAGCAGGGTGGGGGACCGCAGGCGAGCCCATTTCCCTTTTCAATTCTGATGTACGCAAAAGTTTCGGTAATGCAATCGGCCAAGCTGAGAAAACTGAAAATCGTGGGATTTTAAGGATCAAACGTTGGCGTGCTGGCGTGACCACCGATGTCTCTATTACCCTGCCGGTCATGGGTTCTTATACAGATAGTGCACCTTACACTTGCGCAAAATCCACCCTGATTTTGGCCAACGCGCGTGATTTGTTAGTCAGTCAAGTTCTCGCGGACCCGAAGTTTCTGGCCACCAATTACGGTGGTGCGATTAATGGTATGGCATTGCTTGCTTCTGTCGAGCCGAGCCATCCTGAATACGCCAAGGTTCAGAGTGCGTTGCAGGCGTTTGCTAAGTCGGTGGCAGCGGTGAATTTTATCCCCCAAGATATGTTTGTGTGGGACTGGGGCTACCTCGGGATCTTTCTCAGTGAGTATTATTTGCGCAGTGTCGCAGACGGTAAGCCTGACACCACGGTCATAGCGGCAATCAATAATTTGACTGCAGCTCTCGCGAAAGTTCAGAGTCGTTATGGCACCTACGGTCACGGCGGATCGCTTAAAAATGCCGATGGCAGTCTGCACGGAACGGTTCCTCCTTATGGTCCGGTAAACTCCGCTGGCCTACCCGCCAATGTCGCTATCATCATGGGGAAAAAAGCGATCCTTGCAAGCGGCGGTAAGTTAGACCCAGAAATCAACCCGGCGATCTTTCGGGCCTCAAATTTTTTTGGTTACTATGTCAATAAAGGACCAATTCCCTACGGTGAGCACGAACCATTTATGGATGGTCACTCGTCGAATGGTAAAGATGCGATGTGCGCTGTGCTCTTTGGCTTGCAGGAGAAATGCCCAGTGCAAGCCGAGTATTTCAGCCGGATGACCACCGCCGGCTACGATGGCCGCGAATATGGTCATACAGGTCAAGGATTTGGTTATTTGTGGGGAGCATTGGGGGTCAATATGGGAGGTCAAGCCGCCACCGCTGCCTATTTGAATCAAATCCGTTGGCATCTTGACCTCGTGCGGCGCAGCGATGGCTCATTTTCCTACGACGGCGGTGAGCAATATGCCGCGGGTAAAACTGCGGATGGAACCTACCTGGGGGCTTGTGGCTACTATCAGATCAACCCGACGGCCTCATACATCCTCACTTATGCCCTACCTTTGCAAAGAATTCATCTGACCGGTAAGAGCCTCAATCCCGCATACACTCTCAATACTGCAAAAGTGGCCAATGCCATCGCCGCAGGAAGTTTTAATCATTCCCTGGGCGCATTTGACACCGCCGACTTAATTACAGCCTTAGCCGAATACGATCCTGTCGTCAGAAATTACGCTGTCAAAGAACTCGCCAAGCGCACCCTCACCGCTACGGAAGTGGATGCCCTGCTCGGCCTCGCAGATGGGAATAATGTGAACCATCGCCAGAGTGCCTGTGAGGCTCTGGGGCTTCTGAAAGTCCCTAACGCCTTGCCCATCTTGGCTCGCCGGATTTCGGATCCCGATATTTGGGTCCGTGCAAAAGCGGCCAAAGCCCTCACCCGCTACGGCTCCGCTGCTAGCAGCCAACTCACTCCTATGCTCAAGGCTGTGAGGGCTAACGCCACCAGTCCGATCGTGGTAAATTGGCAAGATCCCATTCAGATCTCCAATGGCTTTCTAACTGAGGCGCTATTCAATAATTCGATGGCGGACGCTACTCTGGCTGCTCCCAAGGAATTATTATATCCTGCGGTGAAGGTTGGTATTAAGCAACCTGACTCACATGCTCGCTGCTACATGAATGACTTTGTCCAAAACAAATTGACCAAGGAGGATGTCCAAGCGCTGCTTCCCGACATTTGCAGGCTAGTGGCCATCTCTTCGGAGGCTGACACGATGTGGCACCCTTACCCTCGTGCGGCGGGCATCACTGCCTTGGCAAAGTATAATTTTAAGGAAGGTATCGCGCTGGCGTTGAAGATGCAGGTATGCCCTGAGGGTTTTGGCTGGGGTATTAATCATGCTATGATTCCCGGTCTTAAAGCTTTGGCCTCTTATGGCGATGCTGCTCGCTGGACGCTTCCCACCTTGAAGCAACAGCTCACGACTTGCGATCCAAAGACGCCCACACATACGACCTTGGTTGAAACCATCGCCACTCTCGAAAAGACCATTCCTAAGTAGAATCGCAGGAAGCGACAGTTAGTAATCTTTTCTGGAGTTGAAGGGGTAACTATATAGAGTCTGGTGCGTTGCGTCATCCAGTTGCTCATAAAATAAATATTGTGCTGAGAATTTTTCGTGATTATCTGGAGACGTGGTTCGTTTTGGCATGCCCACTTTGAATTCATAAACAAAACATGAAACCCTCCCAAACTGATCGCTTCAGGTGCGTTCTGGCATTTTGCGCCCTTTTCACATCCCGTATCTCGCGTGCAGCGCTTTCGCTAGTTTTACTGTTTGGTTGTTCATTATTGGCAATCTCCGCCCCGCCAGATCTCACTGGGCCGGGGGTAATCGCTGCGCTGAAGACCACTTTGAACTACAGCAGTCGCCCCTACAGTCAAACCTACAATCTTGGGCCCACCGGGCTGCGCGGCTGGATTTACATCGACGACGGGGGCGATTACGGTTTACACACCGCGCCAAGTCGCCAAATCCTAGTCACGGTGGCGAGCACGCCTGCCAGTGCTGTGCTGGCGGTGGATGACGTAATCCTCGGCGCGATGGCGGGGAGCACTGGCACGGTGCCACCATTTACCAGTGATTGTCGAAAAGCCTTGGGCGTGGCAATCGGCGATGCCGAAAAAGTTGGGGCCGGCACGCTCAGGGTCAGCCGCTGGCGTGCAGGTGTCACTACCAATGAGAACATCCCCATGGTAATTATGGGAAATTACACTGCGACGGCCCCTTTCACTTGTCCTAAGTCCACAGCGATTCTCGCTGGTGCTCGCACTAAACTCGTCGGTCAGCTCAAGGCAGATCCCAACTTTCTATCAAACAACTACGGTGGTGCAATTAAAGGCTTGGCGCTATTGGCAAGTGTGTCTCCCGGGGATACCGATTATTCTGTTGTACAGACGCGTTTAAAAAGTTTTGCGGATTCGTTGGCAAGTATTACCTTACGTTCGTCAGGTATGGAATTATGGGATTGGTCCTACATGGGCATTTTTCTCAGCGAGTATTACCTTCGCACCGTTGCGGACGGCGTGCCGGATGCTAGCGTTTTATCGGGCATCAGCAGATATACAGTGGCCATGGCCAAGGGCCAAAGTCGCTACGGTACTTACAGCCATGGAGGGACAGGTTTAAAGGCCGATGGCAGTCTGCATGGCACAGTCACTCCCTATGGTCCGGTGAACGCAGTAGGTATTCCGACTAACGTCGCCATTGTGATAGGGAAAAAAGCTCTGGTGGCTGGCGGTCAAGCGATCGATCCGGAGATCGACCCTGCAATCCAGCGTGGTTCGGACTTTTTCAGTTACTATGTGAACAAGGGTTCTATTCCTTATGGTGAACACGAACCCTACTCCGGTGGGCATGCATCAAACGGCAAAGACCCAATGTGTGCCGTTTTATTTGGCTTGCAGAATAACCGTACCGCAGAAGCAGAGTATTTCGCCCGTATGTCGGTGGCAGGCTGCACCGGTCGCGAATACGGCCACAGTGGCCAAGGCTTAAGTTATCTCTGGGGAGCAATGGGAGCAAATATCGGCGGACCGACTGCGGTGGCAAAGTATATGGAAAATTTTCGTTGGCACACCGATCTGGTTCGCCGCACCGATGGCTCGTTTTCCTATGACGGACAGGAGCAATTCGGCGCCGGCAATACTGCAGACGGTACCTATCTGGGCAAGTGCGGCTACAATGACATGAACCCCACGGCCACCTATATCCTTTCCTTCGGCGTATCGTTGCAGCGCCTCCATATCACCGGAAGAAACGCGATTCCGGCAAATACTCTAAGTCTGGCCAAGGTGACCGACGCAATTGCCGCCGCCACTTACAAACTGGATTGCCCTGCTTTCACTACCTCTCAACTGTTAGCGGACTTGAGTGCGTATGATCCGGTGGTGCGGAACAGTGCCGCGGCAGAACTGGCCAATCGCACCCTGACCACAGCGGAATTAAATAGCCTAATCGCTTCAATTACCAATGGCACGATGAGCAGCGCTCCGAGCACAAGGATGGGGGCTTGTCAGGCATTGGGTACCCGTCAGGCAGTGGGTGCTTTGACCGCGCTGGGTCAACGACTTTCTGATGTGGATCTCTGGGTGCGTGCCAAAGCAGCCCAAGCACTGCGGAGTTATCCTGCGTCCGTCTCCAGTGCGCAACGAGATACCATGCTAAGTGCTTTCGCTGCCAACGCCACCGATCCGGAGGTGATCGTGTGGAATGATCCAGTGCAGATAGCGAATAATTTCCTGTCGTTCGCGATTTTTGGCGATTCTGTATATGGCAACGGATGGAATCACATCGCAGCTTACACAATTAATGCTCCAAAAAATCTCCTTTACCCAGCGGTGAAAGCTGGCCTGAAGCAACCAGATTCCAACCCGCGACTGGGAGTTTGCAATTTCGCTACCAAATATCTCACTTTGGCGGATGCCCAGGCCTTGACCCCAGATCTTTTTGCGGCCGCCACCACCGAAGCATTGGCAGATACCATGTGGCACGGTGAAGCTCGGGCTGCGGGCATCCAAGCAGTGGCCAGATACAAGCCCGCCGAAGCGATTTCTATCGGTCTGTCTATGATGGAAGTGCCCCCAGGTTTTGGTTGGGGAGCTCACCATTTCCAGATCGCCGCACTGGATGTCATTGGTTCTTTTGGGGAGGCGGCCAGATGGACTTTGCCCGCGCTGCGCAAGTATGCGCTCACTTGGGATCCGACGTCAGCGGAGTTTGCTAGAATTAATAGCACCATTACTAACGTCGATGCGGCCATCACTGCACCCGCCGGCATCATCAATCTAGTCGCTGTCGCCAGCTCGCAACTTGTCGTCACCCCCGTTTCTACAGGCAAGGCTATCATTTTGGGGGGGACTACGCCACGAGGTGCCATCACTTTTTCTAATGTGACCACGCCCATTCATGGCACGCTCACTGGCACGGCACCAAACTTGATTTATACCCCGACTGCGGGCTACAGCGGCCCAGATCGCTTCACTTTTAAAGTAGCAGATTCGCTCACCACTTCTGAAATTGGCACGGTGAGCATTATTGTCGGCAACGCCGGGACAGGCCTGAAGGGTGAGTATTTCGACAACACGAATTTCACCAACTTGAAACTCACCCGCACCGATGCGCAGTTGAACTTCGACTGGGGCACGGGTTCGCCAGACGCATCCGTGGGCGCGGATACTTTCAGTGTACGCTGGAGCGGCCAGTTACTTGTCCCAGAAACCGGCAGTTACACGTTCTCGACCCTAAATAGCGACGGTGCGCGTTTGTTTATTAATGGTGCCCCTCTGATCGATGATTATGTGGATCAGACGACGAGCTGGAAAGATGCCGCACCTATCAATCTGACGGCAGGCCAGCGGGTAGAGTTACAAATGGAGTATTATGAAAACACTGGTTCCGCAGTGGCAAAACTCAAGTGGCGCGGTCCTTCATTAGCTGGAATCAATGGCTCTATCATCGCCAAAGAGTGGCTTCACGACGGCACGGGCATCAGCAATCGCACTCCTTACGCTCACGCGCAGAGCGTGAGCATGATTCAGAATGTGGCCCAAGCGGTTACCCTTACCGGCAGCGGAGTCGGCCTGACTCCGCTGGTTTATTCGGTCATCACCCAGCCCGCTCACGGCACTCTTAGTGGAGCCGCGCCAAACCTGACTTACACCCCGGCGGCCAACTACTACGGTTCGGACAGTTTCACCTTTCTCGTCAATAACGGCGTCAGTAACTCCGCCCCTGCCACTGTCTCCATCGGCATCCTGGGGGGTACGCCAACGTCGTATTTCTGGACCAATGCCGTGGCGGGTAATTGGAGTGGTGCTTTCTGGTCCAACGCAGCGGGTGGCTCGGTCAGTCCCGCAGTCGCCGGAAATTCAGCTTACAGCCTCAATTTCAATAAACCCGGCACTTATACGACGACCCAAGATCTGTATAACAACTATCTATTTAACCAGCTCAACATCGCCGGTGCTGTTACTTTTGCGGGTACTAACAGCCTGCTGCCCACGGCTAACGGCTCGTTTTTGCCGCAGATCAATCAAAACAGTGGCGACTCCATCATCTTCAGCACGCCACTCAATTTGACTGCCATGACTTCTTTCGGTGGTAATGGCGGGGGACCATTGACTATTTCAAATTTGATCTCTGGCACCGGCAGTTTGATCAAGGATAGCCCTGGCCTGCTCAATATCACCAATATTTCTAACACCTTCAGTGGCGGCACAGTTATCAATTTGGGGACGCTATATTTGGATTTGCAAAAGAATCAAGGATTGGGAACGGGACCGATCACCATTAATCCGAATGGAACTCTTCGCTTGAATCGTATCAATGTGAGCAACGCTCTGATTTTAAACGGCGGCACAATTGCTGCCTACAATGGATGGGGCAACAGCTTCAGTGCTCCTGTGACTCTCAACACGATTTCCACTATCACTGGCTCCGATACTTTAACTTTCAACGGAACGATCAGCGGCAGTGGCGGCTTTAACAAGATGGACAGCAACACGCTTGTTCTTTCGGGAGCCAACACCTTCACCGGGGCCAACTCGATCTCGGCAGGCACTTTACAATGCAACTCTGCTTCCTCTCTGGGCACCGGCACCTTAAATATCACTCTCGGGGCGAAGGTCGCGCTGAATTTCACCGGCACCCGAGCTATCTCCGCGCTCACCTTAAACGGGGGTGCACCGTTGGCACCCGGTACCTACGGCTCCACCAGCTCGCCCGCAACTGGCAAAAATAGCACCTATTTTTCCGGCACCGGCACTATCACTATTCTTCCGCTGAGCAGTGTAGCACTCTCTCTCTCAAGCGGAAGTACTCCGTCCAATCTTGGCTCGACGTTGACCTTCACGGCCTCAGTGACGGGCACCGCTCCGACTGGCAATGTGGCTTTTTATGATGGCACCACGTTGCTCGGCAACAGCACTTTAAACAGCTCGTTTCAAGCGAGTTTCACCAGCAGCACTTTGGCAATCGGCTCACACACAATCACCGCGAAATATGCAGGCAATGCGACCCACGCAGCCAGCACCTCCGCTACATTGGCGATTGAAGTCACCAGTTTATACGCCTCGCCGCCGACAAATTTATTCGCCGTGCGTGGTAGTAGCTCCGTTGGCCTGACTTGGACGGTGTCCGCCGGTGCCACCAGCTATAACGTTAAACGCTCGCTTACTAACGGCGGTCCCTACACCACCATCGGTACTTCTGTCGTGGCAAATTACAACGATCTAGCGACGCTCAATGCCACCAGTTATTATTATGTGGTATCCGCCAATAACGCCTCGGGTGAGAGCGCGAATTCTTCATCTGTAGCTGCCATGACACTGGTTTTGAGTTCAGCCAAAGATATCCTAACCTTCGATTTCGCGGGCAGTATTTCGGGGACGACGATCAACATCACTGTTCCGTTTGGAACCAGTATCACCGCGCTCGCTCCAACTTACACGGTTTCCGCCGATGCCAGCGGCAGCCCAGCTTCTGGCACGACACGAAATTTCAGCACCGCACAGACCTATACCATCACCGCTGCGAATAATACGACCCAAACTTATACTGTAATCTCTACCATAGCTCCGCCGCCACTTATTTACAACTTCAACGATGCGACCCTTCAAGGCTGGAATAACCGCGTTTGGAATGGCACCACGTGGATCGATCTCGTCGCTAATGCCACCACTTATGCGGGAACCCTGCTACCGGCTTCAAGCAACAACGGTCTGTTTGTTCCTGGCAACGGTGCCGTCTGGGTGAATGGTGACACGGATTTCCATTTAAATACGTTGTGGCTGCGTTCGCCTCAATTTCAACTCAACGGCACCGGTGATTTAACCGTACTTTTGGCCAAGGGTGTCGCCAATACCACGGCCCCAGCAAACAACTTGGCAGTGCCGTTTGCAGCGATCACTGACGGCGGCTGGAAGGGCGTCGCCCTGCGCCGTGTTAGCGATGGAGTCTTCGTCCTGAATAAACCAAGGAATGTCGGTAACGATGACACCTTCAGGACAGTGACCTTCACCAAAGCGGAATTGGCCACTCTCGACTTCAATGCGACATATACCCTCGAGTTGATCAACTCGGGCCGTGGTGGCTGGGGCTGGCTTACAATGGACGATGTATCAATTCCCGGCACTCCAGTTGGCGGTCCTCTAGTTACTTCGACCACTGTCGCAAGTAACCTCAACCCAGTTAAGGTGGGAGCTGCCGTGACTCTAACCGCCACTGTGAGCGGAGTTTCGCCGACGGGCAATGTCTCGTTCTACAATGGAGCTACGTTGCTGGGCACCAGCACCTTGAACGGCTCATTCCAAGCCAGCTATACCACCAGCAGCCTAGCAGTTGGTAATCATAGCATCACTGCGGTGTATGTTGGAAATACGACTAACGCCACAAGCACTTCCACGGTATTGAGCCAAGTGGTTTCGACTCTTGAATACAAAACTTGGGCCAGCATCGGCGTGCAAGGCCTGACGTCCGGCGTGAATGATGCTCCCTTGGCTGATCCTGATGGTGATGGCGTTACCAATCTGATGGAGTTCGTATTGGGCGGCGCACCGATGGCTTCATCGCAAACCATCTTGCCTGCGCTCGCGAAATCATCCGGAAATTGGGTGTTCGAGTATAATCGCAGTGACTCGTCGCTCTCTCCTGCCACCACTCAAATCGTGGAATATGGCAATAACCTGAGTGGCTGGACACCAGTGACGATTCCCACAACCAGCTCCGGCACGGTAGAGATTACCCCCGGTAACCCATCGGATCGAGTGAAAGTCACTGTTCCGGCTGCAGGGAGCCAAATCTTCTTCCGTCTCAAAGTCAGCCAGTAGCTAAGCAAATAGAGGCGGCGATAATTTTTGATGTCCGAACATCAGGGCAACTGTGTCGTAAAGGATGCAGCCGTCAGCGTGTTTGTCATTTTCTAAGGCGACAACGATGATATTGGTGAGTTCGTCATAGCCGAGTATTTTAAGCAGGCATTTGGCTCCACGCTAGGCGTCCAGATATTCGATGGGAGTTTCCTCGATCACTGGCGCAGGTGGTGGTGCTGGCAGTAAAGTGAGAGGTGGTCCTTATATTTTTGGTGATGATTTGAGGCGGTCAGCGTTAGTAATAACAGTGTGCCTAGAATGAAGTGAAGGTGAGAGAGCACGATGATGGGGAGCGGTTCATACTGTCCCGCGTATGAGGTTTTGTGATTTTGGAAAAGTAATAGGATTGGGGGAATTCTAAGCCCTCAGCTGAAAGAGATAGGCTGAAAGTTTATTCCAGAGAGTGTCAGTAATTTTGTGTCAGTAATTTGTTGCGGATGGTGCGCCGCCAGAGAGTTTCGGGTTTGATGACGCCGAACTTATCGGGGTCCTCTTGCCTATTTCGACCCAGCTATCTGCTTGGCGAGGATTTCCCGCGGGATGGCAAATTTCTCGAAGAGGATCTTGTCCTTGTGGGTGAGTTCGGTTTTGAGATGAGTGTTTTCGGTCTCCAGACAGGTGGATTTTTTCTCAAGCTCGCAGTGGCGGATGCGGCGTTTGTTGGTGAAAATGAATAGGGCATGGCGAGCTACTTTCTTTTATGAAATGGTGTTTGTGGAAGGTAGCGATGAAGTCGGCTCCGAGTGGAATGGCGGCGTGGTCTTCTTGCAGTAGTATGTGATTGTCGCTTAGTTGAATGATGATGCGTGGTAGAAGCTGGCACAGGAAGTCCATTACACGAGTTGGATGATGGCGCAGTTGGGACGACGATATCGTGCTGGGAGAGGTTTGAGTATCTGGGCGAAAATGCATGATCAGCGGCGAAGTGGCAGGGCGCTACCATTCCCGGCACAGCAATGATGGTTTCTTGGGCATGGCTGGGGCCGCCGATTTGGCGGATTAAGCAGAGAGATTTAAAGAGCGCCGGGATTCGATGTGGCGTGGCATGGCCTCCTATTTTAAAAAATGATGAATCCTCTTAAAGGTAAACGCGCCTGCCGCAGCACCGAGGATATCGGCCAGCCAGTCGTATGGATCATTCCCGCTGCGACCCGGAGTAAAGGTCTGGTGAAACTCGTCGAGCCCACCAAGCAGCGCGACGGTAAGAATTGTAACTGACAGAATCGCCTTCCAATTTGGTAGATCTGATCGTAGCCGGAAAAGCCAAGCACTCAACAATCCACCGCCGCCAAAGAAGTAGCAGAAATGGACGATCTTGTCGAAATGATCGATCGGCGGAACAAGCTCTACCTGCCCGGGTAATGATGAAAGCATGCACAAAATGGCAAACCAAAGTAGGAAAGCGGCCAGCCAGAATTTTGGATTTCGTGGAAACCGTGCCATCCTCAAAGCTTGCGCATCTCGTCTTCAAGCCGCTCAGCCAGCCATTGTTTCATCATCGACTGATAGTTCAAGAAGCGACCGCGGGCGATGCGCTTGATCCGCGAAAGCATCCGCGGATCAAAGCGCAGGGTGAGGGTGGTGGACTCGCGCGAGTCCGTCTCATGAACAGAAGTGGCCATAAGGCGGCCGTCCAGCTCGTGATTTTCCCAATAATTGGCTTCGGCCGCCTCATCGGCAAACTCGGGAATCTCAGTCCAGCTCTTGATTGCTTGCATGGGATAAAAGGAATCAGCGGAATTCCGCGTATTTGCGATCGTAAAATTTTTGTTCGGCATCCGACATTTCTCGGGCGGCGATTACACGGGCGGATTTCCCGTCCGTACTGAATGAGAGAAATAAATACCGGTCTGCCACCGTGCGACCGAGCGCGTAGTAGCGGGAAGCACCGTCTGAGCGCTCGTTGTCTGGTAGAAAACGCACGGCAAAAGGATCCTCTAAAGCTTCCTCAAGCTCATGGGGTTTAAGGTTTTGAAGGTCGAATTGAACGTCGATAAGGTCGAGTTCCATAGCAGGAGTCTGAAGATGAGTCTGGAAAGTGCAACAACGAGTTTGGCCAATTCAGAGCGTGTGGCCCATGCGAGTTCGTTTGGTTTCCAAGTATTTCTCGTTGTGTGGATTCGATGGTAAACTGATGGGAAGTTGCTCGACAATTTCTAGCCCGTAGCCCTCCAACCCGATGACTTTTTTCGGGTTATTGGTCAGTAGGCGCATCTTGCGAACGCCCAGATCATAGAGGATTTGTGCGCCCATGCCATAATCACGGAGGTCGGAGCCGTAACCGAGTTTTTCATTTGCTTCGATGGTATCGAGCCCTTCTTCCTGAAGCTTGTAGGCATGTATTTTTGCCGGTAGTCCGATACCACGGCCTTCTTGGCGTAGGTAAAGTAGCACGCCGCCCTCTTTGGAAATATGCTCCAGCGCGGCTGCGAGCTGGCCACCGCAATCGCAGCGGCAGGAACGAAAAACATCGCCTGTCAGGCACTCGGAGTGGACTCGCACAAGCGTCGGCTTTTCGGGATCGATCGCTCCTTTGGTAAGCGCAAGATGGTGGCTGGCATCGGTGGAAATCCGGTAGAGATGGCAGTCGAATTCGCCAAAATCTGTCGGCATCTTCACTGTTTGTTCGCGGACGACGAGCTTCTCGGAGCGCCTGCGATATTCGATGAGTTGGGCGATGGTGCAGGCCTTGAGACCGTGGCGTTTTTGATAGTCGCCGAGCTGGCCAACGCGGGCCATTGTGCCGTCGTCGTTCATGATTTCACAAATGACAGCTGCTCTAGGAAGCCCGGCGAGAGTGGCAAGATCGAGTGCTGCCTCAGTGTGACCGGTCCGGCGTAGCACGCCATCCACCACAGCTTGCAAAGGGAAAACGTGACCAGGGCGGACGAACGCATCCGCTCCTACGCTTGGATTGGCGAGCAATTGTATAGTCAGCGCGCGGTCAGCAGCGGAAATCCCGGTGGTAATGCCCTCTGCCGCATCGACACTTATAGTGAATGCGGTTTTGTGGCCTTCTCTGTTGCGGCGGGTCATTTGCGGCAGCTCTAACTCCTCTGCCCGCTCGGCAGTCACGGGTGCGCAGATTAATCCCCGCGCATGTACGGCCATAAAATTAACCATTTCTGGTGTACAATGTGAGGAAGCACCGACGAGATCGGCTTCATTTTCTCGGTATGGATCATCGGCGACGATCACAAGACGGCCGAGGGCGATTTCCGCAATAATTTCAGGAATGGGGCTGAACGTGAGAGACGGATGTGACATGGTAAGTTAGGAGAAAAACAACTAGTTGAGTGATGGATCATTTGGAGCCTCCGCGAGGATGCGGTGCAGCGGGGAAAGATTGCGAAGCAGATCTGACCACAAGCTGCGATCGTGCGCGTGGCCTAACAAATCTGGCTTTGGGCGGGTGGCGATCCATGAGCTGCAGCGGAGTTCATTTTCCAACTGCCCGGGAGACCAGCCCGAGTAGCCTACGAAGGCGCGCACGATGCGACCTGGCCGCTGGGAGTGGATCACCGCCTGCTCTGCTGAAATGCGAAGTGCCCAGCGCAGGCCGAGTTTTTTGCTCCACCAGAGTGAGGAAAACGTCAGTTGGTCCGGCGCAACCGGCCCGCCTTCATACACCGCAAGCTGCCTGAGCGGAGCAAAATCCTCACCGTGCAGGAGATCGCCCACGACTTTTCCGGTCGGATGATTCAGAATCAGGCCGAACGCGCCTTCATCTGAATGATGTTCTGCCAGCAACACCACGGAGCGGTGGAACGCTCCGCTCCGCAACGACGGATCTGCCAGAAGCAGCTGCCCTTGGAGCTGGATCGGCAAGTTGGAATTGAATGAATCATCAGCCACATCAAGACTGTAACGCCAGCATCGGCGTTCGCCAATCGCAGATTGCGGGAGATTTCCACTTGCGGGGAGTTGAGATAATAATGACAGGCTCGCGATGAAAAAATTTCAGGCTGCTGACCGTCTTGATGACTCGCCGGCGCTACTAATTCTCCTCGTGCTAGCCTCGTTGTGCTGGGATAGCGCATGTCGTGCAGCCCAACCACGACATCCGGCGGATCCTCACCCGGCATTGCACCGCCCCCCGGAAGAGCGGTCTTAACATTATGTCCGCCGAATTCCCAATTTTTCATAAACTCTTCATTAGGATTTCACCGCAGGGGTAGATCACGGTGGACATGTCTAAGCTCACACTCCTGCTAGGAATTTCTGGCCTGATATTTACAGTCGCTACCGGTGGCCAAACATTGGATCAAGTGGAAGTCCGCTTGACCTATGGCGAATTCAAACAACTTCTCCCCCGAACTGAAACTATCGCGAAGCCGGTCGTAGCTAGACCTGCGCTTCTCTCGGCGCATCTTAGCTTGTCGATTGAGAAGGAGCGCCCGGTCATCGATGCAACGTTTCGCACTGTCTCCTTCAATGACGATAGCGCACTCATTCCATTAGTTTCCGGAGAGCTGTCGCTTGAAAAACAAGACCCGCCGGACGCTGCTATCATCATCAATGAAAATTCGCTCTGCCTCGTCGTCGATAAGGCGAAAATTCGCACGACTCATCTGCGGCTGCTGCCCATCATTGTTGCCAATGGATTTACACTGTCTCTACCCGCGTGCGCATCGGCCAGTTTTGAAACAGGTGATTTTTCCGCAGATCTATCAGTGACTCTCAGTATCGGAGAAAAGGAAGAGGTGCTTGCTGCTGGGCAAATCCGACCGCTTCCGCATAGCGCGCGTTCGCTGCGGGTGCGACTGCTAGACAAGCAGGAAACCCGCGAGGCGCTGCGTCCTCCTGAGCCGTCCACTTGGACTTGGCAGCACCAGGCCCTAGTCATTCCTGCCAACGGAGATCTTCTCTATCAAGTGATTGCCCGTGCCTCCGCTGCCGGCGGCTCCGGTGTTGAAGCCAGATTGTCACTGCCGCCGGATGCGCAGGATGTAACGGTTTGCGGCGAGGATCTGGTGTCGCAGGAGAAAATCCGCAGTGACAGCCGTCTATCAGCTGTGGCATTGGCTTGGAAAACACGAGGCATTCTCGATCGGCAGATCATGATTTCCTATCGTATGCCACTCCGTCCGCTGGACCGCAGATGGCATCTTCAAGCACCGGGAGGAGAAGAGACTCACACCCGCTTCATCCTCGCTGCCTCACCTTTGCTTGCCTACGCGGCGGATGGGCTAAGTGCCCCGCTGACATCGCAGGGCCTGCCTTCCTTGCTGGCGGAACTTCTGGAAGGCAGAACCTGCCAATACCTGGAAACTGCCACTGCCGCCAATCTATCGGTGACTCCCATCCCGGTCGCCGCCACTGCGGAAGGCGTGGTGACGACCGCTGAGTGGTCTCTCAAAATCGAACCCGATGGCGCGATGCTGGCTACGGGTGCGCTCAACATCGATCACAAGTTATCGCTCGAGTTCGTTTTCGACACACCGCCGGGGATGAAGCTCCTCTCCTGCGATGTCGGAGGTAAGGCCATCCCACCGGTTGATCTCGGTCAAGGTGTTCTCAAAATCACATTGCCCGCCCAAGATGGAATCTCGAAGCTGAGTTGCTCCTTCACCGGGCACTCCGAGGCGCTTGATCCGGTAGAAGGCACGGTCCGTCTATCACTCCCAAAAGTCCCGCTTTTCGTACACTCGCTGCTTTGGCGTCTCGATCTGCCAAGCGGCTATCAGGCGGAGACTCATGGCAATCTTACCCGTATCGCATCGAGTGATGCTACCACGTGCATCACTTTAGAAAAAAACCTCTGCCGCGACGAACGCCCGGAAGTCCATGTTTTCTATCAACGCTCCGACCTGAACCGCTGAAACACTCACTCACTTGATTTTATGAAAATTCTCCACCTCGTCGCATCCGTCATCATTGTGGCCTGCACCGCCGTCGCTTGGTTCCTGCTAGGCTCTACACTTTCCTATCGCACGCAAGTTTCATCCGCAGAAATGCAGGCTGAAGTCTCCGGCGTCTGGGGGCCGGATCTCGTTCAAGAGCACCCGTTGGCGTGGTTCGAGACACCCAATGCGCCTAACGGAAAAGCTCAAGTCTTGCCGTCCGCCACGGAAATGAACGTCAGCCTGGTCTCCGAGCCGAAACGCCGTGGTCTGCTATGGCACCGTACCTATGACGTCGATTTGAAGAGTGATTACACCTTCACCAATCCCACCAAGATTCCGCAAACATTCTATATCTCGTTCCCGCTCCCCAGAGATACGGCAGGACTGCAGGGGTTTGAATTCCGCCTCGGTGAAAATGACAGCGCCGCACAAGCGGCTCCCGGGACCAGTGGAGTTGTCACCCGTGCCATTCTCCTTCCCGCTTCTGGCGCTGTCACCCTGCACACCGGCTACCGCACGCGTGGGACTAACACATGGAAATATTTTTTCCCGGATAGCCGTCGCATCGCGGGCTTCAAGCTCACCATGCGGACGAACTTTCCTGAGATCAATTTCCCAGTCGGCACCGGCTCACCCAGCCACCGCAGTCAAAATCAAGATGGATTCACCCTCGTTTGGGATTATCCCGACGTCCTCGCTGCCCCGGCCATCGGCATGGACATGCCCAAGCGCCTCAACGCCGGTCCCGTCGCAGCACGCATTGCGTTCTTCGCTCCGGTCTCCTTGCTTTTTTTCGTGACGATCGTGCTCTTAGTAGGCGGTATTCGTGGAATTTCACTTCATCCGATGCATGTGTTTTTCATCGCCGCCGGATTCTTCGCTTTCCACCTGTTATTCGCCTATTTGGTGGATCTTTTGCCGTTGGTTCCCAGCTTCGGGATTGCCACCGCCTGCTCGATGCTCCTAGTTTGCGGCTACCTCAAAGCCGTTGGTGGCAACGTGCTTCTGAAAATCGCCTTTCCCGCCCAAGCCGTCTATCTTGTGTTGTTCAGCGCCTCATTTTTCATCGACGGACTCACCGGTATCACCCTCGCCGTGCTTGGTGTGGTCACACTCGCATTGCTGATGTTGCTGACCGCAAGGATCGATTGGAAAATATTCTTCATCAAACGCCGGCCTCCCATTCCTCTGGCAACAAAGTGATCTCGGATGAATCCTGCCGTCAGTTCATTTTAAGACCTGGCAGAACTCGTCTTTCTC
>JANMYL010000195.1:0-2784 GCA_031382045.1 Akkermansiaceae bacterium | reverse complement strand
GGCGAGATCCTTTTCGATGATCATCTTGACCCAAGCCGGGTCAAATTCCCAGGAGTCGCCGACATTGACCTCACGGGTGGGATACCAGTCGCGTCCAAAACGAAATCGAGGAACTCACCGTCTATCTCAAACGCGACTGGTATCCCACCCGTGAGGTCAATGTCGGCGACTCCTGGGAATTTGACCCGGCTTGGGTCAAGATGATCATCGAAAAGGATCTCGCCAAAGCTCAAACCATAGGCACCATGAAACTCCGCCAAATCCGCCATGCCGAAACGCGCCAGATGGCTGTGATAGACATCACGATCCGCAGCACTGGAGCAGACTTCCACTCGGACGGCAGCCAGTCCGGAGCCTCTATCGAACTCACCGGCCAAGTCACCGTGAACTTAAACACGATGCTCGACGAGTCGCTAGAACTCAAAGGCACCGTCACTTCAAGCAGCAGTAAGCCCGGCGAATCCAGTAAAATTAAGCTGCCCGTCCGCCTCGTGGCAACCAAGTCATTCATCAGCGACAGCCCCATGCCTTGAGCCGTTTATCCAAATCCTAGCCAGACTCGGGAATCTCTATTTATGCACCTTACAAACTCAATCGTCCGCATCAGCGCCGGACTTGCGGCATGTCTGCTCGCCTCCTGCGCGACCATTCTGCCGCCTGCCGAGCAAGCCAACATCGAACTCCAAGGCAAAACCCTAGCCTCCGCCGATGCCTTGCTGAAAAAGGCGAATGGAATTTCCACCAACGATGAGGCGAGCGTCGTCTATCAAATGCGTGCTGCCGAGATTGCTTGGAGTGAGCTCGACACCGATGGCGGCAGCATCGAGGACGTTAAGCACTTAAGCGAAACCCAGCAGCACGCGCTGCGGATCATTTCTAGCGCCACCGAGGGAATCGCCGAGAATTTTATCGGCGCGAACTACCAACCCGAGAAACAATTCAGCTATGCTGGCTTCAGCTACCGCGTCAGTGCCGGCATCGCACCGAGACCCGGCGTCTATCCGCTTGCTGGCTTGGAATCAGCTAAACCCGCCCGCAAGGTCAAGCGCACGCTCTGTTTAAACTGGCACACTGAAGATGGCGCGGGCACCGCTTTCTCCCCAGTCTGGAAACGCCCAACAGATCCAGCCACTCAGCGATTCGTAAGCAACCGCAGCTATTTAGAACCGATCACTGGCGTGCTCGAATTTGACGGCCCAGCTAAGCCCGGAATCCCGCGCAAAGCATCTCTCACCGGCTACGATCCCACCGCTGTCTCCCGAGTCAATCTCGGACGCACCGAGTATCCGCTCGCGGCAGATTTCACCGCACCCATCGTCGCACAGACTGCCGATATTAAAGAATTCAAACTCGCTCTCACCGGCCTGATTCACCCCGGCGTGATGGATGCTAAGCTTATGCTACTGGAGCCATACGACCCCACGCGCATACCCGTCATCCTCGTCCACGGACTCAACTCTCACCCACGCATGTGGCGCGATGTCATCAATGACCTGCGCGCCGATTCAAAACTCCGGGGACGCTACCAATTCATGATTTTCTATTACCCCACGGGCTGGCCCATCGCCTACTCCTCGATGCGCCTGCGCGAGGAATTGGCAGCCTTTGAAAACCTCTTCGGCCACCCGAAAAAGCTCGTTCTCGTCGGTCACAGCATGGGCGGACTGCTCTCCCGGATGCAGGTCATTTCACCAAACCGAAAACTTTGGGACGCACGCTTTGGCAAGTATGCTGACAGTCTTTATGCCAAGCTCCCACCTAACCACTTGACCAAGCGGATGACCCTCTTCTCCGCCAACCCCGACATCGGACGTCAAATTTACATCTGCACGCCCCACCGCGGCAGCGGCCTAGCCGACCTCTCGCTCACCTCGTGGTTCGTCAAACTCCTCTCACTCCCCACAACTATTACCAGCGCCCTGATCGACATCCCTAGCAACCTCGTTTCCCAAGGCTCGCTCAATAGTGTCTCCGGACTCTCGCCCACAAATCCACTCTACAAGGTTCTCGACGAAATCCCCATCCAAGTGCCGCACCACTCCATCATCGGCGACCGCGGCCGCGGCGACACGCCAGCCAGCAGTGATGGCGTGGTGCCTTACTGGAGCTCCCATCTCAGCACATGCCAATCCGAGAAAATCGTACCAGACAACCATGGTGCCTACGACGACTCGTTAGCAATCCTCGAACTGCGCCGCATCCTGCTACTCAACGCCGGAATCAAGTGATAGCAGAACCATGAAAGTCACCGTCTTCAGCACCAAGCCCTACGACGAGCAATTTCTCAAGGAGTTCAACTCGCCCTTCGGCCACCATCTGGTGTTCATCGAGAATCGACTCAAACCCGAAACGGTGCACCTCGCCGAGGAATCGCCAGCAGTCTGCGCCTTCGTCAACGACGTCCTAGACGCCGAGACGTTAGGAAATCTCGCCCGCGGTGGCACCCGCTTCATCGCCATGCGCTGCGCCGGATTCAACAACGTCGATCTGGCAGCGGCCAAGGCGCTCGGCCTACAAGTCGCCCGAGTCCCAGCCTACTCCCCGCACGCCGTCGCTGAGCACGCGGTGGCTCTGCTCCTCTGCCTCAACCGGCGCATCCACAAGGCCTACAACCGAGTGCGCGAAGGGAATTTCTCCATCGATGGACTGATGGGCTCGGACATCTTTGGCAAGACCATCGGAGTCATCGGCACAGGCATCATCGGCAGTATTTTTGCCCGCATTATGACAGGATTCGGCTGCGAAGTGCTGGCCTATGACGTGCATCCGAATCCCGACTGCGTA
>JANMYL010000167.1:0-13383 GCA_031382045.1 Akkermansiaceae bacterium | reverse complement strand
GAAGGAAGCGATCTTAGCAACCGTGCCCTTGACGATGTCACCGACCTTGAAGCGATTGTCGATAAGGCTCCATGGGTCGTTCTCGGTTTGTTTGACGCCGAGGGAGACGCGTTGGTTGGCCTTGTCGATGGCAAGCACGATAGCTTCGACTTCGTCGTTCTTTTTGAGAACTTCTGAAGGGTGGTTGATCTTGCGGGTCCAGGACATGTCCGAGACGTGAATCATGCCGTCGATGCCTTCTTCCAGTTCCACGAAAGCACCATAAGCGGTGAGATTGCGGACCGGCCCCTTGATGGTGGCGCCGACTGGGTAGCGGAGTTCGATTTGATCCCATGGATTCGAATCGAGTTGGCGCACACCGAGCGAGATTTTCTGCTCTTCGATGCTGATTCCGAGGACGACGGCAGAAATTTCTTGGCCGATTTCGAGGACATCGCTCGGACGAGTGATGCGCTTGACCCAGGAAAGTTCGGAGACGTGGACAAGTCCTTCGACGCCGCGCTCGATTTCGATAAATGCACCGTACGGGAGAAGCTTGGTGACGCGACCCTTGACGTTGTGACCGATCGGGTATTTCCGTTCGATGTCTTCCCACGGGTTATCGGAAGTTTGCTTGAGGCCGAGGGAAACACGCTCTTTCTCGCGGTCCACATCGAGGATGACGACATCCACAGATTGGCCGATGTGGAGCAGCTCGGAAGGGTGGTTGATGCGGCCCCACGACATGTCGGTGATGTGGAGCAGGCCGTCCATACCAGCGAGATCGACGAAGGCACCGAAGTCGGTGATATTCTTGATCGCACCAGTGACCTTGTCGCCGATTTTGACGGATTGAAGGAAGACTTGGCGTTGTTCGGAGCGCTCTGCCTCAATGACTTCGCGGCGGGAAATGACGATGTTTTTCCGCTCGTCGTTGATTTTGACAATCTTGAATTCGTAAACGTTGCCGACGTATTCGGTGAGATCTTTCGGAGGGATGATGTCCACTTGCGAGCCAGGAAGGAAAGCTTCGACGCCGACATTGACGGTGAGGCCGCCTTTGACGACTGCCTTGACCTTGCCGCGGACGAGACCGCCGTCTTGGAAAACTTTGACGATCTTTTCCCAGTTTTGTTTGTGGGCAGCCTTTTCTTTGGAAAGGACAACCATGCCTTCGTCGTTCTCAAGGCGCTCGAGGAGCACTTCAATTTCGTCGCCGATCTCGATTTCCTCATCCTCGAACTCGTTCGACGGGATGGCTCCTTCGGATTTGTAGCCGATATCGACTAGGACGACTTGGGGGCGGATTTCAAGAATCGTGCCTTTGACAATCGATCCTTCGCGGAATTCGCGAAACTTGGAGTCGATGAGGTCGTTGAGTTCAGTGTTGGTGGGTTCCGCGCATGCGTAAGCCATAATATTATCTGGTTTGGGGTTATGTTAGTTGGTTTCGTTTCCTTCCTGCAATTGCCCCGGAAGATAAAACTGACAGACACCGGGGCGCCAACCGTCGGTCAGTAGAAAGAAAAGCGAATTGGGAAACTAGATTTAGAAACCCACATGGCAAGGCCAAACCAAGGGAAAAATCGCAGCTATTTCGCTTTATCGGCCTTGGGCCGCTATAGCCGCAAAGCCGCCGAATGCGATCATTGCGATTGCCACCAAGAAATAGAGCACAAAAAGCGCGATAACCATGATTCCGAGGAATTTCCAGAACGACCGCTGCTGACTCAACGCGCTTTCCAGATCCATCATGCTGCCGGAAATCAATAAAGCGCCGATGGAAGTCGCGTATTTCCAGAGTTTCAGCGCCGGGTAAATGTAGGTAAATGACAACAATGCATAAACAATGGCGATCCCGGTCATCATCCCCACGGGAATTGCCCCAGCCTTGGCACTTCCCGCAATCGAGCCTCCCGCCACTAGCATCACCAGCCCGACTAACAACATAAACCCTGCTCCCAGAAACATCAGCACAGAGATGAACCGCACCCATCCCTTCGTCCCGGCTAGCTGGGCAAGCACGCCTTGGGAGATTGCGGCGCTGCCCGAAAAGCTTGGCGGCGGCACTGAGGAAATCGGCGATGAGTAAGGGTCTGTAGACATTGCCTAAGAACCTCACAAAACAAAATCACCCCGACAAGAAATTTCCCCGCTGCAATTTTTTGGCGGGCTTTTACCCAGTCGCTAGCACTTGCTTCAAATTTACGGCCATCTCATCTCTTATTCTGGATTCCAATCGGACCCTCAGACCCGGATGCCACGCGTTCTCAAATTATCTAGCACCACGAAAAATTGATTCCATGGATCACCATCTCACTGCGGCTTTGATTCCAGAAGGTGTTACCGTGATTATCCTACGACAAGGCTCTGGGGAAATCCATGACTTTACGCACCAGAAGCGCACTGAGAATTACCAGAAACTCCGCGCTTCTCACCCGCTAGCCAGCAGGCTTCAATTCGACGTCCCCGATGTCTGAAAACTTCTACCAACAAACCACCACAGCACCGCAGACGCCTTACGACGTTTCGCTGCGCCCGCCTGCCTTTTCCGAATTCATCGGCCAAGAAAAGGTTAAAGAGCGTATCCTCTTGATGCTGGAAGCAGCCAAACAACGCGGCGACGTACTCGACCACGTCCTCCTATCCGGCCCGCCCGGCTTGGGGAAAACCACCCTCGCCAACCTCATCGCCCGCGCCGCCGGCACCCAGCTTCACACCACCTCCGGCCCCCAAATCGAAAAAGCTGGCGACCTCGCCGGCATCCTCACCAACATCCAGAAGGGCGATATCCTCTTCATCGACGAAATCCACCGCCTCCACCCAGCCATCGAGGAATATCTTTACCCGGCGATGGAAGATTTCCGCCTAGATATTATCATCGACTCCGGCCCCTCCGCGCGATCGATTCAGATCAATTTACCCAAATTTACCCTCGTCGGCGCGACCACCCGCTCCGGGATGCTCACCGCCCCGCTGCGCTCTCGCTTCGGACTGGCAAATCGGCTTGATTACTACACTCACGATGAACTGGCACTCATCATCGAGCGCTCCGCAGGCCTGCTAGATGTGCCGATCGAGCGCACTGGCGCCCTCGAAATCGCCTCCCGCTCACGCGGCACCCCGCGCGTCGCGAACGCCCTGCTCCGCTGGGTCCGCGACTTCGCCCAAGTCCGCGGCGAGGGATTTATCGACGGCAAAATCGCCGACGCCGCGCTCGCTATGATCGAGATCGACTCCCAAGGCCTCGATGAAATGGACAAGCGTTTACTGGAAGTTCTTATTTATAAATTTAACGGCGGTCCAGTCGGGCTCAACTCGCTGGCAGTCGCCGTGGGCGAGGACGCAGCTACTATCGAGGAAGTCCACGAGCCATTTCTCATCATGCAAGGCTTCCTCATGCGCACCCCGCGCGGGCGCACGGCGATGCCAGCCGCCTACGCAAAAATCGGAGCGCCCTCTCCGCCGCCCCGCCCCGACGAACCCAGCTTATTCTAAACACTCGCCCTACGCCACCGTCCCGAGCGCCTCGCTTTTCCATTCTTTATCTCCGATCTATGATCCGGCTCCCCTTCACCGGACAAATTTTCGAGTCGGCTTGAACCTGCATCACGCTTCCGCCGCTTTAGCAATCTGAAGCAATTTCGCCTCTCCTAGATGCGGGGCCAGGATTTGGAGGCCGACGGGGAGATTCTTACCACCATCGAAATCCGTGCTGCCACAGGGGATGGAAATGCCCGGGATGCCCGCGAGGTTCGCGGCGATGGTAAAAATATCGGAGAGATACTCGTGAAGTGGATCGGCCGAAAAACCACCGATTTTGCGCGCCGGGCTGGGGACGACAGGCGAGAGGATGGCATCAACTTGCTGGAACGCGTCCTCGAAATCTCGGCGGATAAGGGTGCGCACTTTCTGGGCGTGATTGTAATAAGCATCGTAATAACCCGACGAGAGGACGTAGGTGCCGAGGATGATCCTGCGCTTCACTTCCGGACCGAAGCCTTCTTCGCGAGATTTTTTGTAAAGATCAAGAATATCGGCTGGGTTCGCCGCGCGGTGGCCGTAGCGGATGCCGTCGAAACGGGAGAGATTCGACGAAGCTTCTGCTGGGGCGATAACGTAGTAAGTGGCGACGGCGTGCTCAGTGTGAGGTAAGGAAATTTCGATAATTTCCGCGCCTTGAGCGGCTAATTTCTGGATGGCAGCCTCGACATTTTTGCGAACACCAGGGTCGATGCCTTCGCCGAAGTATTCCTTGGGAATGCCGAGTTTGAGACCTTTCACGCCGTCGTTGAGACCGGAAAGGTAGTCTGGAACGGGAGCGTCGAGACAAGTTGAATCGAGCGGGTCGCCGCCGGCGATGGATTGGAGGATGAGCGCGGCGTCCTCGACACTTTGCGTGAGTGGGCCGATCTGATCGAGCGACGAGGCGAAGGCGACGAGCCCGTAGCGGGAAACTCGGCCGTAGGAAGGTTTCAGGCCGACGACTCCGCAATGCGAGGCAGGCTGGCGGATGGAGCCGCCTGTGTCCGAGCCGAGCGCGGCGATGGCAGTGAGATCAGCCACAGCGGCGGCGGAGCCTCCAGAGGAGCCACCGGGAATGCGCGTGAGATCATGGGGGTTTCGCGTGACCTGGAGCGCGGAATTTTCGGTGGAAGAGCCCATCGCGAACTCATCTTGATTCATCCGGCCGAAGGGAATGGCCCCGGCAGCACGAAGCTTACGGATGACGGTGGCGTCATAGGGCGAGATGAAATTTTTGAGGAATTTCGAGCCGCAGGTGCAGGGCTGACCCAAGACATTGATGTTGTCCTTGATGGCGATGGGAATGCCGCCGAGGGGCAGGCGTAGGTCGGCATTCGCCGCCTCAGCAAGTGCGGATTCTAGGTTGTGAGAAAGGTAGGCGCCGGTCTGGCCATCGCGGGCGGAGATTTCTCCGGCAAGTTTTTCGAGAATGGCGGCGGATGTGGTTTCCCCGGCGAGAAGTTGCCGGCGGAGTTGGGTGATGGTCATGGAAGAAAATTTGAAATTTAAGTTATCAGGCGTCGGTGACCACTTTTGGGACGCGGATTTGGCCCTGGGCCTGGTCGGGCGCGTTTTGGAGCATCGCAGCTTGTGAGAGGCTTTCATGCGGCATGTCATCACGCATTTTACCGAAAACGGCACTGGCGTGCGCGGTTGACTCGATGCCGGAAACATCGAGTTTCGATAGCGCTTCAACGTGGCTCAGGATGGCTTCGAGCTGGGGTTGAAAAGTAGCGACTTCTTCATCGGTGAGTTCGAGGCGGGCGAGATTGGCGACGTAACGGACATCGATGTGGCTGTGCGACATGGGCGGGAGCGTCTTGAAATGGCGAGGATTTTCCAAGTGCCAAGTGCGGTTCGTTGAAAAGATAGGAAAGCCTATGAAATTCTTCGGACATTCATAGACTTGAAGACCTTATCTCCATGAAACAATGAGCAGTTTATCTCTCATCTGAAATTGTAACAACTCATTTACCTGCGAAATCCTGCGGGTGCGAGAGCGGGTGCCAGGATTTAAATACGGGGCAAGAGACTCTCTAGCGGTTTTTTAAATTTGGAAGACCACGACAGAAGATGTCGCACCAGCAGAGTGGTAATTTAAGAAGCTAGCAGGGGCTTCTGAAAGCAGTAGGATCGATAGAAAAGCCCGTCATGCAAGAGTGCGTTATAAACCCGCGAGCCTTGCACGCCCGCGAAATCGCGGCCAAGCGCGTGCAGACACTTCGGCAACTTTTTGTCGAGCAGCGCAACCGAGCGCGCGGAATTGCAGTCCATGCCGCGCAGGACTTCAGCGCTGATGTCCCGCCCTTGCCGGAACTTGAGCGGGGCATTTGTCAGCGCCTCTTCCCATCCCTCGATGCCGTCACTGAAGCGGAAATCCGCGTAGAGGAAATAACCGCCCGGCTTGAGCACGCGAGCAACTTCCGATAGGAATAGCGAAAAATCCGGATAGCAGTGCGAAGCCTCCACATTGATGACCGCATCGAACGAGCTATCAGGAAACGGTAGATTTTGCGCATCGCCCTCGACGAATTCGAGCCCCTCTACCTGATAGCGCTTTTTACAAAATGCGATGCCCGCAGAGTTGAGGTCGAGCGCGGTGTAACTGGCAGGTTTAAGCGTCCGCGCCAGATAAGACGCGCCGCCACCGTGACCGCAGCTTACTTCCAGAACCTTCTTCGCTTGGAAATTCACCTGCGCGCCGACATGATGATAGAGCTGGACACACGCGCGGTCAGCCTCGTCTGCAGGAGACAGCGTAATCCCCATAGCCGGGTCAGTCTCGAATGCGTAGTTGAGGAAAACCACCTCCTCGCCCCTGAGCCGCCGCGTGAGGAAGGGATACCAGAATTTCCAAATCGCTTTGCGGATCGGACCTATGGAAAAGAGATAATCAATCAGCGGCATGGAACGGGTTTAGAGCAAGATTAGAAAAACTCAAGCATTGCGAATGCGGGTAACCGCAGCGGCCATGTCCGGCGCACGAAAGGTGGAAGAGCCCGCAACCATTACATTCGCCCCAGCCGTGTAGCAGCGCGCGGCGGTGAGCGCGTCGATCCCGCCATCCACCTCGATATGATAAGAAAGCCCTTTCGCCTCGCGAAACCGCGCGGCTGCGGTGACTTTTTCCAGCACTTCCGGCATAAACGCCTGCCCGCCGAAGCCTGGGACGACTGTCATACAGAGTAGTAAATCGACTTCCCCAAGAAACGGCTCCACCGCGCTGATAGGCGTGGCAGGATTAAGCGCCAGTCCCACCTGACAGCCGGCCTCGCGGATGCGGAGCAGGGTTTTCGCCACATCATGCTCAGCCTCCACATGGACGGTGATGAGGTCCGATCCAGCTGAGATGAACTGCTGCAAATAACGGTCTGGCCTCGAAATCATCAGATGAACATCAAGAAAAATATCATTGGACTCATGCACCGCTTGGACGATTGCGGGTCCGAAGGAAATGTTTTCCACAAAGTGCCCGTCCATCACATCCAGATGCATCCAGTCTGCACCGGCATGGATCGCACGGCTGACTTCGTCCCTGATACAGGAAAAATCCGCCGCCAGAAGCGACGGGGCGATGACACGGTCGTGGAAAGTTTTCGGAATCACGACTTCAATCAAAATCATGAATCTTACAACGGATCAAGGCTCTCGACGAAAACTACAAACGTCCTTTCTAAAATCCCTCAAACTCCACAAGAACCCGGCTACACATTCAGCTGTTTCTCTTAATTTCCTGACCCCATCGTGGTTTTTGAGGTCGAAGCACTCACCCGATTTCGCAAGCGCCTTCACAGCGTCGTCTCGCCCGCCTTCATTCGCTAAAATCGCCGCTACACCAGTCGCGAAATGATATGGTAAAAAACCGGTGTCCCAACAGATCTCCTTCACTCGGCTAAGCAACGTGCTTTTATGCTCATGCAGAAAAGTCCGCTGAGGAGTGAGAGAAATATCCAAAAATAGAATCTGACTGAAGGACTGACTTGGTGGCTAGCGATCCGTAAATCCTCAAAGGCATACATTCTAATAGTCCGCCACTGGACTGCTACCCTGAGTAATCTGGATTTCGGGAACCTCAACCGCCAGCTTGGCGAGCGACTCACAGGTTTCCCGCCATTTTTTATCTGACCACAGAAGCGGCTCACGGAGCTTACTGCGAAATTTCTCCACCCGCTCGCGTGCTTCCTCGGTCATCCAGTGCGGCAGCTCAGCGATCGCCCGCGCCGCGATTTCGGCCGTGTCCGTGCGGTGGCAAATTAGCGCCAGGTCGTTGCCCGCCTCGATGGCCAGCTTCACGTCTTGGCCGCGGCCGTAGCGCGTGGTAATCGCACCCATATCGAGATCGTCAGTTAACACCAGATGCTTGTCGAAACCCAGTTGGTCGCGGAGAAAACCCCGGATCATCCGCGGCGAGAGCGAGGCCGGGAAATTAGAATCGATGTTAGGAAACTCCACGTGCGCGAGCATGATTGCATCCAGCTCCGGCATCAGCGCAGTGTAGGGAATCACGTCTTCGCGGAGTAGCTCCTCAAGCGTCGCGGGCGACGACGGCAAGTCGTGGTGCGGGTCGGATTGCGCACGGCCGCAAGCGGGGAAATGTTTCGCGCAGCTCGCGATGGAGCGCTTCCGTAACCAGCGGTTCCAGTGCCCCGCGTAGTCGATCACGCGCTGCGGATCGCGCCCCCAGCAACGGCCGCGCAGCGCGTTCTGGGTTTCCGGGAAATGATCGAGATCGAGCACCGGCGCGAAGTTTAAATTGAAACCCAGCAAGCGCAATAAGTCGCCGGTGAAGGCACCCGCTTCCGCTATTTTCAGCATGTCCTTCTTGACCGCAAGTGCCGGAGCAGAAGGCGCAGCCGGAGCGATTTCCCGCGTCCGCGTCACCCGCCCACCTTCTTGGTCGATGGCGATGATCGGCATTTCTGAGGAAAGATCGCGAAGGTCGTCGGTGAGCCTCCGCGTCTGCTCTGCACAGACGATATTGCGGGTGAAAAGAATATAACCTGCCGGTTGCAACTTGCGAAAAAGCATTGCCTCCGCCGGAGAAATTTCCGGTCCGGCGATCCCTAGCACCAACAGTGAACCATCCATCATACCATTAAGAAACTACCATGGACCCAACTTATCGAATACGTTTCGAATTTACCCGCAGCTTACGAAATTACGCGCTGCGAGTAGCGTGCCTGCTTCGGTGCTGAGACCCGACTCTTTGGCAGGAACGGAACAATCAGCGATGCCTCAAAATCAAAAACCTCCGAGAAATCCTCCTTTTTATCTGAGTCCTGTTTTCCGAAAACTTGCTCCTCGATCAGATTGAAAACCATGTCGCCAACGTCCTGGCATTTGCGAATGCTCCACTCAGTCATTAACGTAGAAGCCATCGGTCCAAACTGCTCCAGCGCGTAATCCCGGCAACCCTCCAACAACTCCGGCCCGGTCACATGTCGCGCTTGGCCACCATTGGATTCAGAGATCCGCTTGAGCGTAAAATCCAATGCATCCTTCAAGAAAAAGTAAGCATGCGGGTCAAATCTCTTGTCGCGTTTTAGAATCGAAACGACAGATTGCTCGAATTGCATGGCTTGCATACGCAGGACTATGCAAAAACTGAAGTGACGTGTCAAAGCGCTTTAAAAAATCACTCAGATTGCCGGATTGCGGGCCAGCTTCAGATGATCCAAGCTCCTGCCATGTGGACCACTGCACGCGAATTTGAGGACATCCGATACGAAACCACGGATGAGGGAAGTATTGCCAAAATCACCATCAACCGGCCCGAAGTGCGCAACGCCTTCCGCCCGCAAACCGTAAAGGAAATGCTCGTCGCCTTCGATCTAGCCCACGAGGACCCCAAAGTAGGCGCCATCATCCTCACCGGCGCCGGTGATCTCGCATTTTGCTCCGGCGGCGACCAGAAGGTCCGTGGCCACGCCGGCTACATCGGCGAAGATGGCGTCCCGCGCCTCAACGTCCTCGACCTTCAGAAAAAAATCCGCTCTTTGCCCAAGCCCGTCGTCGCGATGGTCGCCGGCTACGCCATCGGCGGCGGCCACGTTTTACACATCGTCTGTGATCTGACCATCGCCGCAGACAATGCCCGCTTTGGCCAGACCGGCCCCAAAGTCGGCTCGTTCGATGGCGGCCTCGGCTCCAGCTACCTCGCCCGCATCGTCGGCCAGAAGAAAGCCCGGGAAATCTGGTACCTCTGCCGCCAATACGACGCCCAACAAGCGCTCGACATGGGCTTAGTGAATACCGTCGTCCCGCTCGCCGACCTCGAAAAGGAAACTCTCCAATGGTGCCGCGAAATGCTCGCTCACTCACCGCTCGCCCTGCGTTGTTTGAAATCCGCGCTTAATGCGGATTGCGACGGACAAATGGGCCTGCTCGACCTCGCCGGGAACGCGACCTTGCTCTACTACATGAGCGAGGAAGGTCGAGAGGGGAAACAAGCCTTCCTCGAAAAACGGAAGCCGGATTTTTCGAAATTCCCGCGCGTGCCTTGATTGACAATTCGCTCGCACCGAGCAGGCCTGCCCCTGACGAAACGGGTTCTCGTGCTACAAGCTAAAAGAGCCGCCGCTTACTTTGGCTTGCCGTGTTGTTTGCACCACAACGCCCGTTAATTTAAAATGTCTGTCAGCTTAGATTGATAGAGTTTGCTGTAGCTGGGTTTCTCTAGTCCACGTTATTTGGCATATACCCGTTTTGTAATCTTGAGGCATTGAACATCATACATTGGATTATCATCCATCCTTGTGGTATTGACAACATCACAAGCCTTCTCAATCACACAATTCCATGCGGCCCTTGTGATGATCTTCATTCTTGCACAAAGATGAAAGCATGCACACCGACTAGTGGAGGCGAGCTTCGATTACCGGGTTGAGGTTATCATCACTGAAAATCATCGAAACCTTTGTTAAGGGTGTTCAGTCAGAAGCCCCGAAGATCCCAGATGTAGTCTGTCAGAAATAACGTGATCACAATAGTTGGTAAGAATCCGGCTCTAATCAAAATCAAGTCAAGTTTAGTGGGACTCTTAGGTCGAAATAATAATACCGAAAATAGGTATGAATTAAAGCTCACGAAGGAGAAAAAAGCGATTTGCCCGACGGCGCCTCCATCAGCGACAAATCCCGCCAGGATCACAATAAATACCTGTGTCACCAGCGAAAACTTGATGGCTGCATGTAAATCTGGACAGGCTCTGTATGTTTTGATGGTCATGCTAGTATCAATGGTTTTGCAAAAAATTAACTCATCTACGACGGAGTGGAAGCCCGAATTACTTCAGGAGCGTTACTCACTTTTGGATAGAGCTTTATGTTTGCTTTATTTGGGCCTATTCTTTTATTAAATATCATCCTGAATCGCACTCACCAAGAAACAAATAAAGTTTGCAGCGATCACAAACCAAATAGTGCCTCGTAGGTCCGACCCCATCAAACAACTTGCGTGTTTTAATGACTTTCCCAGCCCTTGATCGCGATACCATTCTTTCCTTACAATCAGGACATCGACAAAATGCCGGAAAGCTCTTCCAAAAAAGCGCAACGAGCAAAATTGCTGGGAAAACGAAAAGCCACCAAAGCGCGAAGTCACATCCTTGATTCATACCATAGGCCATCGGTATTGAAATGGCTAGCAAGAGCAATACAAGCGCCTTACCCAAGATCCAGTAAAACCGATACTCGGTAACTTTAACTTTCTGGTCGGGAATCAGTCTATATTCCTGCTGAGCAAAATGCATGTTTTATTGTGAACGAACATCTGAAGTCTGGCACGGCGCAGGTCAGAGGTCTAGAGCGAAGCGAACTAGGGGGCGTTCCACGCCATTGCCACCACTGCCTTGTTTGCCTCTACAGTTCTTTGCACAAGGATTCGTGCTCAAATAAGGTCAGGTGACTCATTTCAACAATTTTATCAGTTTCTTCAACTCGGATTTACGCTTGGCATCCTTACTTGCGGTAACGATCAGCCGACTCACGGAGTCTCTACCAGCAGGTGTAAATGGTTGTCCATCAACACCCGCGCGTGAACCCGCCCCCAAGTTACCCGAGCCCATACCCTTCACCTGCCAATGCTGCGGCGGAGTCCTCACCTTCCTGGGCGAGATCGCCCCCATCCGCCTCCTGCGCGCCCCGCCAATCAAAACACCCCGCCCATGACATCACATATCTCCATGAAAAACCGCACGGCATCCGTCGAGCCTTGGGAACGTGCGCGGCCGATGGATGCTCATATCGGTGATCCACCGCAGAATCTCGGATTACGCTCCCCTCACAGGTCAAAATCCATCCATTGCCACGCAAAAGTGAAGCGAATCGCCGTGCGATTCGCTTCACGGGCACGCAGAAGCCTTCAGACTGACTATTTCAGGTTCCGATACATTCGCAATTGGTTGGTTCTAAGCGCTAAAATCAAAACGCACAACGCGTAGAGCAGTTTCGCCGTGATTCCCGGGTTCGTTCAACAACCGATAGGTTTGAGGCTATCGCTCAAATCTATCTTTGGGGTTGTGCTTCTTGTTTAATATGCCGGAAACGATGCGATATGATCCATATGCAACCATGAATGGAACGACAAGCCCCAACAAGCCCCACGGCTCTTCAGGAATGTGCGTGTATCCCTGCTTGATAGGTGAATACTGCTGAAAATACGCTGAAAGAAGCAACCAAAGCTGCCATGCCATCAACATCACAACGGTTCGGCTCAGTAGTGCGGCAGTGGAAGGAGCTCCATTCGTGAGGTGTCGCAGGAGAAAACGGACCACAAGGAAATAGACGGGTATCACGACAAGACTACTTACGAACAACAGTGTTGATTCCAATAATCTCTCGGGGAGCAGCGTTGGCAATAGTAGCGACAGGCGTGAGGACAAAAAGAATGCCAAAAACAAGGCACCCACTCCCACGACCCACTTCAATGACGACTCACTCATCTCACGGAACAAACGAACCCCATGGAAAAGAGCAAGTATACCCGGAATCGTCATTAGGGGGACAATCGTAAGAACGAATGTGACATCGAAGGTATCGATATCATCCAGCCAAAGTCTGCTCACCGGCGGAAAAATGGCTGCACAAGTCCACCACAGCCCTAGAAGCGCGGCCACACCGCCAATGATTCTTCTGGATAGTTCAGGTTTCATTTTTTTTCACAACGATGAGCGCATGCACCTCTACCAGCGAGGGCGCACGTCGATCACGGGGTTGAGGTTGGAGCTAGGGAAAATCATCGAAACAAGGCGGCTGGTAGAGGTTGCATGACGTAGTCAATGGGGTCAGAGTAAACCGTATTAACAATACGTGATCAACGTGTTAATCCGAGAGCTCTGACCCCATTTTTTTTGCAGAACGTCTAGCTCATCCACGGCGAGATGGAAGCTTGAAAATCAGACTGGATGCTTGTCGCCGTCGGATGGAGCGTCTTGTTCGCCGGATATTCGTCTCTCACAATAATATCTCGATTAGCTATGGATTTCTATTCTGGCTCACCTTTGCTTCGTGAACAATTCTGTCACTCTATCAATAACAAGCCTAGCGATTGCCGTAGCCCCGACACAGTAGCACAAAATAATAATAGCATGTGGAATGTGTGGTTCGGCTATAATGTCAATTCCGGAGTGTCGGAACAACAATGGACCGGGAAAGATGCCACAGATCGAAGCTAATATCTGCTTGCATCGTGTGAGTTGCGAGCAAGGTGCTGTTGCTCGGCAATTGTCTGTAAATTCGATTGGCATATGAATTATTTGGCGAACGATTGAGGCCTGCCAACCGCTACCGGGGGGCAACCTTCGATTCAGATTGTGGCTTCTCATTACCGTCCGGCTTCGCCTCGGAGGCGGTAGCGGGTTGGCCAGCGCCGCCTTGTTCG
>JANMYL010000285.1:0-6148 GCA_031382045.1 Akkermansiaceae bacterium | reverse complement strand
CTTGATTTTTTACGGGCCGCCTGGCACTGGGAAAACCACACTCGCCAGCGTGATCGCACGGACGACCGGCTCTCGCTTCGAGTCACTCAACGGCGTGGAATCTAACGTCGCGGAGATCCGTGCGAAGATCGACCAAGCGCGAACTTGGCGCGACTTACGGGGAGAGACGACTATCCTTTTTATTGATGAGATCCATCGTTTCAATAAAGCCCAACAGGACGTGCTCTTGCCACACATCGAGCGGGGAGTCGTTCGATTCATAGGTGCTACGACGCACAATCCGTATTTCCACGTGAACTCGCCGCTGGTCTCGCGGTCGCAAATTTTTCAGCTAGAGCCGGTGCCGGTGGATGACGTCATCAGCGTCCTCGTGAGAGCACTATCCGATGTGGAGCGGGGCTTGGGCAGTTATCAAGTCGTGGCAGATCCAGAGGCGTTGCGGCACTTGTCGGAGAAATCCGATGGTGATGTGAGGAAAGCATTGAGTGCGTTGGAGTTGGCCGTTTTAACCACTCCCGATGACGATGGCGCCGTGCGGCTGACTCTGGCAGTGGCGGAGGAATCCATCCAGCGCAAGGCGGTGGTTTACGATACCCACGGCGACGCTCACCACGACACGATCTCTGCCTTCATTAAGTCGATCCGCGGCTCCGATCCAGACGCCGCGCTGTATTGGCTGGCCAAGATGCTGCACGCCGGGGAGGACCCGCGCTTCATCTCGCGGCGGCTGGTGATTTCCGCCTCGGAAGACATCGGTCTGGCAGATTCTAACGCACTGCGGGTGGCGATGGATGCACACGCGGCGTTTGAATTTATCGGCATGCCCGAGGGGCGGATTCCACTTGCGCATGCCACGGTCTATCTGGCGACCGCGCCAAAATCTAACACTGCTTACGCCGCGCTGGGCCGGGCGATGGATGATGTGGAGAATGGCCGCACGCTCGCTGTGCCGGTGCATTTGAGGACGGGCACTCGCAAGAAACTCGCGGCAGCGTCCGGCGAGCCAGAAGAGTCGATGCGGTATCTTTATGCCCACGATTACGAGGGTGCCCATGTTCCGCAGGCCTATTTGCCGGAGGGGAAAATCTATTATCAGCCCGGAGATCAAGGCATGGAGAAACGCATCCGTGAGCGATTGGATTTCTGGCGAAATTCCATGGGTGGCGGCGGGCTTGTCTGATGGAACTTCACTTTCTAGGTCGTTTGGCGAATGGCAGTGCGAGCAGGAAATAGAACGTCAGTGCAATCCCGAACATCGAACACAGATACCATGGCCACGGGCCGAGGTGGTCGATCAGACTGGGATTATCCGGTGGGCGTGATGCGAAGCCGAAGTTGCTGCCCAGCACAGCGTTCACCGTCATCGCCATGCCGAGATAGCCAAGCGACCAGCCAGCGATGAGAAGGGGACTTTTCCAAAAGGGTTGTGCCGGACGCCAGCCTTCTACCAATGGCAGGTAGAGCGCGGCGGTCACAACAGCGAAGTGATGTATGAAAAACATCGCAAAGGGTGGATGCGGAAATCCGATGGTGATGGCCGGGGTGATGAGTGCCTGCAAGGTGGCGGCAAGTCCCCAAAAATACGTTAGTGCACAGAGCAGCGGGCGCTTCGTGATCAAGGCGAAGCCAGCGATGATCGCCGCGATGTCGCAGAGGTGGAGTGGCAGGATGTTGTCGATAGATTTCGGTGCGTCCAAAGATAACCACGCCGCCTGACCCAGCGGATAGCTGCTGAGGTTGAGAAAGGCTAGCAGCGCGGTCGCTAGGTTCTTGCTGTTTCCCCCGCGCTTGCCGGCCATGAGAAACGCAGCCACCGCAGCCGCGCCGAGACCGAGTGCGATGAAATGTTCTTGCGTAAACGGATGGAAAGAATGCGGCATGGGCGAATTTCCAAAGTAGGATAACTGCTCAGGGGGTGACGCTAATAGGGCTTCCCGTCAAGGCGGAGATGACGGATTCATACTCCTCTACCGCCTAGATTTGGAATCTCCGATATTTCCAACAGGACAAAACGCCGCTAATGCTCGTCAGTCGGAACTGGGATCGTTCGATATATATCTCAAGATCTTGGAGAATATTAGCGAAGTTTCAAAGTTCGGTGGCATAAACGCGAATCTAGGCAGGAAGAAATCTTCCAAACCGTGCACGCCCGATAGCGATTTAGGCAAACAGGCCTTTCACCACTTTAGCGGGTTCCACGCCGGTGAGGCGTTGGTCGAGGCCTTGGAATTTATAACTGAGGCGCTCGTGTTCAAAGCCGAGGGCGTGCAGCATGGTGGCGTGAAGATCTCGGATGTGGACTGGGTCTTTGACGATGTTGTAGGACATTTCGTCGGTTTCGCCATAGACTTGGCCGCCTTTGATGCCGCCGCCGGCCATCCAGATGGTGAAGCAGCGCGGGTGGTGGTCGCGGCCGTAGTTGGTCTCTGTGAGATTGCCTTGCGAGTAGATGGTGCGCCCGAATTCGCCACCCCAGACGACGAGTGTGTCCTCGAGCATGCCACGTTGTTTTAAATCTTGGATGAGCCCGTAGCAGCCTTGGTCCACATCCTTGCATTGCGAGGCGAGGTCGCGCGGAAGGTCGCCGTGTTGGTCCCAGCCACGGTGGAAAATCTGCACGAACCGGACGCCACGCTCGACTAAGCGGCGGGCCATGATCGCGGAGCTCGCGAAGGTGCCGCGCTTTTTGCTGTCCTCGCCGTAGAGTTGATAGGTGCTTTCTGACTCACCTGTGAGATCGGTGAGTTCCGGCACGGAGGCCTGCATCCGGAAGGCCATTTCGTATTGCTGGATGCGGTTCTCGATTTCTGGATCGCGGATGGCAGAGAACGAGCGGCGGTTCAGATCGTTTATGCCGTCAAGCATGTTGCGGCGGGTTTCCCGTGAAATGCCTGCAGTGTCTTTGAGGAAAAGCACGGGATCTCCGAGCGAGCGGAGCGCGACACCGGCATGCTTGCCGGGCAAGTAGCCGGAGCTCCAAAGCCGTGAGGAAATCGCCTGCACATTCGAATAAGGCGAGGTGTGCTGGGCGTGAAGCACGACGAAAGAGGGGAGCTCCTCGTTCATCGAGCCGAGACCGTATGACAGCCACGAGCCGATCGAGGCTTTCCCTGCCTGCATTGAGCCTGTGTAGAGAAGCTGGTTGGCGGGCTCATGGTTGATCGCATCGGTGTGCATGGACTTGATGATGCAGAGATCGTCCACCACTTTTGACGTCCACGGCAGCAGTTCGCTGACCCATGCACCGGATTGGCCGTGCTGTTGGAACTTGAAAATAGAAGGTGCGAGCGGGAAATTTGCTTGGCCGGATGTCATACCGGTGAGGCGCTGGCCTTGTTCTTTTAGCCAGCCGTTGAGATCTTCCTTGAAGCGTTTTTTTAAGTCTGGCTTGTAATCAAAGAGGTCGATCTGGGAGGGCGCGCCGATGAGTGAAATGTAGATCACCCGCTTCGCCTTTGGGGCGATTTGCGGCAGCATGTCTTGGATGCCGGCAAGGCTGTCGGCGGCAGAAATACCGCGTTGGCCAAGCAGGCTGGCAAGCGCGGCCATGCCGAGTCCGGTGCCAGACTTGCGGAAAAAATGGCGGCGACTGTAAGCGGCGTTGTGGGATTCCAGAGGTGTCATCGCAGTTTAGCGGGTGATGGTTTCATCAAGATTGAGAATCTGGCTGGCGAGCAGCGTCCAGGCGGCGAGCTCTGGCACATCGGCATCCTTGCGCGGTGGTGTCGCTCCGGTGGTGATAAGTTTCATGGCGTCGTCTTTCTGATTGCGGAAGGTCGCTAGCGCAGAATCGAGTGATTTTTGGGCAATCTGGCGCTCGTCGGCATCGAATGTTCTTCCGTCGAGACGCGCGGTGATGAAGTCCAAACGGGCATCGAAATTGGCTTCTGCCTTGAGCGCGTTGGAAGCCAATTCTCGTGATGCTTCCACGAATTGTGGATCATTTAAGAGGACCAGTGCTTGCAAGGGAGTGTTGGTGAGGTCGCGCCGGACGCAGAAGGATTCCCGGGTTGGCGCGTTGAAAATCTCCATGGACGGCGGAGCGGCAGTGCGTTTCCACATCGTGTAGAGCGAGCGACGGTAAAGCGCCTCGCCGGTGTCTTCGCGGTAGGTCTTCGTGTTTGACTGCGGCATGGCAACGGCCTCCCAGATGCCTTCCGGTTGATAGGGCTTCACTGATGGGCCGCCGGTTTTTGCGGAGAGCAGATTGGCCGAAGAAAGCGCGAGATCGCGAATCTGCTCGGCATCAAGTCGGGAACGCGGGCCACGGGCGAGGAGCCTATTGGCAGGATCTTTTTCCAGCATCGCGGGTGTGAGCACGGCGGACTGGCGGTAGGCGGCAGAAGTGACCATGAGCTTGATCATGTGGCGGTAGTCCCACTTGGAATCGACGAACTCGGCGGCCAGCCAGTCGAGCAACTTCGGGTGACTGGGCCGGGCTCCCATGATGCCGAAGTCGGCGTTGGTCTCGACGATGCCGGTGCCGAAGAAATAGGACCAAGTGCGGTTCATGGTCACACGGGCGGGGAGTGGATTGGCCGGATCATTGAGCCAACGTGCAAGGCCGAGGCGGTTTTTCGGTGCATCTGCAACCATCGGTGGCAGCACGGCAGGAGTGGTGGGCGTGACCTTTTCTCCCTTGTCCGCGTAGCCGCCGCGGATCAGGACGTGGGCGAATGGCTCGTCCTTTTTCTCCTGCATCACCAGCGTGACTGAGCCACGTGAGCGGAGGGTGATTTGCTCGGATTTTAGTTTATCCAATGACGTCCGGAGCTCACGGGAAGGGACATCGATGTTTGCGAGATAGTATTTTAAAACCGACTCATTTTGTTCCTTTGTCCGGGTTTCACGCGGTATGGAAATGATGTGCTGAAGCTGGCTGCTCATGGCCAACTTTTTAATTTCATCCCCGGACAGCAATCGCTGGTAGAAACGGAAATCTTGGAGCGCTACCTTGCCATTGAGTTTGGAATCCCCACCTTCTCGTGAACCGAGGCGCAAGGGCACGGCGGTCTCGATGGTGCCGCCGACGGTGTTTGGATCAATTTTTGTCCCAACGGATACGCCATCCACATAGATCCTGCCAGTTTGGTGCCCAGCGAGAGCGCCGTCGAAGGTGACCATGACGTGCTGCCATTGGCCGGGCTTCAACGCGGTTTCCGCGACCACTTTATTTGCAGACTTGTCCCATGAATCGATCACATGGGAGACTGGGTTGCCGTTTTCCAGATAGAGATCCCAGCCTCGGTAGGCTTCAGCCGGATTCATCCGTGCGATGACCGAGCCGGTGGGCGTGCCTTCAACGCGGATGAAACCGCCGAAGGTGACGCGATCTCCACGTGAGAAACTTCCGATATCGCCGAGCTCGACAGGCTGGTCGCTGATGACTGGGGCCTTCCCAAGTGGAGCATCGATTCGCGAGAGCGTGGCCGGCCATTCACGCGGCTTGCCATTGACGAAGCCGCGAAGCGGGCCGTCTTTTTCGTTGAGCGGGAGATGGATCGCGAGAGTCGAATCAATCTCACGCGCGGGTTCGATGGCTGCACTTGTCAACCAAGTCTTGAACTCGGGAGAAGCAGCTTCTGCCCGGGCGGCTATTTGCTTCTCCACAGTGGAAATTTCGTGAGCCAAGGCATCCCAGCGCTCGCGATCATCCCGCAGGGGCGCAAAAACATTAGGTGGGTGTTCTGAATTGTTGCCGTCGAGTGCCGTCATCGGGGTGTTCCGGAAGAAGGCAGTCAGGGAGTAAAATTCCTTGGTCGATACCGGATCAAACTTATGGTCATGACAGGCAGCGCATCCGGTGGTGAGGCCGAGCCAGATGGCGGACATCGTTTCCACGCGGTCCTTGGCGTAGATGGCATCGTATTCCTCGTTGATCGCGCCGCCCTCGCCGGTGGTGGCCAGGCAGCGGGAAAATCCGGTGGCGACGAGCTGGTCGAGCGAGCGGTTCGGCAGCATGTCGCCGGCGATTTGCTCGGTGGTGAATTGATCCCACGGCATGTTCGCCTGAAACGCCCGGATGACCCAGTCGCGGTAGGGCCAAATGGCGCGGTAATTGTCGATGTGGATGCCGTGGGTGTCGGCGTAGCGGGCGGCGTCCAGCCAGTGGCGGGCGAAATGCTCGGCGCTGGCGGTGGTGGCGAGC
>JANMYL010000154.1:0-12210 GCA_031382045.1 Akkermansiaceae bacterium | reverse complement strand
ACTCATTTTTATGAACGCGAGACGCAGAAGAAACACGTGTGATTTCCCCCAACGTCTTCCACTCCACATCCCCATCTTCAAAGCTGAGCAATTGGTCGCGGTAGTGGTTGTATTGTTTTTTCCGGTTGGTCAGCTCGGTGGTCAGCTCGGTGGTCAGCTCGGTGAGGGTGTCCAAAATGCGGACGATTTCTTTTTGGATAGAAAGTGGGGGAATGGGGATTTGGAACTTATTTAACACAGACTGCGTCTGACTCGGGACACCTCCTGCTTGGTTCATTCGCCCAAGACCTAATGTGGTCAAGAAGTAGAAGAAAAATTTCGGGTGAATCAGTGATTCGTCAATTTCCGTGTAGAAGATCGTGTCAACAGTCCAAAATGGGACATCGACAAAGAAAAGATTTCCAAGTGAACCTTTCCTCGGAATCAAGACGGAGGGTTTGTCGTAAGCATACTCATCGGCGAATCGCATAATGCCACCAGAGCCATAAACGGGAAACGTGCCATCGCCTAACTTTTTGTGATCTTTGCCATTTTTGATACGTGCCACATCGGCAAGTCGCTTCCACTCCACCTTCACTCCCTCAAGCAGTTTTTTCATATTAACCGATTCGTGTTTATTGGTGTTCATTCGTGGTTCCTTTCTTCCCGAGATTTTCAACCACGAATGGACACGAATTTTCACGAATGGTTTGGATTTGTTTATCGAAGTCGGACTGATAGAGGCGGTCTTGGACGATTCGGTATTTCTCGAATTCGCTTTCGCCGTGCGCTTTGGCGATCTCTGCGGTGACTTTTCCCGCGTCTTGGAGAGTTTCGCGGTCGGTGGCGGCGATGAAGCGGTTGAGGCGTTCTTCCCAGTCCGCCATGGTCATGGGCATCTTGCGCATTGCCATATCTTCGGCGATGTCGAGGTAGGCGTTGACGAGCCGCAGTAGCTGGGCGAGTTCGGGATCGGTGAGGTAGTTTTTGGCGATGCTGACATCAAACTTCTGGATTTTCCCATGCGGGGCATCTTTCCAGGTGGTGAGTCCCATGTTGGTCTTTTCCGCATCGGCGCGGGAGACAATGACCTCGGCGGCGGTTTGGCCGTGGATCGCCCAGTGGAGCTTATTCTGCACGGTGGTGAAGAAGCGTTGGGTCGCTTGCGCCGTGACATCGTAATCGAGGGCGGTGGCGTAGATGTCGGTGATTTTCTGGTAGAACTTGCGCTCACTGAGGCGAATCTCGCGGATGCGCTGGAGCTGTTCCTCGAAGTATTTTTTGCCGAGGATGGTACCGTCGTTTTTCAGGCGCTCGTCATCCATGACGTAGGCTTTGATGGTGAACTCCTTGATGATTCCTGTCGCCCATTTGCGGAACTGCACGGCGCGCTCGGAATTCACCTTGTAGCCGACGGCGATGATGCCGGAGAGGTTGTAGTGCTGGGTGTCGTAGGTTTTGCCGTCGGAGGCAGTTATTCGAAAATTTCGAATAACTGAATCCTCCTGCAACTCATGGTCCGCGAAGACCTTTTTGAGGTGGTAGTTCACCGTGTGGGTCTCGACGTCGTAGAGCATGCCCATCATTTTCTGGGAGAGCCAGACATCCTCATCGGCATAAACCGCCTCGACGCCCCCCTGGCCACTCGCCGCCACAAAGGTGAGGTATTCCGCAGCGGATGAGCGGATGGAAACCTCGTGTTTTTTCTTTTTGCTCATGCTGCGTCTTGCTCGCGTTTGTCTTTAACCACGAAAAACACCAAAGGCACGAAGGTTGGATGGATGTAGCTCATTTCAATCATGCTGGTTTCCTTTCCTGCGGCTTTCGTTTTTCGCCTGCTTTTCCAGAGCTGAGAGGGTTTTCAGGTAGTCTTTTTCGACCTGATCTAGGGTGATCGTTTTGTATCGTTGCAATTCCTGCTTGGCCTTTTCCTGTGCTTGGGTGCTGGAGATCGTGCCGGCATTGTCGAGCAGTTTGCGGCCTGTCGAGTTCAAGATCGAGTCGAGTTCGCGAACGTAATCCGCCATACGCATCGCGCGTTGTTCGATGGCGTTGAGTTCCGCGAGGTCGAAATATGCGGAGACGAGATTGTTCAGGACGCGCAGCTCCTGCTCGCTGAGGTAATTTTTGGCGATCATGGCCTCGGCTTGGGTTGGCTGGCCGCCTTTGAACGTGCTGAGTCCCGCAAATGGCTTTGTGCTGTCCACACGGAGGTAGATCACCTCGCTGGCGGTATGGCCGTGGGCGGCGTAATGCAGCTTGTTTTGAACGATTTTGAAGAACTTCAGGCTCTCTTCACCGCTTGGATGGTAATCGGTGGCGGTGGCGTAGAGGTCGAGCACCTGCCGATACATTACCTTCTCGCTGGAGCGAATGTCGCGGATACGGTCGAGCAGCTCTTTCCAATAGTTGCCGCCGCCGAGATTCTTCAGGCGCTCGTCATTCATGGCGAAGCCTTTTTCGAGGTACTCCTTCAACACGGTGGAGGCATAACGCCGGAATTCTACGCCCCGGGCGGAACGGACGCGGTAGCCTACTGCGAGGATCACATCAAGATTGTAGAGTTCAATGGTGCGTTGAACCTCGCGTGTGCCCTCCGTTTGAACTGTTAAGGATTCTTTAACAGTTGCCGCCTTGGTGAGCTCTCCATCTTCGAAGATGTTCTTGGTGTGAATGGAAACATTGTGTTTCGAGGTCTGGAAAAGGTCGGCGATTTGGAGTTGGGAAAGCCAAACGGTGCCGTCTTGCAGCCGTAAGTCGATCTTGGTTTTCCCGTCGTCTGTGGTGTAAAGGATCACGTCGCCCATGTCATAGTTCCTCGGTTTTGAAGGTGGTGTAGCCTTCGTAGTAGTAGCTGACATCGATGCCTTTGAGATAGACCTCGCGGTCATGAATCTGGGAAGTCAGGGCATTTTTGAGGAGGTGTTTGAGTTCGATGTCTTTGACCGGGCTGCGTTGCATGGCCATGAGATAATCCTCTTTTTCGATCTGGTTCCAATCCACCACTTGTTGAAGCTCTTGTTTGAAAATGAGATCCAGCCAGATGCGGGTGGCTCTGCCATTTCCTTCGCGGAAGGGATGGGCGACGTTCATTTCCACGTATTTTTCGACGATTTGATCGAAGGTGGCATGGGGCAAGTTGTCGATGTGTTCCAAGCTGGACTTCAGGAACATGACGGAGGCGAAACGGAAGTTACCTTTGGCCATGTTCACCTCTCTCAATTTCCCTGAAAAATGATAGATCTCATCGAATAAGTATCCGTGGATGTAGGCGAGTCCAGCATAGGTGCCGATTTCTACCTTCTCGATATCGCCTAAATCAAAGAGCTGCTTTGCTTTTCGTTTGCTCAGCTCTTCTTCGGCTCTCGCCAAGGCGGATTGATCGGTGAGATTGAGTTTATTTGCTAGTATCATGGTGTTGCCTTTCACTTTTCTATTTTAACCACGAATGAACACGAATTTTCACGAATGGTTTTCATAAGACAATGCGCTCCCATTCTAGTTTGGAATGTTTTAAATTTAGGATGATTCCTACTCGCAGTCCGGTGATTTTTAGGTAATTGATGATCTGTGCTCTTTCGTTGTTTCCGATCTTTTCAATCGTTTTGGCGTCCACAATAATCGATTCAAAAGCGATCAGATCGGGGATATACTCACCAACGTTGACTAACTTGTAGACCACAGGGAATCTCGGCTGCTGTGCCCATGGAATGCCGCGAAGCTTGAACTCGACCACTAAAGCATTTTCATACGGCTTTTCTAAAAGCCCATGCCCGAGCGTATTCAAAATCTCCATGGCGCAACCAACAATTTGGAAGACTTCATTTTTGTATATTAATTCACCCATGATGTAAATTTAGTTGAACCACGAATGAACACTAATTTTCACGAATAGTTTCTAGTGAATTAGATGAAAAAGTTTTATCACAAATCTAAATTTAAAATTCTAATTCGTGAAAATCCGTGTTCATTCGTGATTCTTCTTACTTTTCGATTTCCGCCACGATGGCATCAATATCCGCCCGCAGGCGGTCGATCTTGGCGACGGTTGTTTTGAGTTCCGCATTCAGCTCGGTGATGTCCACGACTTCACGATTATCTTGCACTTATACGTAGGTGCTGACGGAGAGCTTGTTGTCTTTCTCGTCGACCGTGACTTGATCGGCGGAGGCGGCGAAGTTTTCGCTGATGAAGCGGTAGAAAAGAGTGCCGAGGACATACTGCTTGAAGTCCCAGCCATCGACTGAGCCGCGCACGTCGTTGGCGATTTGCCAGATTTGCCGTTGGAGGGCCGCGCGTTGTTGGATACTTGTCATTGTTGATTTTAAAGGTTTTGAGCTTTAAGGCTTGGCAGGGAAAATCGCCTTTGGTTCACGACCGCCTAGATCGAAGCTTCAGGCACCATCATGGATAGCCTCCGGATGGCCAAACAGTTGCCCGTCTCCGAATCCACATTTACAATCACGCCGCACAAGCGGACCGGGCCCTTAGCAATTGGGAAACGCGTGGGCATCCCGGATTTGAAGCGCCAGACCACGGATTCGATGCTGCGTCCGAGCACGGATTCCTCTGGCCCGCACATGCCTGCATCTGTGAGGTAGCCAGTGCCGCCGGGGAAAATGTTCTCATCTGCCGTCTGAACGTGGGTGTGAGTGCCGACGACGAGCGAAGCCTTGCCGTCGAGCATCCGGCCCATTGCGATTTTTTCGCTGGTCGTTTCCGCGTGGAAATCGAGCACGATGACCTTCACTCCGTCCGCCCGCAGGCGTTCCGCTTCTTTTTCTACGGCGAGATATGGGTTTTCCAACGGCGGCTGGATGAACGAACGGCCCTGCGCTTGGATCACGCCGATACGACCCTTTGCCGTTTCCAAAACCACGCTGCCAGCGCCCGGCGTACCTTCCGGATAATTCAGCGGGCGCAGCAAACGTGGCTCCGTCGGGAAATAATCGACGATTTCCTGCTGGTCCCACACGTGGTCGCCCGTCGTGATCACCGCCGCGCCCGCGCGTAGAAGATCGATCGCGATGCGCGGTGTGATCCCCTTCCCTCCGGCGGAGTTTTCTCCGTTCACAATGATGAAATCTAGGCCTTCTGACTGTTTGAGGAGCGGCAACTGCTCGATGACCGCCTTGCGGCCGGGCTCGCCGACGACGTCACCGAGAAATAAAATACGGATCACGGACATAATGATAGATGATGGGGCTGAAATTGCCTGCTGTGCGAGAGGCTTCACGTTCTGGCGCTTGCCGACAACCCTATTTCCCGGATGCGATCAGTCCTGTGGAGGCGGCGTGAGCGGCAGGCGACCGGTGGCGGCAGGTGGCGATGCCGCGGACTTGGCGGCTTCTGGGATACCGGGCTGGAATCCTCCGCCACTGCCGGTGGCGTAGATGAGCCGCTTGGTTTTGCTGAAGAACAAGCGCATATTGCCATTGGGGGCTTGCAGGATTTCAACATCGTTGGGATTGAAAGCGAACCATGCGGGGGCTTCTTTGATGGCTGAAACGGTTGTGGCGGGCACCAGCGAGAAAGCATTGTCCTCGCGCAAATGCTTCACCAAGGCGGACGCTGGTTCCACGACGAGAAACCATTGCCATTTGCTCACGCCAGCGGAATCTGAGCACTCGCGGCGTTCGGCGTGGAGGATCTTATCGTCCGCAGTAGGACGCTTCCAGAAAGCTTTTTGGAAGATTTCAGTGGGATCAGTGGAGGTAGAAGCCGGAAGACCCGCAGACTGGCGCGATGGGATCTTGGCTGACTGCGGAGCTTTTGCTGGCGAGATTCGGTAAATCCCGACGCCGACAAGCAAAGCGACTGCCCCCAAGCCAATGTAGCCTTTCATCAGTTTCCAGAATTCGAGTAAGTCCGCAGGAATAGCTGAATGTCTTTCACACTGGCGGCGAAGCGGTTGAGGCCGTCCTGCTCGTTGCTCATGAGCGTATTGGCCGGGATGACGATTTTCCACTGGCTGTTCCAGACGCTGCGGGCGATCAGGCGGCTGTTAGTGAACTCCGTGGGCACGCTACCGTAGAAGGCGGTCGCGTCACTCACCATCCGGAACGATTGGTGCTTGCGAACGATCCACGGTTGCTCGCTGAGCGTGCCGTTAGCGTTGAAGAACTGAGTGCTATTGAAATCATTTGCGCCGAGGTTGTAGGGCAGAGGCAGCGCCTGATCTTTCACGTTCCACGAGCGCAAGGTGTTAGTATCGCCGAGCGGCGGGGCAAGCATGAAGTCGCTGCCGCACGGGATGAGATAAACATACGGGGTGGCGCTGAGGGCATTGGCGGCTCCGCTAGCGGGCGCTCCACTGGAATTTCCCGTGGCATACGAATCCATACCGACGTAGCCGGGCAGCGCGATGCCGACGTTGTATATCTTCGTCGCGAAGTTGCTGGGCGTGTAGGTGTGGTCGCCGGCGGCGAGGTCTAGGCCGAAGAAGTTCTTCCCATGCTGGATGGTGGTGCTGAAGGGAATGATGATGCCGGGGACCGGCGTGCCATCGGGTTTTTTAATGTTGCGGCAATAGGTTGCCACGTCGGAGTCATTCAATACGTTAGCCACCATGTGCTGCTCAATTGTCTGCTGCCAGGCATCGTCGTCGCTGGTGGTGGCAGGGTCGTTGAGCAGGCGGTAGAGTTCGGTGCGGAGCGAAAATACCGTGCCGTATTGATCCGGATTGTTGATGCCCAGACGTCCTTCTGCCACCGAGAAATCAGCGTTTAGCTGGGCCATAGTGCCCGCGAGGCCAGCATCGCCCAGGGTGCTGACGGTGGATTGCGGCACGCCGCCGGTGAGGTCGCCGAGCGAGCGTGAGGCGACGATCTTGTCGAACACTCGCTTGCCATCAGTGGTTCCAAGCAAGCCAGTTTCGTAGTCGTAACTCTTGGCGGCGAGGTAGCTGTAGCGGCTCGCGAGATCGAATAAGCTGCGGTATTGCTCCAGCGCTTCGTTCCGGAAGATGCGGAAACCGAGATCCTTGGTGCGGTAGCCTTGGATGATGGCGGCCGCGCGCTGGCGGAAGACTTCGCGCTCGCTGAGGATGCGGTCGCCCTCGGCCCGGAGATTGACGGCCTTCTGGTCAGCGCGCAGTTGGGCAGCGGTCAGCTCGGCGAACTGGAAGTGCTGGCTAAGGAGCTCACGGTAATTTGCTTCTAACTCATAGGCGAGTTGGCGCTCTTCGAGGGAAAGGTCCATGTCTTTGAGAGTGCTTTTCAGCAAGCCGGTCAGCACGTCAGCGGATGCTTGAGTGGCTGCGGCTCCGACCATTAGACCGTATTTGCCATAGGCCATCGCGTTTCTCACCGTGGAGGTGGCCAGCTTGATGCTGCCGCGCACCGGTGCCGTCACGTCGCTGGCGAGGCCGACGGATTTGGGCAACGATTCCGCTGCGGCCTCAGAGATTTCATACACTGTGTTGGAGGTGATCGTCAGGAAAGCTTGCGCGCGGGTCATGATCATGGCCGCAGTTTCAAGTGATTTCACTGCGACGCCCGTTTCCTTGGTCTTGTTGAACTGGGAACGGTGGTTATCGACAATTTCCTGAAACACCGCCGCTTGGCGGGTAAAATTCGCCTGCTTGACCGCAAGCTCATTGGCAGCCTTGAGCAGCGAGATCTGGGATAGGTATGCGTCGAGCAGCGATTCCTGGAGAGCACCGGTTTGGGGGCGATTACCGGCTGTGCCCATGACATCGGCAAATTGGGCGAATCGATTAGGCATGATCCTCAGCGTGCCTAACTTGGTATCCAGCGTCTGGTAGCTGGTGGTGACGTCGTTGATCGATTGCCCAGTGAAGCCGCGCACCTGGGTGGGCACCCGCAGATTCACCGTCACTGGAGGTGTGGTGTCCAGAAGATCGGACGGGCGGTCCACCACGAACCAGCGCTCGGTGTCAGGACCGACGTAGCCTTGGGCGTAAGTCTTGCCCGCTCCGACATCGCCGGAATACGGGCGACCGAAAACTCCGGTCAATTGATTCACATAGGCGCGTTCTTGCTGCACGATGACTGAGTTGTAGTCGTCGATCTGGTTCTGCTGGTTGCGCAGCGAGCGTGTCATCCTGCTGGCTTGGTTGAAGGCACCGCTGGCATTGACCAGCGAGCGCAACGAGCGCTCGTAAACTTGTTCGAACTGCGATTGCCCGGCTTTGAGCGCAGATGGCGAGAGGTCGAAGGCGACGGCGCCCGGGCTCAGGCCGAGCGGGTTGATGTGTGCGTTCGCATTATCGATGACGGTTTGCAGGACGGCGGCGGAGGTGGCGAGCTCGGAGATTTCCGGCACGGTGGTGCGGTCGATTTTTTGCACTCCACTGTGGGTGAGGTCCACGTCTGGCACGAGAGCATTGGCCACGGCCCAGTTGTAGTAGGCGCCTTGGCTGCTGCGGCTCACCCACTCGTCCAGGCCTTGGCGGCTGGTCACTCCGGTCTGGGAGTTGGAGCCCTTTTCATCACGGAGGGAACTCCAGCCAGCAGCCGGATCGTCCTTATAACTCTGGCGATGGACGAGCGAGCAGATTTGCAGCGCAGTGCGAGCGACATTGCCCGCGGCGGCGGAAAACTTGCGTTCGTCCATGAAATCTACGGTCACCGGCTGTCCGAGGATGGTCACGGCCTCGGCCCGCGGTGTCCAAGTGAAGTTGGGGTTGGTCAGCAGTCCGTAGTAGCCGGTGAGGGCGGTGAGGTAGTGGCCGTAGGCATCGCCGTGGCCCTGCGGGAACATCCGCTGTGCATCGGCCTCGTCGATCACACCGTTAGCAGTACTACTCCCAACTTTTTCTTTCACGTTGTAGTTCACTGCATAGATGACCTCACCACTGTTGATGCCGCGAGTGTAGTTCCAATAAAGCCGGTTATAAGCAGGAGCAGTGATTACTCCGGGACTGACGAAATCATCGCGCCCACGCAGCATCGCCAATTCTTCATCGAGCGAACTCGCCACCTGGCCTTCAAAGGAGAATCGGCTGGTGTTCACCTCGGTCACAGCAGTCTGGTCATCAAGCGAGATGGTGGGATTGGCGGCGTCCGCATAGGCTTCGTTGCCAAGCAACGAGTAGAGGTCGCTAAGATAACCAGCAGCTAGGATCAATGCGTTGTTGGAATCCGGGTCGTTGGTGTTTGCGTCGATGCTCATGCCCTTGGCGCGGTTGAGCACCGTTTCATAAATTTCAATCAGGCCCACGTCATTGATGTTGGCCATGGTGAGCGCGACATCGCCTTCCCAGCGCCCGCCGGCCTGGGTGATGACGCTCACGTCGGTGTTGGTCGCGTTGTTGTAAAGGTCCTTGACCCGCTGTTCGAAAGGATTGATCGCGGCAAGCACGCGCTTGACCCAGCCCTCGACAAATTGCGGCGGCATCCAACGCGAATACGGAGTGCCTAGCACATTGTTGGCGCTGGCTTTCGGCCGGTAGCGCATGGTGAACCAGCGGTCGTTGAGCACAAATTGTGGCCCACCGAATGGCAGTTCCGCCGAGCTGCCGACAAGGGCGAGGTTAGTATTCTTGCCGGTCGGATCACTCGGCGACTGCCAGACGCCGCCGCTGGCTACGACGTCAGTTTCCTGCGCAGCTTCCAGCATGAAATTAAGCGACGAAGAGGCGTTCGGGTCGGCCGTGGTGTAGATGGCCACCTCGATCGTGTTTGGTCCGGCGGAGAAATAGCTAGCAGGGATGCTGAACTGTTTGGGCAAGCCGGTCGGGGTCAGGCCGGAGCTTGGATTCGCAGGTGCGAGTGCCGAGGTCGGCGCATTGTGGGCGAGCACAGCGCGGTGGTTCACGTAGAGCACGCAGCCGTCGAAACTGCCCAGATTGGCACTGAAAACGATGTTGCTTGGCACACCGCTGGTGAAATTCACCCCAACGCTGGATTTGGCGACAAGAGCTGGGAAACCTGCCGCGATGTCGGAGTCGGTGTAGCTAGTTGCATCAATGACGGTGCGGGTCGGCTGGTTTTGCGAATCAGTCAAGTAGTTGACCGGATGCACATTCTCGCTGCGGGGGAACGGCAGCTCTGCGCCGGCAGCGGCATATTGCGCGTCGGTCGGCCTCACGGCACCTGGATCGCGCACGACGACCCAATTCTGCGAAGATGTCAGCGGATTGCCGATGCGCTGGGTCATCACGGTGTTGTAGGTGCCGGGCGCAGTGGCACCACCAGGTGCCCAACGCCACTCGAATTCGTAGTCTTCCGGCTTGCCCGCGAAGTCGCCGCTGTGCCGGAGCGTGACTTGCTCGTCGAGCGGGTTGCTCGATTGGACGACTTTCAAATCGCCGACATAAAGCTGGCTGGCGACTTTGAAGACCTTCACTTGCACCGGGTCGCCTTGCGGTTGCTGGTCACGATTTCCGCCATCGCCGAACACCATGGTTACAAAGCCCGTGCCTTGGCCGGTGGCGGTGACCGCGTAGCTGTCCACAGCGGTGTCGGGGCTACCGATCACAGCAAGATCATTCTCACCGACATCCGTGTTCTTGTTCGCATCGACGATGTAGGAGCCGAACCTTGCGGGATCTGGCTTGAATGTTTCCACCGTGGTGTTGAGCGCCTCGATGGCGGCATCCCACTTCGACTTGTCCGCGCCGCCGGTTGGAACGAGGTCCTTGAGCAGGGCTTCCTCAGCAGCGGTGAGGAGATTGAGGTCGAGGTAATCTTCGCCGGCGATTTCATCATGGAAAACTCCGGTGAACACCAACGTGCCCTTGGCACCGCGCGATGGGTCGAGGTAGAAGCGTTTTTGGAGATGCGGCGGTAGGGTTTGGAAATAGGTTTTGCCCTGATAGCCGGAAGTCTTGATAGCGACGGGCAACGCGGCCAACTGCACGGCGGTGGCATCCAGCGCCACAACCTTTTCCCGGGTGGGGTCATGCAGGGTAACACTGTTTTTCGTGAGACCGGTGGCGGTCAGCGCGTTGGCGATGGATTGCTGGTAGAGCACTTGGGCGCTGGCTTGGCCGCGGACCTGCGGCAGGCCGAACTTCGGCAGCGACAAGGTCTCGGCGACCCGCAGCTCGGGCGCGTCAGTCGGCCAAGCGGGGCGATAAATCACGGTCAACGGTTCGTCGATGTCGCCGGGAGAGCCGTCGGCGTTTGAGTCGATCGCATTGATGTTTAGCGCTAGGCCGCTGCGGGCAGCCGACCGCAGGAATGGCAGGACTGTGCCGACCTCAGGCTCGCCCGTACCAGCATGTCCGGGAACGAAGAATCCGGCGCGACTCAGGTAGTAGAGCTTCATCGACAAGGTCGGAGACGCCGCAGCGTGGGGGCCCCGATGGATCCAAGTGAAGCCTTTGCGGTCTTTGAAGGTGAAGCCCTTGTAAGCGGCGGCATTGGCAACCGTGATATTCTCCGGGGCATCTGCACCAACGATTTCGAGGTCTTTGGAAGTGCGAGCCACGCCGGCTCCCACCAAGGGTAAGGGCATTAGCGGCAACGGGTAAGGCTTGACCAAAAGAGTTCCTGCGGTGGCGGTGTAGTCGAAGTCATAGGTCGCATCCGTCCGCTGCACCATGTAGGCGTGGATCGCGGGGCGGTCGTCCACGGGGTCGGTGTAGGCTACGAGCACAAAAGGCTCGGAGGTGTAGCCCACGCCGCTGGTGATGTTCAAATCATCGCGCAAAGCATAGACCCGGGGAGCTAGGGGGAAGGCGTGCTCTTCGTTCGGATTATAGCCAGGAAGAGCCGGATCGTTCTGGTAATAGACGCTACCCGCAGCTTCTGCACCGGAGAGGTCGTCGGTGCCCACACCCTGCGCGATGACGATGGGCGGAGTGGTGGTGGCGGGATAGGCGACGGTGTAGCGGCCGATCTTGCCGGGCACGTACAGGTCTTGAAAATCAGCGCCCGGCGCGGAGATTTTTTTGAACCAGCGCACGGTCAGCAAGTTGTCGGTGGGCCGGGCATTGACTGGAATAATCGCGCCCAGATTCGCGGCCTCCACGCCGACGACGAACGGATTCAAATAACCCTGCGGATAGTAGCCGGTGCCGCCGGAAATGTAGCCGGCGTTTTCGTGACCTTCCGGCGGGAGCAGCCGGGTGCCCACGGTGGCCAGCGTGTTGATCGGCGGGGCGGCATCGCCCTCGACCGTGTAAACCAGGGTTTTGGCCGGATTGCGGATGGTAAGGTTGTCAATCAACAGCGCGCAGTCACCCGGATTCCCCGTGTTTTCGATTTTTAGGCTGGCCGTGGTTCCAGTGGCGGTGAAGGTCACTTTCTTGGTTTGATAACC